>JBKQKS010000024.1:0-5101 GCA_052147395.1 Roseiarcus sp.
AACCGAGCCGCCGATCCAGCTCTGCCCGGATTTTGGCGGCGTATCCGGCGGCGCGACCGCCGGTTCGGCGGCATTGTCGAGCGCCGCCGATGCGGCAGCGCGGGCGCCGCCGCGCAGCGTGTTGTCGAAGTGGTAATAGACATTGGCGACGGCGGCGGCGTAGCGCACCGTTTCAGAAATTGGCGGGACGCCCTTGGCGTCGATGACCCGGCCCTCGCCCGCGTTATACGCGGAGGCGACGAGCAGAACGTTGCCGCCGAATTCCGCCGACAATTGCTTGAGGTAAGCGATCCCGCCTCTGACATTGTCTGTGACGTCGCAGACGTCTTTCACGCCGAACCGCTTGGCCGTCTCCGGCGTCAACTGCATCACGCCGCGCGCGCCCTTGTCCGTCGCCTTGTCGGGTTTGATGTGGGCGCCGAGACGCGTTTCCTGGTCGCCGATCGCCAACGCCAGCTCAATGTCGACGCCTTGGCGCTTGGCCTCTGATTCGATCAGGCCGCGCACGCTCGAAGCGTCTACCGACGTGAGCGGACAATCCGCCGGCTCCGCCGCGTTGGCGGGCTGAGCCGCCGCGGCGAGGGTTGCGAAAAGGAGAATGTGCGTCGCGCGCATTGCATCGTTCCCGTGAGGTTGAACGACGAAATATAGCGTGCTACAACGTTCGTCAAGCCGCCATTCGCGATCCCGAGTTTTGAACGAGAGACAGGAAACGTGATCTCAATATTCCGCCATCTCCGCGCCGCCGCCGTCGCTTCCCTTTGCGCCTTCGCTGCGTTCGATTCGTCTGCGCCGGCAAAGGCGCAAGACGCTTCATTCGCTTGCAAGGTTCTGCTTTGCGCACTGTCGTCGAATCCCTCCTGGATGGGCGTTCCCTATTGCGGTCCGGTGATGAGCCAGCTCTTCAGCATCCTGAACAGCGGCGGTTCCTGGCCGGTATGCGATGCCGCCAACGTCTCGCCCGTCAGCTACAACCCTTACGCGGCCTGTCCCGCGGGTTCGTCGGCGGTTTCGCTCGTCACTTCGAGAAGCGGCTCGTCCTATGCCGCCGATTCGGCAGGCGGTTCTTGCGGCACGCCGATTGTTTCGCCCTCCGGTATGAGCGGCGGGTGCCAGAGCGTTGCGGAGTCGGGGTCTCAGTGCCTCAGCATTTCGGCGCGACCGGCCAATCCCACGCCCTATTCCGTCGACATCACGACGGCGAACGGCGTGCAGCAATTCAGCTTTGCGCTGACGCAATGAGCGGCTCGTCGTCGAGGCGCTTCATGCTGAAGGGCGCGGGAGGCGCCAGCGCCAGGATTGTGGCTCGATCCGTCGGCGCTCTGGCGGGCGCGAGCTTTGCTGTCGGCCTCGCTCTTTGCGCCGATGCGTTCGCAGGCTCCTACGCCAATCCCGCCGATTGGCTCCCCACGACTTCGACGGATTTTGCGGTAGAGACCGCCGACAACGCGCCCTACTTCGATATCTGGCGTCAGGAAATTGGCCGCAATAACGAAGCGGCCAGGGCGCATGGCGTTCTCATTCCGCCGGGGTTGCAGGCGCCTCTCGCCGAAGCCCATTGGTCGATCCGTTCCGACCCCACCATCGCGGCGGTCACCATTGTCAATTTCGATTGCGATCCGACGCCGGTCTACGCCGACGCCGAGGTCGCAATTCTGAAGTGCCCGACCCGTACGGTCCTGTGGACCGGACCGCTGCGCGCCATAAGGAATCAACCCAAGACTTGCTTCGTGCAGTCGCGGGCGGCGAGTGCGCCCGCCGCCGGCCCGGCAAGTTTTGCCGCCGCCAAGTCCGGCGCCTTCATGTCCTACGACGTGGCTTCCACCTCCATCAAAGTCGGCGTGATCGTCGACCACAGAGTGCTCGACGAATGCAGCGCCTATCTCCGTCTCAAGGACTGACGCCGTTGGCAGCGCGCATAGCCCCGTATCGAATCGTCGCAGCGCAACACGCTATTCCCACGCCGCGTCGAGGCGACCGCGACGCGGCGCGAAGGCGCGGCCTTGACCCTGCCTCGCCGAGTGTCTCGCGAACGGACTTCCCCAGGAGAACAATGACCTTGCGCATTTCCTCAGCGTGCCTCGCTTTCGCTCTCAGTCTCGGCGCCAGTTTCGCCGCCAACGCGGCCGATGCGTCGACGTCGCTTCAGGTGAAACAGCTCGAACCCATCACGTTGGCGCCGACCGTCGACGCCGCGTCGAATCCGTTGGCGGCGATCTGGAAGGACAAGCTGCCGGAGCTTCGCGCTCGGCTCGCCGGCAAGAGTCCATCGTTCTTCGCGGCGACCTTCACGGACGGAGACGCAACGCTCGTCATCTCCGTCAGCGTCAACGACGCACTTTGCGAGAATCTCTCCGGCGCGCTCGGGCGACCGACAACCGGGAGCGATTGCCCGATGCGCGTCGCGCGCGTTCAGCGCGGCGAAGTCACGATTCTAAGCTCGAGCGAACACTTCGTGCTGCCGACGCCGATCGACGCCACGGGCGCTTGGGGCTCGCCCTCCCCCAACAATTCCGTGGCGATCACGTTCGATCGGGCCGCGCATTCTCTCGCGATTTCCGAGCGCATCGACGGCGAGAACGCCGACGCCGTCAATCCCAATCCGATCCCCCTGAAATACTGAGCCCGATCATGATCTCCAGAACGATCCTCGCCTCGCGGGCGTCCCTCGCGCTGCTGTCTCTCATCATCTGCGCCGACGCGCGGGCGCAATGCGCGAGCTACAGCTCGACCGACATCGCCAACGCCATCAACAGCTCTCCGACGGCTAGCGCCGCTCTAAAGGCGACCGCTTGCACCTGGGGCGGCGCCGGCAAATCGGAATCCGGCGGGAACACCTGCGCGTCCAACGGCAGCAATTTCGGCGTCCTGCAGCTCAGCAGCGGCAATCTCGCTGGCACGGGCTACACCGCGCAGCAATATCTCGCCCTGCCCTTGCAACAACAGGTCAATATCTGGGCGACCCAAGCGGGCAATTCCGGCGCCGGCAGCGGCAGCGTCGCCACGATCTCCACCGCCGCGGCCTCGGGCCAATCCTTCGGCTCGACGCCCGCGACGCAGGGCATGGCGGCGGCCTGCGTCCAGTTTGGATCGGTGATCTGCAAGAACGATCTGGCCGCGCTCAACGCCGGTCAGCCCTGCGGCGGGGCCAACCCGGTAACCGCCAAATATTCTGTTCCCCAGAGTTCGTGGACCGAAGACGGCAACGGCCAGACCATTTGTTCCTGGGGCAGCAACATTCAGGCCAACATCAACAGCTGCACGGCCGCGCCCTGCCCTGCTGGGTCTGCTGGCGCGCCGACCGGAGCAAGGACACCGGTCGCGCCCGGGCTCCTGCCGTCGGCTGGTGCTTGACGCCCAGGCGGCTTCACCTGCGCCGATCTTGATCTGGCAGCCGTTGTGGCGCCGCGACTCCCGCCCCGATGCTCCCAGGGGCTGAGCCGCGCGCCGTGGACAGCGTATCTGTCCGCCGGCGGACGGCTCGGGAACTTCCGGATTGATCGTCGCTTACATTCCCGCAAGACAGGTATTCCGGGTGTTCAAAGTGACGAAGCCTTCCGACCGGGCCCCTTCCACTCCCCATAGAACCGCATCGTTGGGCGCTGCTTGCGGCCCCCGACGATCGACCAATTTCGAGGCCTTCCGCGCCGATCCAGCGCGAAATGAGGGCCAAGCATTCCCCTTGCGAATTCCAGTTCGCGGGCGCCTGGCGCCGGCGCCCGATCTCCGAGGCGATTTTGGCGTTCGATGGGGTAGGCTTTGCCCGATTAACGGGAAAATCGAGTCTGGCGCGAACCCGCTCAATGCCGTATCCCTTGGGTGGAACTCGCCGTTGATGTCGCCAAAGCCTGGCTTTTGCGCTCGCGGAATTCACAAATTCAACCGACGTGTTGGCCAAAGGCGCGGCGCGAACCCACAAGTGAACCTGATCGCGCGCCCTTTCCGCATGTCAAAATCGCCCGCATCCCGTCCCCCAGCTGGGCCCCTGCAAGCGAGCCCCGCCGTCCACCTGCTGTCGCGCGCCATAATGCGCTCGCGCTTTCCCGGCGACACCGGAGTCGCCCGCTACAAGCACCTTGCTCTCGTCATGCTCATTCTGGCCGAGCACAAGCGCGGCGAGCCGCCGACCGCGGGCAGTCTCGCGCGTAGCGTCGGCACGCATCGCTCGCAAGTCGACCTGATCGTCAAGGCTCTCTATGAGCGCGGGCTCATCTCGAAGACTGCGGCGCCGGGCTATCAAGGCGCCCAGCACAACACCGTCCTCGACATCAGCCCCGACGCGATCGCGGCGTTCAAAAAGGCCCATTTGGCGCAAACCGGCAAACGCCTCGATCTCGAGGAATGATTTTGGCGATATCGAGGACAAAGGAACCGGTTCCGCGCCCTGGCGCCTCCGGCGCGGCGTCACTCGGGCGCCGCACATTCGCTTCGTTGCAATTTTGCCGCCGGTCTGCGCAGGCGTTCCGCCGCGTCGGTCCGCCGCTCTTTCTTCGCTTGGCGAATAAGTGACCCCGCGTGTGACGACGTTCCCCGCGTCTCGCGCGAAGGTAACGCCATTCGCACATTGTCTAGACGCTTTCGTCGTCGCGGCTCGAGGTTGAATCCGTTTGAGGCGCGACGATCTTGGCTATCGTGCTTTTCGCGGCCACCCAGTCGCCGCCCGCGGCGAGCACGGCGTCGAGGAATGCGCGCTCGGCGGCGGCGACATCGCCTCGGTTCGCTAGCGCCCACACATAAATTCCGAGCGCGGCCAGCGCCCGGCCGTCATCGCGACAGGCGCGCGCGGCCGCCTCGATCGCGCGCTCCCTCGCTCTTATCCGGGAATAGTCGGCCTCGTCATTTCCGCTCACAAGCGCTGGTTCCATGGAACTGCGCAAAGAGCGCCACGCGCCGTCCCGGCGTTGGCGGACGTACCCCGCAATTGCGTCGCGATTCCTGATTTCACGATCTCCAAGGCCCGCAGAAATTGCACCGCGAAAGTCGTTTTCCCCGGGGGATCGCCTGTCGCCACGCTTTGACGAAACGGGCCTATGAAGGGCGCTGCCGACGAACGGCCTAGCAATGTCATCGATCGTCTATTCCGATGCGTTCGTTTCGTGAA
>JBKQKS010000025.1:0-17965 GCA_052147395.1 Roseiarcus sp.
CGACCTGGTGAAGACGAGCGAGGCGATCGATTTCGAGAGTTCGGCCGTCGGCATCGAGCAGGAATTCGCGCAGCTTCGCGTCACCCAGCCGATCGGGTTCGGCTGGATGGCGAGCGACCTCACCGAACCGGGCGCTGCGGGCGACGCCTCCCGCGCCACGCCCGAGCGCGGCGAAGCGCTGGCCGAGAACGCCGCCGAACGGTTCATCGATCTCATCCGCGACGTGATCGCCTTCGATCTCGACCGCCTGCGTCCCGGACCGCTGGCGCGCGGGTGAGGCGGTTCCCGGCCGCCCTTGTAGGCGAGGTCGCTGACCTCGCTGCCTCCGCTGGGAACACTCGTGCAGTATGAGGCGCTTACGCGCCGACCAAGGTCGACGACCTCGGCTACAGTATAGCGCCGCTGGCGAATTTGTCCCGGCTACGCGATTACCAGCGGGGCGACTGCGGTGATGTGTCGACGGCCCTCGACGGACGGCTCCACCGGAGACATTGCAAATTCATGGATTCTTCGGGCAGGTTTGCTATGATTTCCGATATGGATGAAGGCCATTCGACTCGCCGCCTTTCCGAGCGTTTGCAGGAAGCTCAGCACCTGCAAATGATCGAGGGCAATGCGTTGAGCGACGACGAACTCGCGATGTTCGAAATGTTCGAGCGCGAGGGTTGGTCGCATGAGCGTCGCCGCGCCTATATCCTCGCCCAATTCCAGGTTTCCGCCGCACCGGCGGCGTAATGAGCGACGACCCCTACGTCTATCCCGGGACTTCGGTTCTTCGGAATAAGCTCGGAATAACCGATGCCGGGCGCCTCGGCGCCTTCGAGCGCAGGATGGTCGCCCAGCGGATCGACGAAGGCGTTCCGAGCGGGGGTTTCGATCTCGATCACTTACGCGCAGTCCATCGCTGCCTGTTCCAGGACGTGTACGATTGGGCGGGGGAAATCCGCACGACGGAGCATTCCAAAGGCGCTCAGCAATTCATGTTCCGTCGGTTCATCGGGCGCGGCATGGCCGACGTCGCGCGTCGGATCGCGGTCGCTCTGCCCTATGAAGGTTGGAGCTTACCCGACTTCGCCGCGGAGGCGGGCCGCATCGTCGGCGATGTAAACTACGTTCATCCATTCCGCGAGGGGAATGGGCGCACGCAACTTCTATTCCTCGAGCAACTTTGCCACGCCGCCGGGCGACGCCTCGACTTGCGCCAAATCGACCGGAAGGACTGGCGCGCGGCCTCGCGCAGCGCCCACGACGCCAATTACGAGGCCATGGGCCGCGCGATCCTTGCCGCGCTCGACCGCAGCCGCTGACAAAACCCGCTGTCCCTCGACACGACAGGTTGTCGGGGGGACCGGCGAAAGCGATCGAGCAATCGAGGTTTTCGCGACAGTCCGCGATTTGATTTAATGGAGCCTATCCGGCCTCACGCGGCCAATGGCGCGGACTCAGCGCGACGGTCACGAGCGTTACGGCGAGTTGGAGTTCGTGGGCGATTACATAGTCGATCGGAATTACCGAATGACGGCAACAGGTGCGTCAAACCCCAAATTGCAACGACCGCTCCCCGCCCTTCAGCGACTTCCCCGAAGCCGCGCGCAGGCGCCGACCGCAGCCGAACCTGCGCTGACGATCCCGCGCCGCCCCGCCAGCGGAAGGCATGCTCGAGGAGCGACCCTAAAATAAGCGGCGAACCGATCTCCGCAACAATGCGCCTTTGGAGAGCGTTGGCCGCGTGCTATTCTCGCTCCGCTCCGTAGACGCTGAGGTGAGACATGTCCGCGATTTGGTGGCGTCGTCTCGGCTTCATCGTCGCAGCGTTCGTCCTGCAAACGGTCGTCCTCAGGGCGGCGTTGCCTGGGCCGGACGAAGCGCCCGCTCCCCCCTCGCTCGCCGGCCAATTGCTGGTCGCCGCGCCCTGGATAGGCGACCCGCGCTTCGAGCGCGCAGTCATCTTGATCGTTCAGGACGGTCCCGGCGGCGCCGTCGGGATCGTCATCAACAAGCCGATCGGAGAACAACCGCTCGCCAGCGTTCTCGAGGCGCTCGGCCAAAAGGGCGGCGGCGTCACGGGAAATGTCCGAATCTTTTCGGGCGGCCCGATGCAGCCGGAAGTCGGCTTCGTGATCCACAGTCCCGATTACCGTCGGCCGGAAACTGTCGCCATCACGGATCACGTTTCGATGACGTCGAGCCTCGCGATCTTGAAGGACATTGGCGACAAGCGAGGGCCAGCAAAGGTCTTCGTCACCTTCGGCTACGCTGGCTGGGGATCGGACCAACTCGAGCACGAGATCGAAGAGCGCTTCTGGGGGACCGCCGAGGCCGATCCAACCCTCGTCTTCGACGAAGATAGGGACAATGTCTGGGATATCGCCTGGAACCGTCGTACCCAGCATAGTCAGCTGGAAAGTCCAAAAATCCGCGTTGAATAAAGCGGATGGCGGCAAAGACAGGGCAATCGGGTGAAACAACTTGTCGCAACCTTTCTGCCGTCATTGCGAGCGCAGCGAAGCAATCCAGCCGTGGTGTGATGCCTGGCGGGCCGCGAGCTCGAGATATCCGGCGGGGGATAGTGGGTTAGCTTCGGTGGTTTCGAAGGGGGCGGAGGGGCTGGATTGCTTCGCTGCGCTCGCTTTTGACGGCCTAGGAATGGATTGCCGCCACTCAGCTGATTGCCCTGCCGTCCCCGCGTCCAAGAACGGGCGCGCCAAGCGTTGGGTTGCGAACGCGAAACTCGTAAGCCTCCGTTCGTTGCCACTCGATCGCTGGGGAACTTCGTGAAACGTCGCTGTCCGTCCGGACCCGATTTCGCTCACGAGCGGGAACGTTTCGCGCTCGGCGACAAACTCGTCGCGGGGGTCGACGAAGTCGGGCGCGGGCCGCTCGCCGGCCCGGTGCTGGTCGCGGCGGTAATCCTCGACCCGCAGGCGATTCCCGAAGGCATCGACGACTCGAAGGTTTTGGGCGCGGCGCGCCGCGAGGCGCTGGCCCAGGCGATCCTCGCGAGCGCGCTCGGCGTCGCGATCGCGACCGCGTGCGCGGCCGAGATCGACGCCCTAAACATCCGCGGCGCGACGCTGAGAGCGATGGCCCGCGCGCTCGCGGCCCTGTCGCCGCGTCCCGATTTCGCGCTGATCGACGGCCGCGACGTCCCGCCCGGTCTCGTCTCACCGGCCAACGCGCTCGTCGGCGGCGACCGCCGCTCGCTGTCGATCGCGGCGGCGTCGATTGTCGCCAAGACGGCGCGCGACGCGCTGATGGCGACGGCCGACCGCTTCCATCCCGGCTATGGCTTCGCCGAACACGCCGGCTATGCGACGTTGCGCCATCGCGAGGCGATCCTGAGGCTCGGCGCCTGTCCCCTGCACCGGCGCTCGTTCCATGTCTCCGAGCCCCGGCCGCGGCCCTGATTCGGGTGCGCCGAAGTGTTTCGAATTCGTTGATATCGTATCGAAATTCGTGTGTCTAGACGCGTGCGAAAACGGCACGCCGACGCAAGCTTCGGGCTAACTCCGCCTTTACCTGAATCGTTTCATAAGAAGCGTGCCGGCGCGTTGTTTCCGGCGCGAGTGTAAAGTGGTTGCGTTCATGCGTCGTTCCCGCGCCGGGATGTCCGGTCGCCCCGCCCAGCTTCAGGTTCTGCGTACTGGGGTCGCTGCGATCGGATGGCCCGGCGTGTCAGCGGCGCCGCCGGAGGACGAGATTCTCGTCGGCGACTGCGTGGCGAAACTGGAAGCGCTGCCGCCGGCCTCGGTCGACTTCGTGTTCGCCGACCCGCCCTACAACCTGCAGCTCGAGAACCCGCTCTCCCGGCCGGATCAGAGCCTCGTCGACGCCGTCGACGACGCCTGGGACAAGTTCGCCGATTTTTCCGAATACGACGCCTTCACCCGCAATTGGCTCGCCGCGGCGAGAAGGGTGATGAAGCGCGAGGCGACGATCGTCGTCATCGGCTCCTACCACAACATCTTCCGCGTCGGCGCGATTCTGCAGGACCTCGGCTTCTGGATCCTCAACGACATCGTGTGGCGAAAAGCCAACCCGATGCCCAATTTCCGCGGCCGGCGGTTCACCAATGCCCACGAGACGATGATCTGGGCCACCCGCTCGGCGGACGCGAAGAGCTATACCTTCAATTACGAGGCGCTGAAGGCCGGCAACGACGATTGCCAGGCGCGCTCGGACTGGTTCTTCCCGATCTGCACTGGCGCGGAGCGGCTAAAGGACGCAGAGGGCCGCAAGACCCATCCGACGCAGAAGCCCGAGGCGCTGCTCGCCAAAATCCTGGTGTCGGCGACCAACCCCGGCGACCTCGTGCTCGACCCGTTCTTCGGTTCGGGCACCACCGGCGCCGTCGCCAAGCGGTTGCGCCGGCGCTTTCTCGGCATCGAACGCGACGTCGGCTATGCCGATGCGGCGCGGGCGCGCATCGACGCGGTCGAGCCGCTGCCCGAAGCGGCGCTTTCGCCGATGCCCTCGAAGCGCAGCGAGCCGCGGGTTGCGTTCGCGAGCGTCGTGGAAGCCGGCCTCGTCACACCCGGCGAGACCCTGTTCGACGCCCGGCGCCGCCATGGCGCCACGGTGCGCGCCGACGGAGCCCTGACGCTGGGGCCTGCGGTAGGCTCGATCCACAAGATCGGCGCCCTGGCGCAGGGGCTTCCCGCGTGCAACGGCTGGACGTTCTGGCACGTCGAGCGCTCGGGGCGGCTCTTGCCGATCGACGACCTGCGCGCGTCCTTGCGCGGCGCAATGCGCGAAGCCGCTGAATAGGATCAGCCATGGCGCCGGCGCCGTGGCGTCGGCAGATCCTCTTCGCGCACGAAGAACACTTCGCCCTCGCTCTCCCGGGTGTCGAGCCACATCCAGTTCATATCCGGATATTCGTCCTCGAGCAGCGACCGGCCCTGGCCGATCTCGCAGATCAGCGCGCCGCCGGGCGTGAGATGGGCGCGAGATTCGGCGAGGATGCGGCGCACGATGTCGAGGCCGTCCCTGCCTCCGGCGTGGGCGATGCGCGGCTCGGCGGCGAATTCCGGCGGGAATGCGTCGAGCGTCTCGGCGTCGACATAAGGGGGGTTGGCCAGGATGATATCGTAGCGGCTCTCGCCGAGCGGCGCGAACAGGTCGCCCTGGATGAGCTCGACGCGTTTCTCGAGCTTGTGTTCCGCGACATTGCGCTTGGCGACCTCGAGCGCTTCGGCGCTGATGTCGACGGCGTCGATCTGCGCATAGGGCAAACCGCCGGCCGCGAGAATCGCCAGCGAGGCGCCGCCCGTGCACAGATCGAGCACGCGCTCGACGTCTTCCGGATCTTCGATGAGGCCTCCCTCGCCGACGATCTCGGTGAACAACAGCTCGCCGATGAAGCTGCGCGGCACGATGACGCGTTCGTCGACGTAAAACGGTACGCCCTGGACATAGGCGCGGTGGAGCAGATAGGCGGCCGGCTTGCGCGAGGTCACGCGGGCGTCGATGAGTTCGGCCAGTCTCGCCCGTTCGTCGGGCAGCAGCCTGGCGTCGGCGAACGGATCGAGCGACTCGATCGGTAAATTGAGCGCTTCGAGGATGATGTAGGCGGCCTCGTCGACGGCGTTGGTCGCGCCGTGGCCGTAGGCGAGCCCAGCCGCATTGAACCGGCCAACCGCGTGGCGGAACCAGTCGCGCGGGGTGACGAAAATTTCCAGACGCGGATCGGACATGGTTCGGTACCTTTCTCGGAGGCGAAAAAAAGGCCGGCGCGGGCGCCGGCCACGAGCGACCGGGTCGAAGCGGCCCGACCGGCGCGATCACTTGCCTTTGATGCAATCGCGATGGAACTTCCTGCGGTACTTGCCATGAAGATTCTGCGCGTCCGCCTGCTTGTAACAGTCAGCCGACTTCGCCTTCTTCGCGGCCGCGTCGTCAGTTGGCGCCGCAGTGGCCTGCGGCGCCGTCGTCGCGGCCGGGGTGGCCGGAGCGGTCTGAGCATAGACAGCGCCGGAGGCCAGCGTGCCGAGCGCCAGCGCGGCGGCGAGCGTCGTGATTTTCATGATTTTGCTCTTCCCCCATCGAGAGAATTTCTGCCGCGGCGCCCGAGTTTTGCCAAGCGGCGCCGCGCCGCCTTATTATTCTCGGGACCATCGCCGGACAAGCCGGCGCGCCGCCGCGATCCGACGAAACTACATGATTCACAACGCCGCATAGCGCTCGCGGAACCGTTCCAGGTTTACGGCGACCCGCCGGCGCCGGCCGGCGCCGATCTTTTTTTCGCCTTCGTGAGCCTCCACGGCGAACAGCACGCTGCGTCCGGAAACCTCGATCAACTTCGCGGCGGCGACGATTTTCGCCCCGACCGGACTCGCAGCGAGATGGCGGATGTTCACTTCGTTGCCGACCGTCACCCAACCCGCGGCCAGATGCGGTGGCGCCGCGAAGCCCGAGGCGACCTCCATCGCCATGATCATCATCGGCGTGCCGGGCACATGGCCGCCGACGGTGAGCTCGGGTGTCACCGTTTCCTCTTTGCGGCCGGTCATGCCGATTTCGACAAGGCCCACGGATCATTCATCGAACGGAGCTCCTTCGAGGCCGACGCCCTGATGTAGCCAGGGCTGCCGACGCGGGCAATCGCGTGAGCTGCCCGACCTGGGGGTCGGGGCGGCTGCCGCGAGGGGTCCTGCCGTCAAAACGGCGCCTTGCCGAGCGGCAGCCCGTTCACCTTCATCACCCCGTCGTCGCCGAGTTCGCCGACCCAACTCAGCTCGCCGTCGGGATCGGTCTTGGCCAGGCCCTTTGCCATCGCCAACGCCGGGGCGACGTTCTTTTCGGCTTCCGGTCCCAACTGTTTCAACGCCGTGACGGTCTTGTCGAAGTCGCGCATGTGGACCGTGAAGGTTCCCGTTGGCCTGCCGCCCTTCACGATGCTCATGCGCCCTTGGAAGGCGAGATCGAGGCCAGGCGCCGTGACACGCGAGGGCAAGGCTTCGATCACGATCGGGCCCGCGCCCGTGAGCTTGGCGATCATCGCCTTGCGGCCGTCATCGCCGAGGGTCAGGCCGTCGTCGCCGGCGCTGAGGTCCTGGATCGCCTCGGCGGCGGCGGCGTTGGCGTCGAATCCGCTGATGCGCAGGTTCACGTCGAACGCTGTCGGCACGAGCGAACTCGCCATCGACGGAACCATACCGTCGGGCAGCGCGAGACCGGCCGCCGCCAGATGCTCTTGCACCCAGCTCGTCGGCCCCGACGCCGCGAACGCGACGCCGAATTTCGCGTCGGCGACCGAGATCGGGCCTTTCGGCGCGTCGATCGTCAGCGACTCGACCTCGCCGCTCTCGCTGAAGGATGGATGGGTGGCCGCCACCGCGGCGAGCAGGGTCTTGAAATCAGCGAGCTTGGCGGAGAGATCGTCGCGGCTCGGATGCGCCGCGACGAACGCCCACGCGGCGAGGATCGGCTTGGGCTGCATACCGTCGAGCTCGGTGTCCACCGTTCCCGATTGCGCCGCGCCGCCGAACGCCATTGGCTCGCCGGCGCCGGGAGCGTCCGGCCGAACCTGTTTGGGATCGACGGCGACGTCGAATTTCAGCGCGCCGAAGCTCTGCCGGCCGGTCAAGGACATCGCGCCGTCCGCGCCGGCTTTGCTGGTCGTAGCCATCTTCACCGCGTCGAAGTCGAAGCTCTCATCGACGCCCGGGCCGTGAGCGATCACCGACATTGCGTCGTAGGCCAGGTCGAGGCTTCGTACCCAACCGAGCGCGGGGTCCAGGACGAGCGTGCTCTTCACGCCCTTCATCGTCACCGCGGAGTCGAGTTTCCCTTTGGGCGTGGTCTGATGCGAGACGATCGGCGGGACGTCGGCGACTTCGATGCGCCAAGCGCCATCGTCCTGTTTGAACGCCTTCAACGTCAGGGTCGCCGGATCGTAGCTGACGCCCAGCGCCGCGAGCGGCGCCGTCAGCGCCGCGAGGTCGAGCGAGACGAGATAGTCGTCGCCCTCCGGCTTGACGACGAGCGCGGGCGGCTGAGCCGACGCGGACCCGAAGTAGGTTTTGACGAAGTCGACGATCGCATTGGCGCCGTCGGCAGTCGCGGGCAGGTCGCCTGCGAGCGCGGACCCGGAAACCACGGCGGCGGCGCACGCCAGCGCGGCGCGCGAGATCGAACGGAAACCAAAACCGGCCATGCGCGACTTCTCCATGCTGCGAGCGCGGGCACAGCCCAATCGCGCAAACCGATGACGATTGCGTTTACGCGGAAGGCGCGGCGAGAATCCCGGCGACCTTACGCCCGGGAATCTGCGCTTTGGCGACGTCGGCCTTCACCGCCGCCTGCACTTTCTCGAACGCGCGCACCTCGATCTGACGCACGCGCTCGCGCGACACGCCGAACTCAGCCGACAATTCTTCCAGCGTCAGCGGCTCGTCGACCATACGGCGCGCTTCGAAGATGCGCCGCTCGCGCGGATTGAGAACGCGTAGCGCCCTATGCAGCGCGCTCATGCGGGCGTCGGTCTCTTCGCGGTCGACGAGCACCGTCTCCTGGTCGGCGCTCTCGTCGACCAGCCAATCCTGCCACTCGCCCTCGCCTTCCTCGCGCAGCGGAGCGTTGAGCGAGGCGTCGCCGCCGAGCCGGCGGTTCATTTCGATGACGTCCTGCTTGGCGACGCCGAGGCGCTTGGCGATCGAGGTCGCCTGATCGTCGCGCAGATCGCCATCGTCGAGCGCGGCGATTCGGCTCTTGGCTTTGCGCAGGTTGAAGAACAGCTTCTTCTGGCTGGCAGTGGTGCCCATCTTCACCAGCGACCAGGAGCGCAGGATATACTCTTGAATCGAGGCGCGAATCCACCACATGGCGTAGGTGGCGAGCTTGAAGCCCTTGTCGGGCTCGAAGCGTCTCACCGCCTGCATGAGGCCAACGTTGCCCTCGGAGATCACTTCGCCGATGGGCAGGCCGTAGCCGCGATAGCCCATGGCGATCTTGGCGACGAGGCGCAGGTGGGAGGTGACGAGCTTGTGCGCGGCTTCGCGATCGCCGTGCTCGCGCCAGCGCTTGGCGAGCATATATTCCTCTTGCGGCTCCAGCATGGGGAACCGCTTGATCTCGGCGAGGTAGCGGGCAAGGCCGGATTCTCCGGCGATGACAGGCAGTGCGGCGGCCATCAGGTTCTCCATTCGGCGACCCCGGATTCGGGCTGGGGCGCCGGCGGCAAGCGATATGTCGCCGCGACGCGCCATTTAGGTTGACCAACCTTGGCCGAAAGAGGGCGGGCGAATGAATTCCCGCGCCTGCGAAGATGAAACTTCATTCATCTTCGCAGCCCATAACCGGAACGATTCGCATCCCCCGGTTCGGTCCCGAGCCAAAGCCCCGGTCGGGCGATCTATGCCGCTATATACGACGCGTCAGCCGCGCCGGTTCACACAGCCCTCGCCTCGACGTAACCGGGGCAGATTCCCGGACGGCGCCATTTTGTAGCCGAGGTCGTCGACCTCGGTCGGCGCGGAAGCGCCTCATTCTCACACGAGTCTTCCCAGCGGAGGCGGCGAGGTCAGCGACCACGCCGACAAGGCCGCCCGGGAATCTGCCCCGGTTACGCCTCGACCGCGCAATGCCTTCATTCGTTTGACGAAATCTCCGCGCGGCGCGGTTTTGACCCGAGCCTGCGCGCATTCGGGCGGGGGGCCGCCGAAAGCGGAGGCGCTGCGCATTTCGCTCGCTCGATCCCGCCATCGTTTGCCCGATTTGACCGCCGACAATAGCGCCTGCCGCGCAAAGCGGCTAAAAGAGCGGCCCATGTGGAATCTCGCCAATCCCACCGTGTTCCTCGCGCTCGTGCGCCGCACATTGCCGACGCTGAGCCTCATCACTGCGCTGTTGTTCGGCGTCGGCTTGTGGATGGCGTTGCGCGCGCCGCCCGACTATCAGCAGGGCGAGACGGTCAAGATCATGTACATCCATGTGCCGGCGGCGTGGTTGTCGACATTCATATACGGGATCATGACGCTGTCGAGCCTCGGCACGCTCGTCTGGCGCCACCCGCTTGCCGACGCCGCGCAGAAAGCCGCGGCTCCGCTGGGCGCCGGGTTCACTTTCATCTGTCTGGTCAGTGGCTCGCTATGGGGCAAGCCGATGTGGGGGACCTATTGGGTCTGGGACGCGCGGCTCACTTCGGTGCTGGTGCTGTTCATCCTGTATCTCGGCCTCATTGCGCTCTGGCGCTCGATCGACGACCAGGGCAAAGCGGCGAAGGCCGCGGCGATCTTGACCCTCGTCGGCGCCGTCGACCTGCCGATCATCAAGTTCTCGGTCGACTGGTGGAACACGCTGCATCAGCCCGCTTCGGTTTTCCGCATCGACGGCCCGACGATTGCGCCGTCACTGTTGTGGCCGCTGCTGGTGATGGCGGTCGCGTTCACGATGCTGTTCCTGTGCCTTCATCTGATGGCGGTGCGCAACGAGATCCTGCGCCGCAGAATCGCGCGGCTGACCATGCTCGCCGCGGCCGAGGGCGATACGCTCGCCAAGCCCTTCGCTGCGCAAATGGCGCGGCCATGATGGACATCCCCCACATCGGTTTCATCCTTGCCGCCTACGCGATCACCGCGGTCGCCATCGCGGCGATGATCGCGGCCGTTTGGCTCGATTACCGCATCCTCGGCGCCGAGCTCGAGGCGCTCGAAGCCGGGCGACGCGATAAGACGGGGCGCCAGCCTTGAGCCCGGGCTCCGCGCCGCGTCGTCGTCTGTTGCTCGCCGCGCTGCCGCTCGTCGTCACTCTCGGGCTCATCGCATTGTTTTACGTGCGGCTCGGGGCCGGCGACGCCTCGCGGCTGCCTTCCGCGCTGATCGGCAAGATGGCGCCGAAGCTCGATCTGCTTGGCCTCGAGGGCGGCGCGGGCGTCACCGACGCCGATCTCCGTCGCGGCCACGTCACCCTCGTCAACGTGTTCGCCTCGTGGTGCCAGCCCTGCCATGCCGAGCACGAGTATCTCGTCGCGCTCGCCAACGATCCGGCGCTGAAAGCCGAAGGCGTGGAAATCATCGGCGTCGCGCAGAAGGACACGGCTGGCAATATCCGGCGCTTTCTGACCGAGGCGGGCGACCCTTACGCGAAGGTCGGTCTCGATTCCGACGGCCGCGCTGGCATCGACTGGGGCGTCTACGGCGTGCCCGAGACCTACATCCTGCGCGGCGACGGCAGGATCTCCTACAAGCTCGTCGGCCCGATGGACGCCAATTCGTTGACCCAGGTCGTCGAGCCCGAGATCGCGAAGGCGATGCAGGGAGGGTGATGGCCTCGGCGAGGATTTCGTAACAGCGGAGCCGCGCGCGACGACGATGGTCTCGTCCGCGTCCGAGATGGATGCGCCAGGGATAGAGCGCTTCGAGCGCGCCGAACTGTTCGGCAGCACGATCCCGCCGGCGCCGACATGGGATCGTCTCCGTGTCGCCGGCGACGTAGCCGATCACGACCGAAGTCGCCGAGCTCGCGATTCCCGCCCGGTTGTGGCGCTCGGCAAACCCATAGCGATTATCGCCCCAGGTCTCCGCATGGCGCGCGAGGTCGAGCGAGTTGCGTAGCGCGTCGGCCGTCGTCCCGCCTTCCGTTACCGAAGCCAGATCGAGTATCGAGAGGGCGCGATGTCATGACAACCAGATCAAAGCTCCGCACGATCCGCGGAAGGCGCACGTGCGACTAATTCATGATGCACTGCACATAGACTCTGGAGTTGGATTAGCCCAATTTATTACCCTGAGATGTGCGACGCACAAAGGTTTTTTGCGTTACGACAAACCCCTTGACGGGTTTTGATGCAAACCTAAGACAGGCCCCGCTGCAAGCTGTTGGCCGCGGCTCAGCGAAGAAGGATCGGAGGGGCGCCATGTTTCCCGGTAATGAATTCAGCTATCACTTGTATGAAATGGCGCACGCGGCGCTGGCTCCTGCTCGCGCTATCACCGACGCGGCGCATTTCATGTTCCGCAATCCGCTGAACCCGCTGGCGAGGACGCCGGTCGGGCGCAACATCTCGGCCGCCGCCGAGCTGTTCGAACGGATGACGCGCCGTTACGGCAAGCCGATGTTCGACCTCGACACGATCACGGTCGACGGCGTCACTCACGACGTCCTCGAGGAGGTCGTCTGGGCGAAGCCGTTCTGCAGCCTGCTTCACTTCGTCCGTACGACGATTCCCAATCACGAAACGCAGCCCAAGCTGCTCATCGTCGCGCCGATGTCGGGCCATTACGCGACGCTGCTGCGCGGCACGGTCGAGGCGTTCCTGCCGACCCACCGTGTGTACGTCACCGACTGGACGGACGCGCGCATGGTGCCGGCCGCCGTCGGCCGCTTCGATCTCGACGACTACGTCGATTATATCAGAGAGATTCTCGACTTCATGGGCCCCGACGTGCACACGCTCGGCGTCTGCCAACCCGCGGTTCCGTTGCTGATCGCCGTGTCGGTGATGGAGGCCGAGCGCGATCCGAACGCGCCGGCGAGCATGACGCTGATGGGCGGCCCCATCGACACCCGCCAGAGCCCGACGGAAGTCAACCTCGTGGCCGAGAAGCGCGGCTTGGAGTGGTTCGGCAAGAACTGCATACAATACGTGCCGTTCACCTTCCCGGGCTTCGGGCGCAAAGTCTATCCCGGATACTTGCAGCTCTCCAGCTTCATGGCGATGAACATCGACCGCCACGTCAACGCCCACATGGAGATGTTCAATCATCTCATCGTAGGCGACGGCGATTCTGCGGAGAAGCACCGCGAGTTCTATGACGAATATCTCGCGGTCATGGACCTGACGGCTGAATTCTACCTGCAGACGATCGAAGACGTGTTCGTGCGACATCTGCTACCCAAGGGCGAGATGATGCATCGGGGCGTGCGGGTCGATCCCAAGGCCATCCGGCACTGCGGCCTGATGACCGTCGAGGGCGAGAAGGACGACATCGCCGGCCTCGGCCAGACCGAAGCGGCGCACGACCTTTGCACCAACATCCCGATGTCGCTCCGGGTGCACCACCTGCAGTTGGGCGTTGGGCACTACGGTATCTTCAACGGTTCGAAGTTCCGCGATCAAATTTTGCCGCGGGTCTGCGAATTCCACGCCGCCGTAGACGCGTATCGCACGACGAAACCGAAAGTGCGGGAGTTGGTGTACGCTTGAGCGCCGTCTCGAGCGAGTGAGTCTCACTGCGGACGACCTCGAAGACCTCGCGGCGTGGCGGCGGAAGCTGCACGCCGCGCCGGAACTCTCGGGGGAAGAGCGGTCTACGGCGCGTGAGGTGGCGGCGTTTCTCGCTCCCACGGAGCCGGACGGCGTTGTCGGCGAGCTCGGCGGTGAGGGCGTCGCGGTGGTTTACGCGGGCGTGGCGCCAGGGGTGAGGGCGCTCGCGAGAGGCGAGCTCGACGCTTTGCCGGTCAATGAAATTTCTGATGTAGCGCATCGTTCGACCCGTGCTACCAAGGCGCATCTCTGCGGGCGCGACGGCTACGTGGCGATGCTCGGCCGACGACGCCCCCGACGCGGGCGCGCGGCGCTGCTGTTCCCGCCGGCCGAGGAGACCGGGGCCGGAGCGGCGGCGGTGATCGCCGACCCCAAATTCGCTTCCGTTCGTTCCGATCTCTCGTTTGCCTGCCACAACCTGCCGCGCGAGGCGCTCGGGCGGGTCCTAAGGCGACGCCGGGAAATAAGTGCTGCGACGGACGCTCGCTCTCGCAAGGCGTCAATTATCCGAGGAAGTGGCGGCGCCCTTTCCGTCATGGCCGGGCTCGTCCCGGCCATCCACGTGGCGCCGTGTGGTCTTGCTTTGCAGAACTTCGACAAATTCTTGCATGAACGGCCGAATAAGATTGGCAAGCCGATCCGATTGCACATCGACGTGGATGCCCGGGACGAGCTCGGGCACGACGACGCGGGGCATTGATCCCTTTGCCGCCATCCCTTTGGGGCCATGCGGCCCTCTCGCGTTTGATTCACTTATTTTGCTGCGTCGCCTAACGGTTTGATCGGCGTCGGCGCGGCCATTTTCGTCCGCGTGGCGCCCGACCAACTGGGCTGACGATTCGCGGTCAGCCGACGCTGAGCCCGAACGCTTTGGCCAGAAACAGGCCGCCGTGGCGCAAGGCCTCGCCGTCGATGCCGTGGCCGATGCCGAACGACAGATGCCATTGGCAGGGAATTCCGGCCTCGGCGAGCGCATTGGCGGCGATGAACATCGCCTCCAGCGGGATCATAGGGTCCTGGTCGCCGTGCGCGAGCAGCATGGGCGGCGGTTCGCCGCGCGCGTTCAGCGCCCTGGCCTCGCCGAGATGCTCGGGACCGATCAGCATGGCGGAATAACCGATGATGGCGGCCGGCGCGCGGACGCGCCGCAAGCCCACATGCATCGCCATCATCGCGCCCTGGCTGAAGCCGACGAGCGCCAGCGACGCTTCGTCGAGCCCGAGCCGCTGCAGTTCGGCATCGAGAAAGGCGTCGAGCCCCGGGCGCGCCGATTGCGCGCCGCGCCAGCGCTCGGCCGCCCCGCGCGGGTCTTCGGGCGGGCTGGCGCTGAGCGGGAACCATTGCCGACCCATCGGCGAGGCGGCGCAACGCTCCGGCGCATGGGGAGAGACGAACGCCGCATCCGGCAGCAGGGCGCGCCACTGATGGCCCAGCTCGATCAGGTCATTGCCGTCCGCGCCATAGCCGTGGAGGAACACGACGAGGCGCCGGGGCCTCCTGTCTTTCGCTTCGATCCGTGGTCCGTTCAACATTGACGCCATGCCCCGTTCCAGTCGCCCGGGGGTCTAGAGCAAATTGCATTCCGGTGGAATCGCAATTTGCTCCAGGTTTCTGATGTCGCGCGCTTTTGCGAAAAACCGGCGGCCACTCACGCGTCGCCCCGTCGAGATGGCGGGCGAGCCGCTCGCCGTGCCCGATGATGTCGGGAAGCCACTCCTCAGCGGGCCGTCCCGTCCTCATCGGAGACTTATCGCCTCCCCGAAAACGTTTCGAGCGACGTCGTGGCCCAAGCCGCCGGGGGTAACGACGTCGACCTTACAGCCGAGCGCCGCGGAGAGCTCGCTCTCGAGGCGAGCGAGATCGAACAAGGTCAACGCCTCGCCCGGATCGACGAGTATGTCCAGGTCGCTCGTCTCGTCGTCCTCATTGCGCGCTACCGACCCGAAAACCCGGGGGTTCTCCACGTCGAACCGCGACAAAATCTCTATTAAGCGCTCCGTGTTCGCCCGCAGAGCGGCTGACGGGCGCTGGGCTCGCGCTCCTTCCGTCATCAGCAATTCCTATTCATGTCGTCTCGCGGCGAATGGCAAATTCTGGCATATTCTCGAGCACGCGAAGCCCAGGGTCAAGCGAACCTCACCGCCGCGCCGCCGGCCGGGGTCACGATCTCGCCCTCCCACATCACTCGCCGTCCGCGTACAAAAGTTCCGACCGGCCAGCCGGTCACCGTCGTGCCGTCGTAGGGGGTCCAGCCGCAGCGCGAGGCGATCCAGGAGTCGCGGATCGTCTCGACCCTTTTCAGGTCGACGACGGTGAAATCCGCGTCATAGCCGACCGCGAGCCGGCCCTTGCCGACGATGCCGAACAGCCGCGCCGGCCCCGCGCTCGTCAGATCGACCAGCCGTTGCAGCGTGAGCCGCCCGGCCGCGACATGGTCGAGCATGACGGGGACCAGCGTCTGCACGCCGGGCATGCCGGAGGGGCTATCGGGATAGGGCTTCGCCTTTTCGGCGAGCGTGTGCGGGGCGTGATCGGAGCCGATGACGTCGACGACCCCTTGGTCGAGGCCGCGCCATAGGCCGGCGCGATGGTCGGCGCCGCGCACCGGCGGGTTCATTTGCAGCTTCGTTCCGAGCCGGGGATAATCGTCCGCGCCCAGCGTCAGGTGCTGCGGCGTCGCCTCTGCGCTCGCGACGTCCTTGGCGCCGGCGAGCAACTCGATCTCCTGCCGGGTCGAGACATGCAGCACGTGCACCTGCGCGCGCTGCTCGCGGGCGATGCGGATCAACCGTTCCGTGCACTTCAGCGCAGCGATCTCGTCGCGCCAGACCGGATGCGACGACGGATCGCCGGGGATGCGCAGCGGCTTGCGCTCGACGAGCCGCGCCTCGTCCTCGCTGTGGAACGCCGCGCGGCGCCGGGTCCTGGAGAGGATCGCCGCCACGCCCGCGTCGTCGTCGACGAGCAGCGACCCCGTCGACGATCCCATGAACACTTTTATGCCGGCAGCGCCCGGGAGCCGCTCCAGCTCGGGAATATCGTCGACGTTGTCGCGCGTGCCGCCGACCCAGAAGGCAAAGTCGCAATGCATGCGCCCCGTCGCCCGGCGGACCTTGTCGGCGAGCGTCTCGGCGCTGGTCGTCAACGGATTGGTGTTCGGCATCTCGAACACGGCGGCGACCCCGCCGAGCACGGCCGCGCGCGAGCCGGTCTCCAGGTCCTCCTTGTGCTCGAGCCCGGGCTCGCGGAAATGCACCTGGCTGTCGATCACGCCGGGCAGGATCGTGAGCCCGCGGCAGTCCACGCGCTCGCCCGCTGAGGCGCGCGCGAGATCGCCGATCTCGGCAATCAGGCCGCCGATGACCCCGACGTCGCGCGCGAGAACGCCGTCGTGGTTGACGACCTCGCCGCCCGAGAGGATCAAATCGAAAGTCCGGCTCATGGCGTTCGTCCTTGCGCTTGCACTTCGCCGGCCTACGTAACAAACCGGGGCGGCGCAAGCGCCCTGAGGCGAGAGGCGGCGATGGCGCAGGCGGTCTGGCTCGGCGATCGGGGTGTGGTCCGCGTCTACGGCGCCGAGGCGGCGGCGCTGCTGCAGGGCGTGGTGACCAACGACGTCGAGAAGCTGCAGCCGCACGAGGCGCGTTACGCCGCGTTGCTGACCCCGCAGGGCAAGATCCTATACGATTTCCTCGTCGTGCGATTGCCGGCGAAAGAGGGCGGCAATTTCGCGCTCGATGGCAACGCCGCCCAGGCCGCCGAGCTCGCCAAGCGGCTCGCCTTCTACAAGCTGCGGGCGCGAGTCGAGATCGTAGACGAAACCGCCGATCACGGCGTCGTCGCCTATTGGGGAGAGCCGCCGGAACTGACGCCGGGGGCCTTCCGCTACGTTGATCCGCGCGCGGCCGGTCTGGGCAAACGCGAAATCCTTCCGCGCGCCAAAGCCGAGGCGATCGGCGAAGCCGATCTCGGCGAATACGAAGCGTTGCGCATTTCGCTCGGCGTGCCGAAGGGCGGCGTCGACTTCGCCTATGGCGACGCGTTTCCCCGCGACGCCAATCTCGATACGCTCGGCGGCCTCGATTTCCACAAAGGCTGCTATGTCGGGCAGGAGGTCGTCTCGCGCATGCAGCACCGCGGCGGCGTGCGCAAGCGCATAGTCGCCGTCGAGCTCGACGGCGAGGCGCCGCCGCCGGGCGCCGAGGTGCTCGATGGCGAGCTCACGGTCGGCGTGCTGGGCGGCGCCGCGGGCCGCCGCGCGCTGGCGCTGCTGCGCCTCGACCGTGTCGAAGAGGCGCGCGCGGGCGGGCGCAAGCTGCAGGCCGGTGGGGTCGGAATCAGCGTTCGTCCGGCCTGAGCCGTCATGGCCCCTTTGCGCCCGTTGCGGTAGAACGAGCGGAGGCCGAGGTTCGCGAGTCGACCGCTCGGCAGGGGGCGCCATCGCGGCGCTCAACTTTTCGATCGCCGAGAAATACGTGCGCGCGCTGGCGTCGATCGCCGCCGCGCCCAATCAGAAGACGTTCATCGCGCCCATGGAGCTCGCCTCCACCCGCGGAGGCATCGGCGCCATCGCCGCGGCCGCCACGGGCGAATCCCGCGCCACGGGGGAGCGCATGAGCGAGCCCTGTCCCTATTGGGTCTGGCTGCTGGGGACCTCGCGCTGTGCGCGCCGGAGACCGGCGCTCCCGGCGCCTTTCTGATCTGGATCGGCGCCGCCGGCCGTGTCACCGGCGCGATCGACTTCGTCTTTCCCATGCC
>JBKQKS010000026.1:0-18373 GCA_052147395.1 Roseiarcus sp.
AAGCGCAGGTCGAGATAGCCGAGGGTGCAGGCGAGCGAGATGGCGGCGGCGTCGATCGGCCCTTGGGGCGGCGCCGCCTCGAAGCGCGCGAGGCCGCGCGCGATCTTGCCCGACTGGTGCTCGCGCCACCTGTCGCTGCGCATCCCGGGCTCGCGCCAGCGCTGCTCGTAGACCAGCAGGACGGCGGCGTCCGAAATCCCGTCGGCGAGCGCGAGCCGCGTCAGCATCGCAAAGCGCGCGGGGCCGGTCGGCGGGAAGAGCTTTTCCCCACCCGCGAGCCAATCCAAAAATTCGACGATGACGCGGCTATCGTAGAGAACCTCGCCATCCTCGAGGATCAGCGCGGGGATCTTTCCCAGCGGGTTTTGCGCGCGCAGCGAATCGCTCGGGTCGCTGGTCTCGGCGTCGACAAGCTCGAGGCGGTCGGCGAGCCCGAGCCGCGCCGCGGCGATGCGCACCTTGCGCACGAACGGCGAAGCCGGTGAAAAACGCAACCTCATCATCGGCGACCTTTCGAGGCGGGCGCCGCGGCGCGTGCGATTGCCGCGCCCGCGTACGCTCCCATATAAGCGGCGCTCATCCCTTCCGTCCAGGCGCGCGAGCGCATCAAAAGAGGTAACCGTGACTTCTACTGCCGCTCTCGAACGCGTCGTCATCATCGGCTCCGGCCCGGCCGGCTACGCCGCCGCGATCTATGCCGCGCGCGCCATGCTGAGGCCGCTGCTGCTCTCCGGCTTCGAGCCCGGCGGCCAGCTGATGATCACCACCGATGTCGAGAACTATCCGGGCTTCGCCGAGCCGATCCAGGGGCCGTGGCTGATGGAGCAGATGCGGCTGCAGGCCGAGCACGTCGGCGCACGGGTGGAGAGCGAGCACGTGACGGCGCTCGATCTGACGCGCCGCCCGTTCCGCGTGACCTCAGATTCCGGCCGCGTCGTGCTCGCCGAATCGTTGATTCTGGCGACCGGCGCCAAGGCCAAGTGGCTCGGCCTGCCGAGCGAGGATTCGTTGCGCGGCGCCGGCGTCTCCGCCTGCGCCACATGCGACGGCTTCTTCTTCCGCGGCAAGCGAGTCGTCGTGGTCGGCGGCGGCAATTCGGCGGTCGAGGAGGCGCTCTATCTCTCCCACATCGCCGCTTCGGTGACGATCGTGCACCGGCGCGATAATTTCCGCGCCGAGCGCATCATGGTCGAGCGGCTCGCCGCGCGGCCGAATGTCACGTTCGTATGGAACCGCACGGTCGATGAAATTCTCGGCGGCGGCATCCCGCGCGGCGTCGTCGGCGTGCGTCTGAAAGACGTCGCCAGCGGCGCGACCGAGGACATCGCGGCGGACGGCGTGTTCGTCGCCATCGGCCACGCGCCGGCGACCGAGCTCGTCGAAGGCCAGCTCGCACTGAAGGCCAATGGCTACGTGAAGACGGCGCCGGGCTCGACAACGACCAGCGTCGAGGGCGTGTTCGCTGCCGGCGACGTCGCCGACGACGTCTTCCGTCAGGCGGTCACCGCCGCGGGGCTCGGCTGCATGGCGGCGATCGAGGCCGACCGCTGGCTCGCCGCCCAGGCGCCGGTCCGCGCCGCCGCGGAGTAGCGGCGCCCTTTCGCGCCGACGGGATTTCGCGTATTCCCGAAGCGCCTGCGGCGCCCTGGAACGGTCGTTGGCTCGCGAAGGGGCGCGGAGACCGGCATGGACTGGGACAAGCTGCGGATATTTCAGATTGCCGCCGACGCCGGTTCGTTCACCCACGCCGGCGAGACGCTGGGCCTCAGCCAATCGGCGATCAGCCGCCAAGTGAGCGCGCTCGAGGAGGAGATCGGCGCGCCACTGTTTCACCGCCACGCCCGCGGCCTCATCCTCACCGAGCAGGGCGAGACGCTGCTCAACGCCGTGCACGACGTCGCGCTCAAGCTCGACGCGGTGCGCTCGCGGCTCGCCGACAGCCGTGAAAAGCCACAGGGCGATCTGCGCGTGACCACGACGCTGGTGCTCGGCTCCAACTGGCTCGCGCCGCGGCTCGGAGAGTTCGCCGATCACTATCCCGAAGTCAGGCTGCAACTGCTGCTCTCCGACGACGACCTCGACATTTCCATGCGCGAGGCGGACGTGGCGCTGAGGCTGCGCGAACCCAACCAGCCCGACCTCGTCCGCCGCCGGCTGTTCACCTTGCATTTTCACGCCTACGCCTCGGCGGATTACTTGAAGAAATATGGCCAGCCGCGCTCGCTCGAGGATCTCGACCACCACCGGCTGGTGGCGTTCGGCGCGCCCAAGGCGACACATTTTCTCTACGATCTCAACTCGCTGCTGGCGGCGGGACGCGACCCGAAATCGCCGCGAACGCCGCATCTCGCCATCAACAGCCTGGTGGCGATCATCCGCGCGGTCGAGCACGGCGTCGGCATCGCCGTGATTCCGGACTATTGCGTTCACCCGGCCTCCGGCGTCGTGCGCCTGCTGCCGCACGCCGACATGCCGTCGATGGACTGCTTTCTCGTCTATGCCGAGGAGATGAAGAACGTCGCGCGGGTCAAGGTGTTCCGCGATTTCCTGTTGACGAAGGCGCAGAGGTGGCGGTTCTGAACGCCCTCAGCGCTCGTCGCGCCAGCCGTCGAACAACACGCACGCGCGATCGACGCGGACCATGGCTTCGGCGCGGCCGACCTTGCGGCGCGCGAGGAAGCGTGGCCGGCGGGCGCCGACGCCGCGGCCGCGCCGGCGTTCGCGGCTGTGCGCGGTCGGGCCGCCGAACCTGACTTCCTGGAAAACCCCGACCTCGCGCTCGACCAACGCCGGCGCGCCGGTGAAGCGGGCAAAATCCCGCCACGCGCGCGTCGCCTCAGCTTCGTCGTCGGAGCCCGCGAGCGCGAGCGACAGTTCCGGGTCGGCGTGAACGAGCGTGACCTGGTAGACCACGCCGCCCGAGTCGGTCTCGAGGCTCAGCAGCACGCCGCGATACCGGCTCGGCGTCAGCGCGATGCGCATGGCGACGCCGTCGCGTTGACGGGCAATGACGATGAGGTCGCGGCTCATCGTGACGGCCCGCCGGCATCCGTCGGCGCGCGGATCGGGCGCTTCGAATTGCAGGGTTTCGTTCGCGGCCGGGCGGAAAGCGAAC
Source organism: Roseiarcus sp. (assembly GCA_052147395.1). Classification (GTDB taxonomy): domain Bacteria; phylum Pseudomonadota; class Alphaproteobacteria; order Rhizobiales; family Beijerinckiaceae; genus Roseiarcus. Next base: position 3,116 of record JBKQKS010000026.1, read on the forward strand.
ATCGGGCAGGCTCCGTCTTTGCGTCTCGTCGACGCGGCGGAGTGTCGCCCGGGAGCCCTGCCGGCCGGTGAATCGAAATGCTTCATGAGCGCATAACGCTATGAATTGACGAGCGTTTTCTAGATGATGAGAAACGCCGGGAAAACGCGGAGCGCGCAATTTTAGCGAATGGCCGCCGGGCCGGCGCCCGGCGGCGAGGCCTCAACGCAAGGCAGCGGTGAAGCGCTGGATCTTCGCGCACGCCTCCTCGAGCTTGTCGAGCGAGGTCGCGTAGGAGACCCGCAGGTTCGGCCCTTGGCCGAACGCCGAGCCGTGCACGGCGGCGACGCCCTCGGTTTCCAGGAGCTCGGAGACAAAGTCCTCGTCGGTCGCGATCACCTTGCCCGAGGGCGCCGTGAGGCCGATCGCCGAGGAGCAGTCGGGATAGACGTAGAACGCGCCTTCCGGCTTCGGGCACTTCATGTGCTTCGCCTGGCTCAGCATCGAGACGACGAGGTCGCGCCGCTCCTCGAAGGCCTTGCGCGACCTCGGGATGAAGTCCTGCGGGCCGGTGAGCGCCTCGACCGCGGCCCATTGCGCGATCGTGCAGGCGCCGGAGGTCTGCTGACCCTGGACCATGTCCATCGCCTTGATGAGCTCGGCCGGACCCGCGGCGTAGCCGATGCGCCAGCCGGTCATCGCGTAAGCCTTGGAGACGCCGTTCATCGTCAGCGTGCGGGATTTGAGCGCCGGCTCGATCTGCACCGGGGTGGTGAACTCGAAATCGCCGTAGGTCAGATGCTCGTACATGTCGTCGGTGAGCACCCAGACCTGGGGGTGGCGCATCAGCACGTCGGTCAGCGCCTTTAGCTCGTCGCGGGTGTAGGCCGCGCCGCTCGGATTCGACGGCGAGTTGAGAATCACCCATTTGGTGCGCGGCGTGATCGCGCGCTCTAGGTCTTCAGGCTGCAGCTTGTAGCCGTTCTCGATGCGCGTCGGCACGATGACCGGGTCGCCCCAGTTGATCGCCACCATTTCCGGGTAGCTCACCCAGAACGGCGCCGGGATGATCACCTCGTCGCCCGCGTTCATCGTCACCAGGAAGGCGTTGTAGAGAATCTGCTTGCCGCCGGTGCCGACGATAGTGTCGCTCGGCTTGTAGTCGAGGCCGTTCTCGCGCTTGAACTTGGCGGCGATCGCCTCGCGCAGCGGCGGGATGCCGAGCACGGGCGGATACTTGGTCTCGCCGCGGCGGATCGCGTCGATGGCGGCCTGCTTGATGTTGTCGGGCGTGTCGAAATCGGGCTCGCCGACCGAGAGCGAGATCACATCCCGGCCTTTGGCTTTGAGGTCGCGCGCCTTCTGCGTGATCACCATGGTCGCGGAGGGCTTTACGCGATTCAGCACATTGGCGAGAAAGGCCATCGACTTCAGTCCTGTCGTTGTTTGAAGCGCCGCACCATAAGTTCCTGCGGCGCGATAGGCAACTTCGGCCTTTTTGCGAGACGGCTCGCGTCCGCCCTCAGGCACCCTCGTCGATCCGCGCATAGGCCGCGGCGGTGCGGCGGCTGCCGTCGGCGATGAGCTTGGCGAGCGCGGCGGTCACCGGCGCCAGGAACCGGGGGTCGCCGGCGAGATCGCCGAACACCTCCTCTACGTTGGCGAGGGCCGGGGCGAGGCGGGCGGCGTCGAGGCCCTCGCGGTCGGCAATTCCCCTCAGCCGCTGGGCGAGCGGATCGCGCACGTCGATCGGGCGGCCGTGTTCGTCAATCCCCGTCACGTAGCGCATCCAGGCGGCGACGCCGAGCGCGAGGCGGTCGATCCGTTCGCTCTTGGCGAGCCGGGCGCGTATCGTGCCGAGCAGGCGCTGCGGCAGCTTCTGCGAGCCGTCCATCGCGATCTGCCAGGTGCGATGGCGCAGCGCCGGATTGCGGAACCGCGACTGCAGCTCGACGATGTAGGGCTCGAGATCGCCGGTTGCCCGTTCGTCGAGTGTCGGCGCGGATTCCCACTCCATCAGTTCGGCGATCAGGCGGGAGCAGTTGGCGTCGGCCATCGCCTCGGCGACCGTTTCGTAGCCGGCGAGATAGCCGAGGTAGGCGAGCGTCGAGTGGCTGCCGTTGAGCAACCTCAGCTTGGCGAGCTCGTAGGGCGCGACATCGGCGACCAAAGTCGCGCCGCTGTCCTCGAACCGCGGCCGGCCGGCCGGAAAATGGTCCTCGATCACCCATTGCGAGAACGGCTCGGTGATGACCGGCCAAGCGTCCTCGACGCCGAGCCGCGCGGCGATGCGCGCGCGGTCGTCGTCCGTCGTCGCCGGCACGATGCGGTCGACCATCGTCGAGGGGAACGCGACCTCTCCGGCGACCCATTTGCCGAGATCCGCGTCGCGCAGCGCCGCCATGCGCGCGACGACCGCCCGCGCGGTCGAGCCGTTGCTCGGCAGATTGTCGCAGCTCAGCACCGTGAATGGCGCGATCCCCGCTGCGCGCCGGCGCGCGAGCGCCTCGACCAGGAAGCCCGGCGCGCTTTTGGGCGCATGCGGCGCGGCGAGATCGTGGCGAATGTCGGGATGGCGCTCGTCGAGCCGGCAGGTCGCGGGATCGTGGCAATAGCCCTTTTCCGTCACCGTCAGCGTGACGATGCGCACATTGCGGTCGCTCATCGCGGCGATGAGCGCCTCCGGGTCGGCCGGCGCCACGATGAGCCGCCTGAGCGAGCCGACGATGCGCAAGGCCTCGCCCTCGGCGCTCAGCGCCGAGACCGTGTAGAGCCCGTCCTGCGGCTCGAGCGCGTGGCTCGTCTCCGGCGAGCGCAGGCTCGCGCCCGCGATCGCCCAATCGGTCTCGCCCGCCGCGAGCCGATCATCGACAAAGACGGCCTGATGGGCGCGATGAAACGCGCCGACGCCGAGATGCACGATTCCCGCACGCGCCGAGGCGACATCGTAGCGCGGCCGTGCAACGTCGGAGGGGAGAAGGCCAAGCGTCTTCAGCGACAGACGGGTCATTTCGCGGGCTCCCTGCGCGCGCGGGCGACGATCTGCGTCGGATTGACGAAGCGCAGCGCGATCAACGGCCAGATCATCGACGTGACCATGTGGATGACCGCCATCGCGTCGATCGACTGCAACGCGCGCACGCCGGCGGCCAACGCGCTCCTTCCGAGCGCCGCCAGGCCGACGGCGCCGAGGCCCGAGACCGTGAAGGTTCGGCGGTTGATGAGCATGATCATTTCCTCCTCTAATCAACCAAACAACGAGTTCAGAGCTTGTAGGTCCGTTTGGCGAGGCCGTAGGCGAGGTCGCGCGCGACCTCTCGAGCTTCCTCTTCGTCGAGCCGATGGGTGCTGACGAGGTTGGCGAGATACGCGCAATCGACGCGGCGCGCCACATCGTGACGCGCCGGAATGGAGGGAAAGGCGCGCGTGTCGTCGTTGAAGCCGACGGTGTTGTAGAAACCGGCGGTTTCGGTGGTCAGTTCGCGGAAGCGCGTCATGCCTTCGGGCGAATCGAAGAACCACCACGGCGGCCCGAGTCTGAGCGCCGGATAATGCCCGGCGAGCGGCGCGAGCTCGCGCGAATAGCTCGTCTCGTCGAGCGTGAACACGATGATCGTGAGATCGCTCAGATTGCCGAACCGGTCGAGCAGCGGTTTCAGCGCGCTGACGTAGTCGGCGCCAGTCGGGATGTCGTGGCCGGTGTCGCGGCCGAAGGCGGCGAACAGGGTCGGATTGTGATTGCGGAACGAGCCGGGGTGGATCTGCATCACGAGCCCGTCTTCGACGCTCATCGCCGCCATCTCGGTCAGCATCTGGGCGCGGAACAGCTCCTTGTCCGCCGCTGACGGCGCGTCGGCAAGCACGCGGCGGAACAACGCCTCGGCTTCGGGCGCCGCGAGATCGGCGGTCAGCGCGCTCGGATGGCCGTGGTCGGTCGCGGTCGCGCCGAAAGTCTTGAAAAACGCCCGGCGCTTTCGGTGCGCCTCGAGATAGCCGCGCCAGCTCTCAGTGTCCTCGCCCGTCAGCTCGCCGAGCCGGCGCACATTGTCGCGGAAGCCGGCGAAGTCGGGATCGACGACCGGATCGGGGCGGTAGGCGGTGATGACGCGGCCGTTCCAGCCGCTGTCGCGGATCATCGCATGCCATTTCAGCTCGTCGAGCGGCGATTCGGTCGTCGCCAAGACCTCGATGCCGAAACGCTCGTAGAGCGCGCGCGGCCGGAACTCGGGCGTCTTCAGCGCCGCGTCGATCGCATCGTAATGAGCGTCCGCGTTGGCCGCGCTCAACCGCTCGGTCAGGCCGAACAAGGTCTCGAACGCGTGGTCGAGCCACATCCGGGTCGGCGTTGCGCGAAAGAGGTGATAGCGCTCGGCGAACCGGCGCCAGATTTTTCGCGGGTCGCTCTCGACCGGGGCGCCGTCGAGCCGCCGCACGCCGAGGTCCTCGAGTCTTACGCCCTGGCTGTAGAGCAGCCGATAGATGTAATGATCGGGGATGACGAACAGCGCGGCCGGATTATCGAACGGCTGATTCTCGGCGAACCAGCGCGGGTCAGTGTGGCCATGCGGCGAGACGATGGGCAGATCGCGGACGCCCTCGTAGAGCCGTCGCGCGACGGCGCGGGTCATGAGCTCGGCGGGAAACAGGCGGTCGGGATGCAGCACGCGTTTATCCTCTAGGGTTGTGGTCTCGCGGCGCGGCGCCGCGGCCCTGGCGGCGCGCGCTCGTCCTCGAAATAGTCGGGATGGCGGGCGCGGATGGCGGTAAGGCTCGGCAGCACGCGCGAGAGATGGGCGTTCATCGCCCGTTCCGCGGCGTCGGGATCGGCGGCGCGGATGGCGTCGACGATGAGCTGATGCTCGGCGACGACGACGTCGAACCGGCCCTCGAACTCCAGGGTCAACAGCCGTACGCGGTCGACGTTCGCTTTCTCGCGCTTGACGACGCGCCAGATGTTCGGATGCCCGGCGACGGTCGCGATGAGCTGGTGCAGCGCTTCGTCCGCCGCGTGGAAACCCTCGATGTCGTGGACTTCCGCCGCGACGCGCTGGCGCGCGAGCAGCGCGTCGAGCTCGGCGACGTCCGCCGCCGTCGCGCGCTCAGCCGCCTCGCGCGCGCTAAAGCGTTCGAGCGCCTTGCGGATCGCCATCGCGTCCTCAGCGACGGAAGCGCGGATGCGCGCAACGAAGGTGCCGCTCTGCGGATAGATGTCGACGAGCTCTTCTTCGGCGAGCCGCAGCAGCGCTTCGCGCACCGGCGTGCGGCTGACGCCGTAGGCCTCGACGAGTTCCTTCTCCACGAGCGGCGCGCCCGGCGGCAGCTCGAGCGAGACGATCCGATCGCGCAGCGCCGAATAGACCCGGGCCGCCGAGGTCGTGGGCTGCGTGTCCCGCTGAGCGCGGCGCGCGACGCCGCGCTCCCGCGCGGTCGGCGGCGCCTTCCGGGTCGCCGCCGGCGGCGGCTCGGGGTCGGGACATTTCATAGAGACTAATATATTAGTATATTTCTGCTCGAGTCAAGCGCGCCGGGGCTTGCTTTGGGCGGCCCCAAACGACAACGGCTCTTCTCTGCGCCTGGTCACGGGCGTAAGAGACGATCCAACAAGCGCGGCAATTTACCGGGCGCGATTGTAGGCGAGGTCGTTGACCTCGCTGCCTCCGCTTGGAAGACTCGTGGGAGGAGGAGGCGGTTACGCGCCGACCGAGGTCGTCCTTCGACAAGCTCAGGATAAGGGCACTCGGCTACAGAATGGCGCCGCCCGGGAATTTGCCCCGATAACGCAATCCAGGAGGTTCGCCGTGCAACAAAGTTGGCGCTGGTTCGGCCCCGGAGACGTCGTTCCCCTCAGCGCCATTCGACAGGCGGGCGCGCGGGGCGTCGTCACCGCGCTTCACCACATCCCCTACGGCGCGGTGTGGACGATCGCGGAGATCGAGGCGCGCAAAGCCGAGATCGCCGCCGACCCTTCGCTCGGATTGCATTGGAACGTCGTCGAGAGCCTGCCGATCCACGAGCGCATCAAGCTCGGCGAGAAGGATCTGGGGACGCTGTTCGACAACTACCGGCAATCGATGCGCAATCTCGCCGCGTGCGGCATCGGCGTCATCTGCTACAACTTCATGCCGGTCGTCGATTGGACACGCACCGATCTCCGCCGCCCGCTGCCGGGCGGTGGATTCGCATTGCGCTTCGAGGCCCACAGGTTCGCCGCCTTCGACTGTTTCATGCTCGAACGCGACAACGCCGAGGCCGATTGGGCGCCCGGCGTGGTGGAGCGGGCGCGTGCGTGGTTCGAGCGCGCGAGCGAGAGCGACAAGTCCGAGCTCGTCGCCAGCATTTCCGCCGGCCTGCCCGGCGCCTTCGATCGCTACGACATCCCCGGCATGCGGCGCATGCTCGACCGCTATCGCGACATCACCGCGGATGGGCTGCACGAGAATCTCGCGCGCTTTCTCAGCGAGATCATCCCGACGGCCGAACAATGCGGGATCCGCATGGCGATCCATCCGGACGATCCGCCGCGTTCCTTGATGGGATTGCCGCGCATCGTCTCCAGCGCAATCGATTTTTCGCGCATTCTGTCAGCGGTCCCGTCCGACTCCAACGGGCTCACGTTCTGCGTCGGCTCGCTCGGCGCCGGCGCCCAAAACGACGTGCCGGCGATGGCGAAGACGTTTGCGCGCCACACCCATTTCGTCCACTTCCGCAATGTCACGAAAGAGCCGGACGGCTCGTTCGAGGAAGCGGAGCATCTCGGCGGAGATGCCGACATGGTGTCTGTGGTCGAGACTTTCTTGAGCGAGCAGACCCGCCGCCGGCAGGCCGGCGATGAGCGCTGGCGCCTGCCGTTCCGCCCGGATCACGGCCACGAACTGCTCGACGACGTCGGCAAGGGGAGCTTTCCCGGCTATTCCGCGATCGGCCGGCTCAAGGGTCTGGCCGAGATCCGCGGCGTGATGACCGCGCTCGCGCAAACGAAGGGGTATGCGGTGCGAGCGCATGTCGCCAGGGGCGCGGAGGGCGACTTTCTGCGCCGGCAGCAAGCCGTGTGAATTCGGGTCTCGTATCTGTCGATCCAGTGTTAGGTGGCAAGCGCACTCGAAGAATTCGGGCTTGGGCCTCTACTTCTAGATCTAATTATCCTGCTTAAAGTCTCGGGCATAAAGTGCCTTGAACATTAGAAACATAGCGTCAACATTGCGGCGACTAGAAACTAGATGAACCAAAACATCATGTTCTAGGCCTTCAGTCATACGAAATTCAAAACGCTGAACGCGATCGATACGCGCCGTCTCAAACCAATTTAAGACTTGGGTACAAAATTGTAGCGCAAAATATGCACCGCGAGCTGCATTTATATCCATTCTGATTTTTTCTTTTTCTTGCTGTGTACCAACAAAATGATACCCTCTAGGCTCATCTTGAGGGTCGAACTCGGATAGTTCTTTAATCCATTCGCTATTTGATAGTACAATCGCAAGAATAGAAACTATTTTAAGATGAGATAACTCGTTAGAATCTGCGTTTTCGTCGGCGTTAGCCCATTCTCTACATATGTCATTCCATTCATTGTGCGCTTTGTAAAGGGACGACTGATCGAATTCAAAGTAATACCCAACAGCTTTGCTAATTCGGTAGCAAAATAGTAGGAAATCATGGCGAAACTGTTCGAAGTCCTCGAGCCAATTGTCGAGGCACTGCGCTGTTAGAATCATGGAATCGCGACCCGGGGCTAGGCGGGCAGTTAATCACATTTACCGTCCTGCCGCCTAGTGCGAGGCGTCATTTTTATTGCTATTTTCCCGCTGTCGCGCAGAAATCAGCTCAGTTGTGGTTCGGAAATCCAAAGCGGCAGAGTACCCATCGGGAATTTTCGGGCGGCTGTTTGGAAAGAATGCACTGAACCGCCGTCTGTCACGAACGACAACCGCTCCGCTCTTGCGAACAAGATCGTCCTGCATCAGCCTGCCTCCGTCGCGCTATTGCGCGAACCGCCCCCGTCCACCTGCGACTCAGTGCAAGACACCCCGAATCGCATAGTCAAGCAAATTCTTGCGCGCAGATTATGGCAAACTGTTGCATAATGCAACAGGGCAGGGAGAAAAAGATTTGCCGGATCGTTAACGCGATGGTAACATATTGTTTTTGCAGAAGGCAAACCTACAATATCAGCGGCTTTCGCGACGCCGTTCGCTTTTCGTTCGCGACTTGCGTATTGCAACACGCCTTTGTTCCGCAGGGGTGCCACGAAAACATGCCGTGGGCAAATATAACACCCGCTATTCGCGGCGGCGTGCCGCCCCTAAGACGCAGAAAACCAATGGTATTTGTTAGGCGAGCTTGCCACCTAATACCGCGTCGTTCGGCCCAGTTTCCCTCTTTTGGGCGGCTGCGCACGACGGAACCGCGCCGGCCGACCGTACGAAACGCCGAGCTGCTAATGCCCCTCGTCGAAGCCAGGGGATTACCCTTCGCTTTTCGCGTTTGCAATCAACGTCCGCCAGTTCGCCAGGATCAGCTCCGCTTTGTCGAAGGCGCGCTGCGCGTCGGCGATTTCCGCCTCCAGCGCCGCGTCGCCTCGCTCGCCCGCCATCGCGATCGTCGAGAAGAAGCGCGCGCCGATGACGAGGCGCAGGATGATGTGGGGCGGGTCGGAGCCGGGCGTGAGGTCGACAGGCTGGCCGATGTGGCAGGGCTGGCGCGCGAGCGCCGCGGCCAGCGGATCGAGGCCCGGCAGCCGGTTGGAGAGGTCGGCGTTGAGCCAGCGGAACAAAAGCTCCGATTCGGCGCCGTCGAGCCGCCGCATCCGCCCCCCGCCGTCGTCGACGAGCGGCGCGAAGCAGATGATCGAAGAGCCGGCCAGCGTCTCGAAATCGCGGCGATTGGGCTGGTGTTCGACGAAATGCGGCGGCTCCAGCTCGGCAAGATGAGGGCACACCGCGAGTTTGCCGCGCAGCTCGAGGCAGAACGCGTCGAACGCCGCGCGCGAGACGTCGAGCGAAGCGGCGCGGAACAAGGCCGCCTCGACCAGCGCCGCCGCCCAGCGCATGAGCGGACCGAAGCTCGCGATCTTAGCGTCGGCGCCGAACGCCGCGCGCCACGCCGGGCTCCAATAGCCGGAAGGCGTGAGCCCCGACGCTTCGGCGCGCAGGCGCGCGACCTCGCGCGTGCGCTCGCGATAGCGCGCCGGCGCGACGAGGGCGCCGGAAAATGGCGGCCCGGTGAAGAATTTCGAGCCGGAAAGCTGAACCATCCAGCCCGCGCGCACATGCGCGCCCAGGGTTTCGGACCCCACGCGCCACTGGCAGGAATCGACGACGACGTCGATCGCCGGCGAGGGGGCGCCGAGCACGGCGATGAACGACGGCGACGGCGCGCTGACGCCGGTCTTGGAGCCGAACAGGGCATGCAGCAGCACGCGCCGGCCTTCCCCGAGCGCCGTCTCGACTTTGGCGGCGATCTCGCGCTCGATCGCGCTCGCCGCGAGCGGCTTGCCTGCCGCGTCGCGCACCGCGGCGCTCACCACCGCGATGTCGGCGTCCGGCCAGATCTTCTCGCCCCGGGGCATCGGCGCGCCCTCCTGGAAATAGCGCCCGGCGGCGGCGATTTTCACCGAGCGGCCAGTCTCTTCGGGCGCGATGACGAGGTTCGCGAGCCGCGGGCTTTCGGCGAGCGCGATGAGCACGGCGACGTGCTCCGCGTCGGTGCCCGAGGCGCAGAGAATGACGTCGGCCTCCTCGGGCTCGAGCTCGATGAGCTTCAGGATCTCGCCGCCCACCGCGTCCGCGAGCCGCTCGCTGGCCTCGCGCGCGGAGAGGCCGCCGAACAGGGTGGCGACGAGCAGCGCGCGCCTCAGCCGGTCGAGCGCGGCGAAGGCGTAGTCGCTGACGCTGGACGCGGTCGAGGACGAGAAATGCACCGCCTCGGGCCGCGGCCGCGAGGTTGCGCCATAGCGGTTCATGCCGGTCTCGACCGCCGTCGCGATGCGCGCGTCGCCGCCGGCTTCGAGCAAGGCTTCCACCGGCAGCGCCAGTTCGAGGTCGACCGCGGCCGTCGTCTCGATGTCCCCGAGCGCCATCGCCTCGGCGAGCCACTCGGCGGTCGCCGGCCCGGCGGCGAGCCGCCCGCCGCTCCACAGCGGCTCCGGCAGCCAGAGCCTCGCGTCGGCGAGCGCGGACCCGGACAAGCGCGCGATGAGCGCGGCGCCGTGACGGGCGGCGGCGGCGAGCGCCAGGCCGCGCTTTTCCCGGTCCGCCCCGGCGAAGGCGACGAGGAACGCCGTCTCCTCCGCCCAGCGCGCAACCGCGCCGATGAGCGCCGGACGGGCGATGAGACCCGGCGACAGCAGCAGCGTGCCGCGGCGGGTGACGCGGAACATTTCCGGCCGTGCCGAATCGACCGCCAGCGGCAGTGGCATGTCGGAAAGCAGCGCGGTCGCCGCGGGGTCGAGCGCGAGCGCCTGGGCTAGCGCCGGATTGAACACCGGGTCGGCTGGCGGCGGCGGAAGCGGCGCGAGCGGGGCGATGAGGCGCCCGATCAAAGCTTCGATGAGCCCTTGTTTCGTCATCGCGCGGCGAGCCTCGCGCCGATTTCAGAAATCGCCTCCGCGAGCGCGTCGAAATCCGCGTCGCGGCTGCGATGATTGGTGATGCAGACGCGGATGCAGAGCCTTCCGCCGAGCCTGGTGGTCGAGGGGGCGGCAATTCCGCGCTGCTGCAGGGCGACGACGATCGCGCCGTTGAGCCGGTCGAGCGCCGCGCCGTCGAGCCCCGGCGCGACATAGCGGCAGCAGACAATGTTGAGCGCCACCGGCGCCGCGATTTTTACGCGCGGATTTCGCCCGAGCCGTTCGGCGAGGTAACCGGCCTGGGCACAATTGCGCTGGATCGCCGCGCCCAACCGCTCGACGCCCTGCTCCTTCACCGTCCACCAGATTTTCAGCGCGCGAAAGCCGCGGGAGAGCTCGAGTCCGAGGTCGCTCGGCCAGGGCTCGCCACCGGCGAGGCCGCCGGCGCTGGCGAGATAGTGCGGCCGGCCGCCGAACGCCGCGCGCAAAGATTGTTCGTCGCGCGTCAGCACGCACCCGGCGTCGTAGGGGACGTGCAGCCATTTGTGGAAGTCGAAGGCGAGCGAGTCGGCGCGCTCGATCCCGTCGGCGAGCCCGGCTAGTTCTGGCGCGAGCCTGACCAGCGAGCCGAACGCGCCGTCGACGTGCAGCCAGAGCTTTTCGCGCTCGCAGAGGTCGGCGACGCCGGAGATGTCGTCGAAAGCGCCGGTGTTGACCGTGCCCGCGGTGGCGACGACGGCGAACGGCTCGAACCCGGAATCGCGGTCCTCGGCGATGGCGGCCGCGAGCGCTTCGAGCCCCATGCGATAGTTTTCGTCGACCTCGATCGCGCGCAGCGCCTCGCGGCCTAGGCCGAGCGTCTCCATCGCCTTGGCGAGCGAGGCGTGCGCCTCGGCCGAAGCATAGGCGACGAGCCGCCGGCCAGCGACGCCGCGCGCGCGAATGTCCTGGCCGTAATGAGCGCGCGCCGCCGCGAGGCTCAGGAGATTGGCCATCGACGAACCGCTGGCGAGGAGGCCGCCGGCGGACGGCGGAAATCCGAACCAGTCGCGCGCCCAGCCGACGACCGCGCGCTCGATATAGATCGCCCCGTGATCGCGCCCGCCGCAATTGGAATTGAGCGCCGCGGCGACGAATTCGGCGAGCGCGCCGCCCGGCGTGCCCGAGCCCTGCACCCAGCCCCAGAACCGCGGATGCGCATTGCCGCCGGAATAGGGCAGCACCAGCGCCTCGAGGTCTTCGCGCAACGCTTGGTAAGACGTCGGCGCCGCCGGCGCCGGCGTCGCGATCCGCGCCTTCACCTCATCGGGAACCGGCCGCCAGACGGGCCCCGCGCCGATATCGCGCACGTGGTCGACCATGCGGTCGACGAGCTCGTGGGCAAAGCGCCGGAACGCGTCCCAATCCTGAGGGTCCAGACTCGGGTTCCGAGCTGCGTCGACAACGATTCGGCCTTCCGACATCGAGGGCTCCCAAAAGTCTCGGCGCGCCGCCGCGCGCGACTATACTCCTTTAGCTGACCCGGGCCTGCCGTGCGACGCGCCGTCAGCGGGTGTGCGCGCCGCCCGGCGGCGTTTTTTCGTTTACCGCTCGCGACACTAGCCAAACGCCCTCGTTGCTCTTAAACGTCATGTCCGCGGAGCTGGGGGGTTCGTCAGGACACATTCCTCGGGGCCGTACGATCCCTATGGGAGCTGTCCCTGTCCTTGCCCGTGGGCTTGGGTACACGGCGCCCACCTACTCACGTAGGCGCCCGGGATCACCGTCCAACGGCTTGCTCGGCTCCGCGCTCATAGATGCTCGAAACCCAGGTAGAAACGTCTGCTTCGGCCGCCAAAGCGCGCGTGAGGGCCGAGGCTCTCACGCGCCGGCGGGCGGCGCCGGACGCCGCGCGGGTTGCGTTCGCCGAGCGCCTCGCGCGGGAGGGCGTGCGGCTCGCGCTCGGGCATTCAGCGCGCGTCGCCTCCGCCTTCCATCCGATTCGCGGCGAACCCGAAACCCTGCCGCTGCTGGCGGCGCTCGCAGCCGCAGGCGTGGCGACCTCCCTGCCCGTCACCCGCGCGCCGGGCGAGCGGCTGCTGTTTCGCCTCTGGAAGCCGGGCGACGCGACGGCGCCGGGGGCGCTCGGCATCGCCGAGCCTCTGCCCTCCGCCCTGGAAGTCCAGCCGGACCTGCTGTTCGTGCCGCTCGCTGCATTCGACCGCCGCGGCCATCGCATCGGTTTCGGCGCCGGCTATTACGACCGCACGCTCGCCGCGCTGCGCGAGCAACGCCCCACGCTCGCCGTCGGCGTCGCCTTCGCCACCTCAGAGGTCGCGGCGACGCCCGACGAGCCGCACGACGAGCGGCTCGATTTCATCATCACCGAAAACGAAACGATTAGCGCACGAGGTCATCGGCCATGAGGCTGCTGTTCGTCGGCGACGTGATCGGCCGCGCCGGCCGGGCCGCCGTTCTCACCCATTTGCCCGACATGCGCAGCCGCTGGAGGCTCGATTTCGTCGTCGTCAACGGCGAGAACGCCGCGGGCGGCTTCGGCATCACCGAGGCGATCTGCGAGGAGTTCTTTGCCCACGGGGTGGACGCGATCACGCTCGGCAATCACGCCTTCGACCAGCGCGAGGCGCTGGTGTTCATCGAGCGCCAGTCGCGGCTGCTGCGGCCCGCCAACTATCCCCCGGGCGCTCCCGGACGCGGCGCCGCCGTGTTCGACACCGCTACGGGCGGGCGCGTACTCGTCGTCAATCTGATGGGGCGCGTGTTCATGGACGCGCTCGACGATCCGTTCCGCCAGATCGACCGCGAGCTCAGGGCCTGCGCGCTCGGCCGGGGCTGCGACGCGGCCATCGTCGATTTGCACGCCGAGGCGACGAGCGAGAAATCGGCGTTCGGTCATTATGTCGATGGCCGGGTGAGCCTGTGCGTCGGCACGCACACTCACGTGCCCAGCGCCGACGCCCGCGTGCTCACCGGCGGCGCGGGTTACATAACCGACGTCGGCATGACCGGCGATTACGATTCGGTGATCGGCATGGACAAGACCGAGCCGCTGCACCGCTTCACGCGCAAGCTGCCGTCTGGCCGATTCGAGCCCGCCTCGGGGCAGGCCACTCTGTGCGGCGTCGCCGTGGAAACGGGCGAGGACGGGCTCGCCAGGAAAATTGCCGCCGTGCGCATCGGCCCGCGGCTCGAGCCCTCGAGCCCCGCCTTCTGGACCTGACCATGACCGAAACCAAGGTTCTCGTTCTCGTTCTCGATCTCGACGGCACGCTCGCGGAAACCGCGGGCGATCTCATCGCTGCCCTCAATTTCGTGCTGGCCGGCGAAGGCGTCGATCCCGTGCCCGTCGAGGCCGCGCGCTCGCTGCTGGGCGCCGGCGGCCGCGCGCTCATCCAGCGCGGTTTCGCGCGCGCCGGGCGCGAACTCGGCGCCGAGAAGCTCGATACGCTGTTCGTCGATTTCCTCGCCCATTACAACGCCCATATCGCCGATCATTCGTTCCTGTTCCCGGGCGCCGAAGACGCGATCGACCGCTTCGCCGCCGACGGCTGGCGCCTCGCGGTATGCACCAACAAGATGGAGCGCTCGTCGAAGCTGCTGCTCGACCGGCTCGGGGTCGCGGACAAATTCGCCTTCATCTGCGGCCAGGACACGTTCGGCGTCGGCAAGCCCGACCCGAAGCCGCTGCTCGAAACCATCCGCGCCTGCGGCGGGAACCCCGACGCCGCGGTGATGGTCGGCGATTCGGCCACCGACATCCGCGCGGCGCGAGCCGTGGGGTCGCCTGTCGTCGCCGTCGATTTCGGCTACACCGACGTTCCCGTCAGCGAGCTCGGCCCCGACCGTGTCATTTCGCATTTCGACGAGCTCTACGACGCCGTCCATTCGCTCGCCTCGTCTTGACTTCGGCGCCAAGGCGGCTCTAAAGCGGGGCCCTCTGGTCGGGCGATTAGCTCAGCGGTAGAGCACTCCCTTCACACGGGAGGGGCCACAGGTTCGATCCCTGTATCGCCCACCAGCTTTCTTCCTAAAATCAAAGGGATGGGGGCCAAGCACTCCCCTTTCCCGTGCCAACGGAACATGAAATTCCCCGGGGAAATTCGCCCGAATATGGGGAAAATCCGGGGAATGTGTTCTTGCGACGTTCACGTCGAGGCTGGGCCATGAAAAGGCTGCCGGTTGCGTCGCGGAACAATTTGGCCGAAAAATGCGGCGCGGGCATCGCGGACGATTGTCTTCAGTCTGAACAACCCTTCTCCGAAATGGAGCTAGACGAAGTTCGCATTCGCGCGAGCAGCCGCCTTTCGCCAAGCGCTCACCGTTGCCGGAGTCCCGACGCTTCAAATCGAGACGATCTTCGCTGGCATGACGTCTGCTTTCGTTTCGCGGTTGGCGGCGATGAATTCGGCAAAACGTCAAGGAGCGCCCTAACCAAAGATAGCCCGGAAGACTGCGGCTCTCTCGTTGAAGGCGACGCCGCGGGCGTGGCGAGCTGGGGGTGTGGACCTCACGGTTGCGCGGGCCGAGCCAATGGCGCGGAGGAAACGGCCGATGCCTGAGCATTCTTCAATTCGGGCCTCTTCGTCCGCCAATTTTCCGCCGGCCGTCGCCTCGGCGCCATCGACGAAACGGACAACTTCGAAAACGAACCCGCAGACCCAGAGCCGATCCACTTCGTGATTCCTGTGAGAATGAAGCGACGCGGCAACGAG
>JBKQKS010000027.1:0-18021 GCA_052147395.1 Roseiarcus sp.
GCCTCCGGCTGCTCCCCACCCCGCCTCCCGGCGACGCAGTTGCCTTCGGCTACACGGTTACGACACTCCATGACGGGGACTTGCACCCCGCCGACAACGCGGAATCACAGACGCACTGGATGCCCGGAACAAGTCCGGGCATGACGGTCGAGAGACCGGACGGCCCTTTTTCAGCGCCTCCGGCGCAAAGACCAGCGTCCGCCCTTTCACGCCTTCTGCTTCAGCTGCACCACGTTGTGCAGGGTCTCATCGGCGCGCTCGAAGAAGCGTTTGACGCCGCGGGCGGCCTGGCGGATGCGCTGCTCGTTCTCGACCAGCGCCAGGCGCACGTAACCGTCGCCGTGCTCGCCGAACCCGATGCCCGGCGCCACCGCGACATCCGCCTTCTCGATCAACAGCTTGGAGAATTCCAGGCTGCCCAGATGGCGGAATTTCTCGGGCACCGGGGTCCAGGCGAACATCGAGGCGCTCGGCCGCTCGATGTTCCAGCCGGCGGCGCCGAAGCTTTCGATCATCACGTCGCGCCGGCGCTTGTAGGTGGCGCGCATCACCTTGATGCAGTCGTCGGGGCCGTTGAGCGCGGCGGCGGCGGCGACCTGGATCGGCGTATAGGCGCCGTAATCGAGATAGGATTTCACGCGCGCCAAAGCTGCGAGCAGGCGTTCGTTGCCGACCGCGAAGCCCATGCGCCAGCCGGCCATCGAAAACGTCTTCGACATCGAGGTGAACTCGACCGCGACGTCGAACGCGCCCGGCGCCTGCAGGACCGAGGGCGGCGGCGAATTGTCGTCGAAGTAGACCTCGGCATAGGCGAGGTCGGAGAGCACGAAGATCTCGTGCTTGCGGGCGAAGATCACCAGGTCCTTGTAGAAATCGAGCGAGGTGGTCGTCGCCGTCGGGTTCGAGGGATAGCAGACGACGACCGCGATCGGCTTCGGGATCGAATGCTGGATCGCCCGCTCCAGCGCGTGGAACAGCTCGGGCGTCGGCTCGGCGGGCACCGAGCGAATGACGCCGCCCGCCATCAGGAAGCCGAAGGCGTGGATCGGATAGGACGGATTGGGAGTGAGCACGACATCGCCCGGCGCAGTGATCGCCGCGGCTATGTTGGCGAACCCCTCTTTGGAGCCCAGCGTAACGACCACCTGGGTCTCGGGGTCGAGCTTCACGCCGAATCGGCGGCCGTAGTAGCCGGCCTGCGCCTTGCGCAACCCCGCAATGCCCTTCGAAGCCGAATAGCGGTCGGTGCGCGGCTTGCCCGCGGTCTCCACCAGCTTGTCGATGACGTGCTTGGGCGCCGGCAGATCGGGGTTGCCCATGCCGAGATCGACGATGTCGGCCCCGGCGGCGCGGGCCTTGGCCTTGAGCTTGTTCACTTGCTCGAAGACGTAAGGCGGCAGGCGCCGCACCCGATGGAATTCGTGCATGGGTCCAGGTGTCCAGTTGCAAAAATGCGGCGCGCGCCGCAGGGGCCGGCAGGTTAGCACTGCGCTCGAGCCGGCGGCAAACGCTAATTGTCGAGCGCGGCGCCGGCCTTGCTTTTTTTGGCTCGGGCCTTGGCCGCGCCGGCCGGCGGCTCGCCGTTGGCGGCCCTCAACTTCTCATGCGCCTTCGCCGCGGCGTCGAGCTCGGAATCCATGGATTTGAGGGACGCCGGCGAGCGCACCGACGACGTCGGCTCGACGGGCGGGGAGAATACCGGGATCTGTCGAGTCGGCGCGGTCGGACGGCTTTCGCGCACGAAATCGGCGGGCGGCGGCGGCTCCGCCGCCAGGCCGACGGCGCGCGCCAGCGCATGCAGCGGCGATTCGCCGGCATCGCCAGCCGATTGCGCCTGTCCCCCGACAGTCATCGCCGCGAGCGCCAACGCCGCCAGCCCCGCGCGGCTCCACGCCCTTCGCATCGCAGCCATGCTCCCTCGTCCGCCTTTCGACCCGATTAGGTCCTAGCCTGTCGGTGTGCTAAGCGCCTATTATGTCCAAAGCGGGATGGGGACGCGAAGGGGCGCGCCGTGAAAAAGTCCGACAAACATCATACGCGGGCGAAATCGGGAGCCGCCGAGACGTCCGCGAAAGCGAAGACTGCGGCTCGCGGTCCCGCGGTGAAGGCCGCCCGCAAGCCGGCGGCGCCGCGGGGAAAAGCCGCGGCCAAGGCCGCCCCCACGCCCGAGCTTTCGCCCACCGCGCCGCCCCCTGCCCCAGCGCCGGCGATCGCTGCCGAACCGCCCATCGCCACGGTCGCGCCCGCGGCGCCCGCTGCGGCGGAAGCGCCCGCCGCCAGCGAGGAGGCGCCGCGAATCGAGGCCGCCGCGCCCGAGCTTCCGCCTGTCGCGTCCTCAGGCGCCGCTGAGCAGGCGCTCGCGGCCGAATCGCCCGTAGCCGGCGCCCCGCCCGCTGCGGCGAAAACGCCCGCCGCCGGCGAGGAGGCGCCGCGAATCGAGGCCGCCGCGCCCGAGCTTCCGCGCGTCGCGTCCTCACGCGCCGCCGAGCAGGCGCCCGCTGCGGCGAAAACGCCCGCCGCCGGCGCCGAGGCGCCGCAAGCCGAGGCCGCCGCGCCGAAGCCTCTCGCGCCGGCGGCGCCTGCAGCCGCTGCGCCCAAGGCCGCGGCGACGGAAAAGCCCGCCGCGAGCGCCGAAACGTCGCCGCCCAATTTCGAGAAGCTGGCGCAAAATTTCGCGCGCGCCATCGAACAGGGCGGCAAGGTGATGGCCGCCTATCTGAAGCCGCTCGAGACGGGCGAGACCAAAATCGGCCCCAGCAGCGAAATCGTCGACGCGCTGGCCGCGATCGGCCGCGTCGCCGAATACTATCTCGCCGACGGGCAACGCGCCTTACAGGCGCAGACCGAGCTGTCGCGCCAGTTCCTCGATCTCTGGGGCACGACGCTACGCCGGCTGCAAGGCGAGGACCTGCCCCCGGTCGTGAGGCCGGACCCCGGCGACAAGCGGTTTTCCGCCCCCGACTGGCAGACCAATCCCTATTTCGATTTCCTCAAACAGGCCTATGTGCTGACGAGCCGCTGGGCCGACGATCTGGTGCGCCGGGCCGACACGCTCGATCCTCACACCCGCGACAAGGCCGCATTCTATCTGAAACAGTTTTCGGCCGCGTTTTCGCCGACCAACTTCCTGCTCACCAACCCCGACGTGGTGCGCGCGACGCTCGCCGAGGGCGGCGAGAACCTGGTGCGCGGGCTGCGCATGATGGCCGAGGACGTCGAGCGCGGCCACGGCCACTTGCGCATCCGTCAGGCCGACGCCTCGAAATTCGAGCTCGGCGTCAACCTTGCCGCCACGCCCGGCAAGGTGATCTATCGCAACAACCTGATCGAGCTCATCCAATATGCGCCGTCGACCGATGAGGTCTACAAGCGCCCGCTGCTCATCGTGCCGCCGTGGATCAACAAGTTCTACGTGCTCGACCTCAATGCGGAAAAATCGTTCATCCGCTGGGCCGTGGCGCAAGGGCTGACCGTGTTCACGATCTCCTGGGTCAACCCGGACGAACGCCATGCCGACAAAGGTTTCGAAGCCTACATGCGCGAGGGCGTTTTCTCCGCGCTGGACGTGATCGAAGAGATCACGGGCGAGAACAACGTCACCGCGATCGGCTATTGCGTCGGCGGCACGCTGCTCGCCGTGACGCTCGCCTTCATGGCCGAACAGGGCGACGAGCGCATCGAGAGCGCGACCCTGATAACGACCCAGGTCGACTTCCAGGACCCCGGCGACCTCAAAGTGTTCGTCGACGCCGAACAGTTGAGGGCGATCGAAGAGAAGATGGCCGCAAAGGGCTACCTCGACGGCATGCACATGGCGACCGCCTTCAACATGCTCAGGCCCAACGATCTCATCTGGTCCTACTGGGTCAACAATTACCTCGAGGGCAAGGAGCCGATGGCGTTCGACCTGCTGGTCTGGAACGCCGATTCGACGCGCATGCCGGCGGCGAACCATCGCTTCTATCTCGAGCACTGCTATTTCCAGAACAACCTCGCCAAAGGCCGCATGCCGATCGACGGCAAGTATATCGACCTGCACAAGATTACGATCCCGATCTACGAGCTTGCCACGCGCGAGGATCATATCGCGCCCGCGAGCTCGGTGTTCAATGGCGCGAAACTGCTCGGCGGGCCGATGCGCTACGTGCTCAGCGGCTCCGGCCATATCGCCGGCGTCGTCAATCCGCCCTACAAGCCGAAATACCAATATTGGACCGGCGGGCCGCCCGAAGGCGAGTTCAGCGACTGGTTCGCCGCCGCCAAGGAGACCCCCGGTTCCTGGTGGCTCGACTGGATCCCGTGGGTCGTCGCCCAGGCGCCCGAGAAGGTCGCCGCGCGCACAGTCGGCAGCGAAAAACACCCGCCGGTCTGCGACGCGCCGGGGGAATACGTGCGGGTGAGGGTGTAAGGCGCGTTGTAGCCGGGGGCGCCTACCCCGGCGACCGCGGCTGCAAGGAACGGCGCCGACTATTCTGCGGCGGGAAGGGTATCGTTTCTTCTTCTACAGTCTGGAGAGCGGCGAACCTGCGCATGTTCACATCGAAGCCGGCGACAGGACCGCAAAATTCTGGCTGTCGCCCGTGCGGCTCGCGCGCTCGGCCGAGTTTCGCTCGGGTGAGTTGACCCGGCTTCGGGCGATGGTTATCGAAAGTCGTCTCGACTTTTTGGAGGCTTGGCATGGCCACTTCGGTCGCTAGGACGGATCCAAAGGCCGTCGACGTGGTTTTCGATGACGCGGCCATGCGCGTCGTGCTCGAGGACGGGCGAGAGCTGTCGGTCCCGCTGGAATGGTTTCCTCGGCTTCGCGACGCCACGCCGGACGAGCGCTCGCGCTGGCGGCCGATCGGGCGCGGCGAGGGCCTGTGCTGGGACGACCTCGACGAGGACATTTCCGTGCGGGCGCTGCTCGGGCTTCCGACGTGAGGGGTAGGCGGCGGCGCCTACAACCGACGGCGCGTGGCGCCATCTACAGTTTGTCCGCGGATGCGCTATAACGCGCGGCCGAGGAGACCCACCATGAACAAGCCCGCCGCCCAGCTCCGCCTCGATCTCGCCCAACGCCCGCGCCGCAACCGCAAGGCCGAATGGGCGCGCCGGCTGATCTGCGAAAACGTGCTGACGACCAACGATCTGATCTGGCCGCTGTTCCTCATCGACGGCGAGAAGCAGCGCGTCCCCGTCGCCGCCATGCCCGGCGTCGAACGGCTCAGCGTCGACGAGGTCTTGCGAGAAGCCGAGCGGGCGCAGAAACTCGAGATACCGGCGATCGCGTTCTTCCCCTACACCGATCCGGCGCTCAAGGACGAGCACGGCTCGGAGGCCTTCAACGAAGGCAATCTGGTGTGCCGCGCCTGCCGCGCGATCAAGAAGGAGTTTCCCGGCCTCGGCCTCGTCACCGACGTCGCGCTCGACCCCTACACCAGCCACGGCCACGACGGACTCATGCACGGCGACCGCATTCTCAACGATGAATCCGTCGCGGCGTTGATAAGGCAGTCGATCAATCAGGCGCGCGCCGGCGCCGACGTCGTCGCGCCGTCCGACATGATGGACGGAAGAGTCGGCGCGATCCGCGAGGCGCTCGACGCCGAAGGGTTTCTCGACGTGCAGATTCTCGCCTATGCGGCCAAATACGCTTCCGCCTTCTATGGCCCGTTTCGCGACGCGGTCGGCTCCTCGGGCGCGCTGATTGGCGACAAGCGCACCTATCAGATGGACCCCGCCAATTCCGACGAAGCCTTGCGCGAGGTCGAACTCGATCTCGCCGAAGGCGCCGACATGGTGATGGTGAAGCCCGGCATGCCCTATCTCGACATCATCCGCCGGGTGAAGGACGAGTTCGGCGCGCCGACCTTCGCCTATCAGGTGAGCGGCGAGTATTCGATGATCATGGCGGCGGCCAACAACGGCTGGCTCGACGGCGACAAGGCGATGATGGAGAGCCTCATCGCCTTCAAGCGCGCCGGCGCCGACGGGGTGCTGACGTACTTCGCGCCGCGAGCGGCGGAGAAGATTCGCGCCAAGTGAAACGGAGACGGGCGTTGCTCACCCTCTATCATGCGCCGCACACTTGCGCTCTCGCCTCGTTGATCGCGCTCGAGGATGCAGGCGCGTCCTACGAACTGGCGCGGCTCGATTTCGGGACGGGCGAGCAGCGCTCTGAAAGCTATCTCGCGGTCAACCCCAAGGGCCGCGTGCCGGCGCTGGCGACCGCGCGCGGCGTCATCACCGAGACGCCGGCGATCCTCGCCTTCATCGCCCAGAGTTTCCCTCAGGCGAAGCTCGCGCCGCTCGACGATGCGTTCGCCTTCGCCGAGTTGCAGGCGTTCAACGCCTATCTGTGCGCGACCGTGCACGTCGCCCATGCCCACGGTCGGCGCGGCTACCGCTGGGCCGACGAGCCCGCCTCGTTCGAGGACATGAAGCGCCGCGTGCCCGGCAACATGGCGCAATGCTACGAGACCATCGAAAGGCGCTATTTCAAAGGCCCCTGGGCGATGGGCGAGAGTTACACGATCGCCGACCCCTACCTCTTCACGCTCTCCGCCTGGCTGCACGGCGACGGCGTCGACATCCGCAAATTTCCGCGCGTCGCCGACCACGCGAGCCGCATGGCCGAGCGCGAAGCCGTCAAGCGCGCCCGCGCGTACGAAGCGGGCTGAGGCGCGAGTCCGAGTCTTCGCAAGCCCGCTGGGTTCGCCGGCGCCATTTTGGATGGAAACGGCGTCACCCCCCTTTTCGGCGTCGAGTTCGGCGCGCCGAACCTGGCCGCGAGACATTCGACGGCGTCCGAGCGCGAGTGGTCAAAACCCAACGCTTGGCGCCCGTCGGGGAACGTAACAAAAGGGCGGAGAGAGGACCTTCATCGCTTATCGAGCGAGTAGTCCTGCCAAGTTATCGCTCATCGCGTTAATCATGTCGTCCTAGGTATATAATTGAAAGTCTATACCATTCATTTTAATCGATCGTCTAAAATCGAAACGAGATTCTTCGAGACTCCCAGCATCCGGGCTGCGACCACAAACAACCACATAGCAACTATCAACAATCCTACCTTGAAAACTTCGCTTAAAAATGGGATCCATAGGGTAGATATGCTTAACCCAGGCCCAATCTATGATTTGCCCAAATCCATGTTCAAGGCGCGAGGACCAATAGCGGTAATTCGATGTGCCCCCTTTAAACAAGCTATCGTTCTGCCCGTTCTCGAACTCAACTAGAACGAACTTTCGAGCGGCATTATTGCCGACAACGAAGTCTGCCCTAAATAGTCCTTGGATATTGAATTCGAACTTATGCAAATCTGGAGAAGGCATGAGGATCGTAAATGCTAACAGGCAAGCCATCTGAGGGCGCGCCTTAATTTCTTTTACTACGTCTGTTTCGCTAAAATAATTCCTAGGTGATACCCACGCTTTGAACGACGACAACTCCGCATCCGCTTGCGTCGCGTCAAAGGCAATCGAGGCAAGGGTCATTCCATTTACCTAGCGACCACTGTGAGGACGACAATGTCGCCCCTATCGTCCCTCTGCCAGACAACTCTCATGTTTTGGCCGAATCTGGAAACAAACCTGCCCGAAGTTTCTACTTTTTTGGTTTGCTCGAGTCTGTCGGCGTCTGCCAAAAGGAGGTTAAGCTCGTGCCTTTCCGGCGGAGAAAGCCGCTTGAGCTGCTCCTCGGCGTGGTACGCAACTTTAAGCATCTTGTTCTCCGATGTGGAAGCGTAAACGTTCGTCTCGATCGAACTAAGGTCTTGAACGGGTCGGTTCCAGTCGTTGCGCAGCGGGGCGCCAAGCGTGAGATTCCGACCGCTAGTCGTCCCGCTTCCACGTCAGTTTCAGGCCGCCCGGCGGCTCGCTCTGCTTGCGGCTGGTGACGATCATCTCGTCGGCGTCGAAGGCGACGTAGCGTTTCTGGTCGCGCCCGTCGGCGGCGGGGTTGCTGCTCGCTTCGATGTGCATCGTCATCGAGCCGTCGGCGTCGTCGGCCGTGTAGGCGCCGAAATAGGCGATGTTGCGCGCCGCGCCCGCGGTGATGACGATGACCGAGTAATGGCCGGACGCGTCGAGGAACATCGAGCCGATCGGCGCGGCGCCATAGGGCGCCTGGTCGTTGATGCTGACCGAGACGAGGCGCCAATGGCCGACCAACTGCTTGCCGAGCGGCTTCGCCGGCGTCTGCGCGAGCGCCGTCGCCCCGATCGAAGCGAGCGCGAGACCGGCGAGCGCCGCGGCAAACAATCTCGTCTTCATGATTCGCGTCTCTCCCTCCGGCTCGGCGTCCCCTCGCCGGGAAACAGGCGACCTCGCCGCTTCCGGAGGCTTTCAGTTTAAAGATATCTCGGCGAAGCGGAAAGCGGCAATCTGCCCGCTTCCGTTTTGGCCGGTCTCGTTAGTATCATGGGCGAAGCATCGCGCTTTTTCGGACGTCGCCGCGAGCGGCGCCGTGACACCAAAGGGGGCCGCTCATGCGCATAGTCTCCGCCGCGCTGGCGTTCGTGGCGCTCGCCGCCAGCGCGGGCGGCTCGCGGGCCGAGGCCGTCGGTTCGGGCTCGAGCGAGCCCACGGCGCCGTCGAGAACGCCGCCGCTAGCCGAAAGCGCGCCGCTCGGCGCGCCTGCGGCCCGATTCGCCCCGACGTTTCCGCGGCTGGCGCCGGGTCGCGACGATGTCGAGCCCGCCGGCGGGGCGCGCGGCAACGCGGTCCGTTTTGCCCAGGTCGGCCCGTCGAAGGCGAAGGTCGAGCAAACCAGCGGCAACCCGAGCCTGGCGCCGTTCAAATGGGTCGGCCTGCTCACCGAGCCGCATCCGACGAAAGACAAGCCGAAACAGGGCACGAGCTGCACCGCCGAATTCATTGCGCCCCGCGTGCTGCTGACCGCGGGGCACTGCATCGAGGACCTGCCGCCCGATCCCGATGTGCCGCCCTCCGATCCCAAGACCTGGACCTTCTGGCTGCAGTACCAGAACTACGAAGGGATCAAGTTCAATGTCGTCTGCGCCAAGGAGAATGCCCTGTGGGCGTTGCCGGCGAACTACGACACGCTCGCGGACGACCAGAAGAACGCCGCGATGGACGCGGCCTATCCGCACGATTTCGGTATGATCCTGGTCGATCACGACAGCCCGACCGGCGCGATGCCTTACGCGCTGGACTGGAAAGGCAAGGTCAATTATGCCTTTCGTGTCGGCTATCCCGAAAACATTCTCGACGCCGAGATCGTGCAATCGGTCCCGGGCATCGTGTTCTTCACCGACGCGCTGCCGATGAACGTGAAGGATTACGGGGAGCCGGCGATGTCCTCGCCCAACGTCGTCGGCCAGTGGGGGCCGGTCACCGACGCCACTCAGGGCATGAGCGGCGGCGCCTGGGTCTACGATCCGGATCCGAGCGAAAGCTCCAACAGCAACATCCTGATCGCGGTCACCTCCTTCGGTCCCATCAACCGCCTCAACCAGCCCCTTTATCCCGGCGGGACGTTCGCCGCTTATCTGACCGCGGCGGAATTCAATCCGCTGTTCGTTTCGGTGAGCAATGGTTGCAAGTGACGCGCGCGGCGGGCCTCTCGCGGTTGCCCGCGGGGTTGAAAAGTGACAACGTCGCGGCGCCGACTGCGGATCCGCCGGCCCGCGCCACGGGAAGAAGACAGCGCACATCTGTCACAGCGGTCGCCTCGCCGACGGCGCGACTGGCCAGGGCGGCGCGGCCGCCACCAACGAACGGGATCGTCCGTCTCGCTTACTGCGGCGCTTGATTGCCGCGCGAAACGGCTCGATGTCGGTATCTCGGGGAATCGACGACCATGCGCACGATGGCGGCCTTGACGGTCCTGGTCTCACTGGTGGGAGCGGCGAGCGGCGTTTCCGGCCAGACGCTCACTCCGACGGCGCCTCCTCCGCTCACGCCGACCGCTCCGCCCACGGGGCCCAGCGCCGCGGCGCCTCAGCCGAGCGCTCCGCCCGCCGCGCCGTTCGCGCCCGCGGCTCCGCCGCCTCAGCCGAGCGCCCCGCCCGCTGCGCCGGCCGCCCAACCGTCGCCGCCAGCCAGCAGCAATACGGTCACCACTCTCGGCACGTTCAAGGTTGGCAATTGGAACGCGGCCGCCGTGTCCGCGCCGGGCTCACAGGCTCTCGACAATTGCGCCGCGGAGACCCCGTACAAGAGCGGCATCACGCTCGGATTCTGGGTCGACCACAACTACCAGTGGGGCATGTATCTGATCAACCCCAACTGGCGGCTCGCCCAGGGCTCGACCTATCCGATCACCTATGCGATCGACAACGGGCGCACCGCCGCGGCGAACGCGAGCGCCGCGAGCGCGAACGAGGCGGATATCAGTTTGCCCGGCGACACGACGCTGTTCCGGCAGTTCATGGCGGGCAACATGCTGAACATCGTGGCGGCCGAGACGACCTTCCAATTCGTTCTCACCGACACGTCGCAGATGCTGCCCGATCTCCTCCAGTGCGTGAATTCCTACGTCGGCGCGGGGCCGCAGAACAATAATCCCAATCCCAATGCCAATCCGTTCCAGTCGCTGATCACCCACTGAGGCCGGCGCGCTCGGGCGCCAGCTTCGAAGCCCTCGGCGACCGCGCGCGGCGATGTGTGGCGATCTCGTCACTTTCGCGCTTGCCAGCGCGCCTCCTCGGCGCCACCAATGTCGGCGGCAAAAGCCGCAATCGGGAGGATCGCGTGGTCGACATCGCCGCCACAGGAGTCTCGGCGCCGCCGATCGGCAAGCTCGGCGCCGTGCTGCGCGCGACGGCCGGCAATTTCCTGGAAATGTTCGACTTCTTCCTGTTCGGCATCTACGCGGCGCCGATCGGCAAGGCGTTCTTCGCCACCGGCAGCGAATTCACCGACACGTTGATGGCCTTCCTCGTGTTCTGGCTCGGCGCGCTGATGCGTCCGCTCGGCGCCGTCTATCTCGGCGCCTATGTCGACAGCCTCGGGCGCCGCAAGGGCCTCATCCTCACGCTGTCGATCATGGCGATCGGCACCGTCATCATCGCCTTCACGCCGTCCTACGCCACGATCGGCATCGCGGCGCCGATCATCGTCATCGCCGGCCGCTTGCTGCAGGGCTTCTCCGCCGGCGTCGAGCTCGGCGGCGTGTCCGTCTATCTCGCGGAGATCGCGACGCCGCGCAACAAGGGCTTCGTGGTCTCGTTCCAGTCGGGCAGTCAGCAGATCGCCGTGTTCGTCGCGGCGCTGATCGGCTTCGCGATCAATGCGACGATGTCGCACGAGGCGATCAGCGCCTGGGGCTGGCGCATTCCATTCGTCATCGGCTGTTGCATCGTGCCGCTCATCTTCCTGCTGCGCCGCTCGCTGCAGGAGACGCCGGAATTCCTCGCCCGCAAGCATCACCCGAAGCCGGCGGAGATCTACCGCTCGCTGATCGCCAATCTCCGCACCGTGCTGCTCGGCATGCTGATGGTGATGCTGACCACCGTCGCGTTCTATTTCATCACCGTCTACACCCGCGACTTCGGCAAGTCGCTGGACATTTCGGCGGCCAACTCGCTGTTGGTCACCATACTGGTCGCGGTGAGCAATTTCATCTGGCTGCCGATCGGCGGCGCGCTGTCCGACCGGTTCGGGCGGCTCATCGTGATGCAGGTCGCTGCCGGGCTGATGCTGATCTCCGCCTGGCCCGCCCTCACTTATCTCGCGGCGGGACCGACGTTCGGCAAGCTCGTCATGGTCGAGCTGGTGTTCTCGATCGGCTACGCCCTCTACAACGGCGCGATGGTCGTAGCGCTCACCGAGGTCGTGCCGGCGGCGCTGCGCGCTTCCGCCTTCTCGCTCGCCTACTCGCTCGCCACCGCGTTGTTCGGCACCGCGACCCCGGCGATCTCCAAGTCGCTGATCGGCCTCACCGGCGACAGGGCCGCGCCGGCGTTCTGGTTGATCATCGCCGCCGCGGCTTCGATCTACGCCGCGACGACGCTTTATCGGCGAGGCGGGCCGGCCAAAAGGGTTGCCTGAGCATACGCGAGCACGTACGATAGCTCATGCGCATCACGTCCTACTCCGAACTGCGCCGCAACCTCGCCGCGGCCATTGACGCCGTCAACGCGGACCACGAACCGCTGCTCATCACGCGTGACCGCGGGAAGCCCACAGCCGTGCTGATTTCGCTCGAAGACTTCGCTTCTTACGAGGAAACAGAGTTTTTGTTGCGTGATCCCAAAAATGCCCAGCGATTGCACGAGTCCATCGCCGATCTCGAGGCAGGCCGCGGCCTCGCGAAAACGTTGATCGAATGAATTTGTCATTCAGCCCGAGGGCATGGGACGAATACCTTTATTGGCAGGTCAATGATGCAAAAATTCACACCCGCCTCAATGAGTTGATCAAAGAATGCTTGCGAACGCCGTTCTCGGGAACCGGAAAACCCGAGCCGTTGCGCGGACAACTTTGAGGCTGGTGGTCGCGACGGCTGACCACGGAGCACCGTTTGGTCTACCGCGCGACCGCCGCAGGGCTGGAAATCGCCCAATGTCGTAGCCACTATTGAGCCAAGACCGATTGGGTTATCACGCTGGGACCAACATTCCCCGCTGCACCGCGGGGCGCTCGCCGACGCGCTTCATCCACGCCTGGAAGCGGTCGAGGTCGGCGAGCTTGGCGCCGAGCACGGGCGCGTGGAACGTCGTCGAGGCAAAACACCAGGGATAGCAGGCGATGTCGGCGATCGAATATTCGCCGGCGAGATAGGGCGCCTCGGCGAGTCTGCGGTCGAGAACGTCGTAGAGCCGCTCGGCCTCCTCGGTGAAGCGACGGATGGCGAGCGGCGCCTTCTCCTGACTGCGGATGGCGAAGAAGCCGAGCTGGCCGAGCATCGGCCCCAAACCGCCGATCTGCCAGTTCAGCCATTCCAGCGCTTTGTAGCGCGCGGGGTCGCCCTGCGGCGCGAGCAGCCTGCCGCTCTTCTCGGCGAGATAGACGAGGATCGCGCCGCTCTCGAACACGCTGAGCCGCCCGCCGGGTCCCTCGGTGTCGACGATCGCCGGAATCTTGTTGTTGGGCGCGATCGCCAGGAACTTCGGTTCGAACTGCTCACTCTTGCCGATGTCGACGGGATGAACTTCGTAGGGGATCCCGAGCTCTTCCAGCATGATGGAGACTTTGCGCCCATTGGGCGTGCGCCAGGTGTAGAGTTCGATCATGGGTGGACCTCTTCTCGTAACGGCGCCTAGGATTTGCGCGCTGTGAGCAGTATACGGGCAATGCCGGCGCTACGGAATCGGCTCGTCCAAAGCAGAACTTTGCCCGCCTGAAACGCGGTGATATAGGGGCGCGGATGTCGTAGACGTGATGCGCCGCGTCGGGAAGAGGGGCTCGCGCAGTTCGCTGCGACCCTCGAGAAGGTCTCAGTGCAGACGGTCGAGGCTGGCTTCATGACCAAGGACCTCGCCCTGCTCGTCGGCCCCGAGCAGAAGTGGCTGTCGACCCGCGGCTTCCTCGACAGGATCGACGCCAACCTGAAGGCGGCGATGGGAATGTGACTTTAGGGACCGCCGACGCCGCGTCGTTGCTCCCGGCGAATCGATTCTGAGAGCCGAAGTCGTCGACCTCGGCTTTTTTCTCCGGTAAAACCCACTATACTGCGGACGACAGCAAACCCAGCGTGGGCTCGGAGGCAAGAAAGGTGAACCGGGAACGAGCTTTGACTGAGCTCGGGGAAATTTCCTCGGATATCAAGGCGCAGGGCGTCGACGCGATGTACCTGTTCGGCTCGACCGCGCGGGGCGCCGCAGGCGCCGAGAGCGACGTCGACCTGTTCGTCGATCTCGCCCCAGGGACGCGGTTCAACGCCTTCGACCTACTGGAATTGCGGGCGTGGCTCGAGCGCAGGTTGCGCACCAGAGTCGATCTCACGACGCGCGAGGGCTTGCATCCTCGTTTGCGCCGCGCGATCGAAGACGAAGCGCTGCGGGTCTTCTGATGCCGCGTCGTCTCGACGTCGCGCTGGAGGACATGCTCACGGCAATAGCGCGGATCGAGGAGACGGTTCGAGGTGTCGACTGTGCCGATTTTTCGACCGATTGGCGCAGGCAGTATACGTCGAGCGGGCGCTCCAAATCGTGTCGGAAGCGAGTCGCGCCATCCCAGATTTCCTGAGAGCTCAGCATCCCGAGATCAAGTGGATCGGCGTTCGCGACATCGGCAACGTGTTGCGTCATCAATATGCGTCCGTCTCGGCAAAACTCATCTGGGACGTCGTCGCCGAGGAACTCCCGAAGCTTCGCGACGCTGTCGAAAGAATGCAGAAATCGAACAGTCGCTGAAAAGCCGAATGGTCCTTCGTCGCGCCGCGAACTCGAGTCCGGGCGCCAGGGATTCTCGCCGAGCCGTCATTGCAAATTCGGCCAAAAAATCGCGTCGACTCGACGTCCGAGCCGCGCGGCTCCACCTTGTTTCGCCCCGCTCCTCGGCTTAAATGGCGGAGACGGGAATAACTCACAGATCCTTGCCCAAAGCCCCCAAAACTTCCCGCGCCAAGCCGGCGCCCTCCGCCCTGCCGACGCGCGATGAGCTGCTCGCGTTTCTCTCCGGCCAACCGGCGCCGAACGGCGTGACGCCGCCGGCGCGCGTGGGAAAACGTGACATTGCGCGCGCCTTCGGCGTCAGGGGCGAGGACCGCACGGCGCTCAAATTACTGATCAGGGACCTCGAGAACGAGGGCGAAATCACCCGCGGCCGCAAGACTCTTTCGCGCCAGGGCCGGCTACCGGGCATGGTCGTCGCCGACATCGTCGAGCGCGACCGCGACGGCGACCTCGTCGCCCGGCCGGTCGACTGGGACGACGACGGCGAGCCGCCGCTGATCCACGTGCGCACGCCGCGAACCAAGCGGGAAAAGGCGCCGGCGCCGGGCATGGGCGCGCGGGTGCTGCTGCGGGTCGAGTTCGACCCGTTCGCCGGGGCCAAAGAGCCCGCCTATTCCGGGCGCGTGGTAAAGATTCTCGATCGCGTAAAATCCCGCACGCTCGGCGTCTATCGCCAGCTCGACAATGGCGCGGGGCGCGTGGTCGCCATCGAGAAGCGCGCGGGGGCCCGGGAAATCTTCATTCCCAACGGTCTCGCCGGCGAGGCGCGCGAGGGCGATCTCGTCGCGCTCGAGCTCTTGCGCGAAGGCCGGTTCGGCATGCCGTCGGCGCGGGTCGTCGAGCGGCTCGGCGCCGTCGACACCGAGCGCGCGGTGTCGATGATCGCGCTCGCCGCCCACGACATCCCGCACGTGTTCTCGCCCGCGGCGCTGGCCGAAGCCGAGACCGCGCGGCCCGTGACGCTGCAACATCGCGAGGACTGGCGCGCTCTGCCGCTCGTCACCATCGACCCCGCCGACGCCAAGGACCACGACGACGCGGTGCATGCCGCGTTCGACGACGATCCCGGCAACCCCGGCGGCTTCGTGCTGACGGTGGCGATCGCGGACGTCGCCTGGTACGTGCGGCCGGGCTCGGCGCTCGACCGCGAGGCGCTGGAGCGCGGCAATTCGGTCTACTTCCCGGACCGCGTCGTGCCGATGCTGCCCGAGCGCATCTCCAACGACCTCGGCTCGCTGACGTCAGGCGAAGACCGCCCTGCCCTTGCGGTCCGAATGGTGATCGGCGCCGACGGACGCAAGAAGCGCCATCGCTTCCATCGCATCCTCATGCGCTCGGCGGCCAAGCTCGCCTACGAACAGGCGCAATCCGCGATCGACGGCCGCCCCGACGACGTCACGCGCCCGCTTCTGGAGCCGGTGTTGAAGCCGCTGTGGGCCGCCTATGCGGCGCTGAAGAAGGAGCGCGACCAGCGCGATCCGCTCGACCTCGATCTGCCCGAACGCAAGCTCGTCCTCGGCGAGGCCGGCAAGCTGAAGGCGGTCAGCTGGCCGGAGCGCCTGGACGCCCATCGGCTGATCGAGGAATTCATGATCCTCGCCAATGTCGCGGCGGCGGAAACGCTCGAGGCCGAGCTCTCGCCGCTCATCTATCGCGCCCATGACGCGCCCTCGATGGAAAAACTCTCCGCGCTCGGCGAATTTCTCGCGACCCTCGGCGTAAAACTCGCCAAGGGCGAGCGCATGCGCCCGGCGCATTTCAACCGCGTGCTGCAGCGCGTGCGTGGCGCGCCGGCCGAAGCTCTGGTCAACGAGGTCGTCTTGCGCGCCCAGGCGCAGGCCGAATACACCCACGAGAACTACGGCCATTTCGGCCTCAACCTGCGCCGCTATGCGCATTTCACCTCGCCGATCCGCCGCTATGCCGACCTCGTCGTCCACCGGGCGCTGATCCGGGCTTTGAACTTCGGACCGGGCGCGCTGGAGGACGCGGCGCCGCGCTCGCTCGCCGACGTCGCCGAAAGAATCTCCGGCGCCGAGCGGCGCGCGATGGCGGCCGAGCGCGAGACCCAGGACCGGCTCATCGCCGCTCATCTCGCCTCGCAAATCGGCGCGACTTTTGCCGCGCGCATTGCCGGCGTGACCAAATCCGGGCTGTTCGTGAAACTCGTCGACACCGGCGCCGACGGTTTCATTCCCGCCGCGAGCCTCGGCGGCGACTACTACCGTTTCGAGGAGGCGCATCGGGCGCTCATCGGGACGCGCAGCGGCGAGACCTTTAGGCTCGGCGACCGTGCGGAGGTCAGGCTGGTGGAGGCCGCGCCGTTCGCCGGCGCGCTGCGCTTCGAGATGCTGTCGGACGGCGCGCGCCGGCCGCCGCGCGCCCGTTCCCGCCAACGATCGCTGTAGCCGGGGGCGTCGACCCCGGCCGCCGCGGTCGGCGCCCGCGGCTACAAGGACCTCCGATCCCCTACATGAAGCACAATCCCTATTATTCCGGCCCGCGCTCCGACCATTTCGACGGTCTCAGGTTCTTCCTGCCCGGCGGCCCGCGCGACAAGACGTTCCGCGACGTCGCGCGCATGTTGTGGCGGTCGCGCCGAACGCGCAAGCCGTGGCCGCGCGCGGGGCGCTTCGTCGCCGGCGAGAGACCGCCGGAGCGCGTCGAGGGCGCGGCGATCCGCCTCGCCTACATCGGCCATTCCAGTTTTCTGTTGCAGACCGAAGGCGTCAATCTGCTCCTCGATCCCGTCTGGTCGGAGCGCGTGGGGCCGGCGGGCATCGGGCCGAGGCGGATCACGCCGCCGGGCGTGGCTCTGGCCGATCTGCCTCCGATCGACGCCGTGCTGGTATCCCACAATCACTACGACCACATGGACATCGCGACGCTGAGCCGGCTCGCGCGGGAACAGCGGGCGCCGGTGCTGACGCCGCTCGGCAACGACACGATTCTGCACCGTGCCGACCGCGCGATCCGTGCGCAGGCTTTCGATTGGGGTGAGACTGCTGAGGTCGGAGCGTTGAGAGTCCACTTCGAGCCCGCGCGCCACTGGAGCGCGCGCGGCCGCTCCGACCGGCGCATGGCGTTGTGGGCGTCGTTCGTCATCGAGGGGCCGAGCCACAAAATCTATTTCGCCGGCGACACCGGCTATGGCGACGGCGCGCTGTTTTCCGACATTTTCCGCCGCCACGGCCCGATGCGGCTCGCGATCCTGCCGATCGGCGCCTATGCGCCGCGCGGCTTCATGCACGACCAGCACATCGATCCCGACGAGGCGGTCCACATCTTCCGCCATCTCGGCGCCGAATACGCTTTCGCCTGCCACTGGGGCGCGTTCCGGCTCACCGAAGAGCCCTATGACGAACCCGTGGCGCGGCTCGCCGCCGCGCTCGCCGGCTCGGACATCGACGCCGCGCGGTTCCTCGCCGAGCCGCCGGGGGCGGCGGCGGAGTGGCGGTAGCTCCTTGACGCGCCGACGCCGCTAGCCGCATTTGCGCGGTCGCGTGACGGAAAGCGCGAAGAGCGCCCTCGGGCCAAGGAAACGTGAGCGATGACCGACCCCGCCGCCCCGGCCACGCCGAAGACCCTGCGTCCTCGCGACGCCGCGACTTTGATCCTATGCGACAAGACCCTCGCGGGGCTTCACGTGCTGATGGGCAAGCGGCACGACGGGCACA
>JBKQKS010000028.1:0-3946 GCA_052147395.1 Roseiarcus sp.
CTGTCCTCTGGGCGCCGCCCTTCGGACGACGAGGAGTCGAAAACTTCCGCTCCGGCGCTTGGGCCTACCAGTGCGCGTGACGTTCCCCGCGATCCTGGCCGGGGACCCGCTCAAAGCGGCCATTTCGGCTCCGACTGACGAGGTCGGCCGTTATCCGGTCGCAGCGCGTAGGCCCGGCTGGCCCGGCGTACGCGGTGGGCTCGGCTGCGACAACGGCAGCGCAACCTGCCCGCTCGAATCACCGATCGGCCGCGAAATTCGATTTCCTGCTTTTCCCTGCAGCGCCGAGTAGGGAATTCAGCGCGTTGCCTTCAAAACGGCGCGTGAAATCAGACTCTTACGGGAGGCGTCGTTACGCAGAATCGGTCAGGTTCGCGTTTTTCCCTGCAAACTTGCCTGATCCCTGGGAACTTCTTTCCGAACCGGGGTCGACGGGTAACGAGGAGACCGGTTTGCAAGGACCGCTTCCAACTACATCAACGGCATGTGGTAACGTACGATTTGCCGCCTCCCGCCCGTTTCGCGCCCTCGACGGCTCGGAATTGAGCTATATCTTCGCGCAACCCGAACCCAACTCTTCCCTCGGAGACATTCGCGAATGAGCAACGGCAAACGCATTTTGGTGACGGGCGGCTCCGGATTCCTCGGTTCGCACCTCTGCGAGCGGCTGCTCGGCGAGGGCCACGAAGTGCTCTGCGTCGACAATTTCTTCTCGTCCTCGCGCCACAACGTCGAGCATCTGTTCGACATCACGCGGTTCGAGCTGCTGCGCCACGACGTCACGTTTCCGCTCTATGTCGAAGTCGACGAGATCTACAATCTCGCTTGTCCCGCTTCTCCCGTGCACTATCAGTTCGATCCGGTGCAGACGACGAAGACCAGCGTCATCGGCGCCATCAACATGCTCGGGCTCGCCAAGCGTCTCAGGATCAAATTCCTGCAGGCGTCGACCTCGGAAGTTTATGGCGACCCCAGCGTTCACCCGCAGACCGAGGATTATTGGGGCAACGTCAATCCGATCGGCTCGCGCTCCTGCTATGACGAGGGAAAACGCTGCGCGGAGACGCTGGTGTTCGACTACGTGCGTCAGCACAAGCTCGCCGCCAAGGTGGTGCGCATCTTCAACACCTATGGGCCGCGCATGCATCCCAACGACGGCCGCGTCGTCTCCAATTTCATCATGCAGGCGCTGCGCAACGAGGACCTCACGCTCTATGGCGACGGCCAACAGACCCGGTCGTTCTGCTATGTCGACGACCTCATTGAGGCGATGGTGCGCATGATGGCGACGCCGGCGAACGTGACCGGGCCGATCAACATCGGCAACCCCGCCGAATTCACCATTCGCGAACTCGCGGAATTGGTCGTCGAGCTCACCGGCTCGAAGTCGAAACTGGTCTTCCGTCCGTTGCCCGCGGACGATCCCAAACAGCGCCGGCCCGACATCAGCCGCGCCGAGGAGGCGTTCGGCTGGTCTCCGCGCGTGCCGCTGCGCGAAGGCCTGGTGAAGACCATCGGCTATTTCGAATCGATGCTGCGTCTCGATCGCATTCCCCACGACATCGGCGCCTCGCGCGCGGCGGTGATCAGCGCCGATCGGTAGTTTTGCGCAAACGTCGCATTGACGCTTCGCGGGAGAAGCGGTGACTAGCCGTCGGCGACAGCGCGACGAGACCGCAGCGCCAACCAAGGCTTCGCGCGGCAGGTGTGACATCGAGGGGATGGTAACGTGCGTATTGCGATCATTGGCACGGGTTATGTCGGGCTCGTCTCGGGGGCGTGCTTCGCCGATTTCGGCCACCAGGTAATTTGCGTCGACAAGGACACGGAAAAGGTCGCGGTTCTCGAGGCCGGCAAGATGCCGATTTACGAGCCCGGCCTCGAGGGGCTGGTCAAGACCAACCGCGCGGAGGAACGGCTCGCTTTCTCGACGGACCTTGCCGCTGCCGTCGAGAACGCCGAAGCGGTGTTCATCGCCGTCGGCACGCCGACGCGCGGCGACGAGGGCGAGGCCGACCTGCGCTTCGTCTACGCGGCGGCGCAGGACATTGCCCAGGCGATCAACCGCTTCACCGTCATCGTCAACAAGTCGACGGTGCCGGTTGGCACCGGCGACGCGGTCGAACGCATCATTGGCGCCGCACGTCCGGATGCGGATTTCGCCGTCGTCTCCAATCCCGAATTCCTTCGCGAGGGCGCGGCGATCTACGACTTCAAGCATCCCGATCGCATTGTCGTTGGCTCCGAGGATCCGCGCGCCCATGTGGTGATGCACGAGGTCTATCGGCCGCTCTATCTGAACGCGGCGCCGTTCCTGTTCACGGCGCGCCGCACCGCGGAGCTCATCAAATACGCGGCGAACGCGTTTCTCGCGACCAAAGTCGCCTTCATCAACGAGATGGCCGACATCTGCGAGAAGGCGGGCGCCAACGTGCAAGAAGTCGCCCGCGGCATCGGCCTCGACAATCGCATCGGCGCCAAGTTTCTCCATGCCGGGCCTGGCTTCGGCGGCTCGTGTTTCCCGAAGGATACGCTGGCGCTCGCCCACACCGCGCGCGCGCTCGGCGCGCCGTCGCAGATAGTAGAGGCCGTCGTCAACGCCAATCTGCAGCGCAAACAGCGGATGGCCGACAAGGTGATCGAGGCTTGCGGACGTTCGGTCGCGGGCAAGACCATCGCGGTGCTCGGGCTCGCCTTCAAGCAGAACACCGACGACATTCGCGAGTCGCCGGCGATCTATGTCGCTCGCGCGCTGCAGCGGGCCGGCGCGACGGTGCGCGCCTTCGACCCCCAAGCGATGGAGCCCGCGCGGGCGCTGTTGCCGGACGTGGTCTATTGCGCAAACTCTTACGCTTGCGCGGAAGGCGCGTCAGCGCTCGTCATCGCCACCGAGTGGGACGCGTTTCGCGCGCTCGACCTCGATCGCATCGCAAAGGCGATGGCCGAACCCAACATTATCGACCTGCGCAACGTCTACGCCGCCGGCGAGGTGCGCAGGCGCGGGTTTCGCTACGCGAGCGTCGGCCGGGAATAGGCGCGCGCGGTTTCCAGGCGCATCATCTTACGGGGCTGCCAGGCGCTTCGCGCAGCGCTGGAAGGTTAAATCGCGACGCGCGGTCGACGGCGGGCTGTGGGCGTAGCATCCGAACTCGGACACGCTCCGTTGGCGCCCGTGTCCGCGGACTTTGCGGAGAGGCTCGTTGAGCGCTGATATCACGCCGATCCCCTCCGAGGCGCCGCCGGGCAGGCTGAGCTTCGACAATTCGCGCATCGCCCTCGCTTGGGGAGGCCTTGCCGTGCTAGGGCTGGCGCTGTTCGTCGGCGACAGCAACGACCTGGTGGGGATTGCGGGCGGCCTGCTCGCGCTGTTCGCCTTGCAGGCGGCGGTTTCGTTCGACCTCGGCGTGCGGCTGACCGACCATCGAGTGACGCTGCCGCGCGCCTTGGCGATGCGCGCGCCGCTGATCGCCATCGGGCGCACATCGTTTCCGCTGCCGTCATTACGGGAAATCACGTCTCACGGGCGCCTTCTCGGACATGAATGGGTGCGGATCACCGCCGAACAAGGGCAGTTCGTGGCGATATTCGAGAGCCGGGAGCGCCGCCTCGCGTTCTTCGAAGAGGTTCGGCGTCGGCAACCGCAGGTAAAAATCTATCGCGGGTGACGACGGCTGCGCGGCAGGCCGGCCGAGGCAAAACGCCCATTTCACCGTGGCTCGAAGGGATGGACGATCGGCGGCGAGCGAGCCCCTCAGGCGATCCTAGCCGGCGCCCAGTTTTCGGCGACCGGCAGCGGCAGCGAAAAGATTGAGCCGACGGCCGCCCGAAGCATAGCGCCACGACGACGTGAATTTCGTAAAACCTACCCGCAATCAGAAGCTTGGAAAAATGAGGCGTTCGAGCCGTGTCTGTCGCGCCGTTGGCCATGCTGATGTTCGTGCTTGTC
>JBKQKS010000029.1:0-3442 GCA_052147395.1 Roseiarcus sp.
CCTTCCTCGAAAAGTCGCATGAGCTTCTCGAGCAAGCCGAGACCATGCTGCGCGTCGATCTGCACGAGGCGGCCGGTCGAACCGCGTATCTCGCGGGATTCCATGCCGCCCAGGCCCTCATTTTCGAACGCGATGATCGAGTCCTGAAGACACATAGGGGCGTTCAAAGAGAGTTGGGTCGGCTCGTCAAGGACGATGCGGGTTTCGATATCGAGCTTCGCGCTTTTCTCAGCCGAACTTACAACCTAAAGGCCATTGCCGATTACGAATCCGGCCCGGGCTCCAAGATCTCACAAGCCCAGCCGCCGAAGCGATCGCCGTCGGCCGTCGTTTCGTCGCCGGAATCGAAAAGCTGATTGGTTCGTGACGGCGACACGAGCGTGGCCGAGTCGCAATTCGACTGCGGCGGAGGTCGAGCGCAGCGCGTTGCGGCGTTCGCCCGTCACTGCGCCGACGACGGCGCGGAGACGGTCATCGGTCCGGCGCCGCCGGGCAAACGCAGCGGCGGATTGATCGGGCGCACCGCAGGGAGCCGAGGCGTCTCTTTCTCCTTCTGTCGGGCATTGAGATAGGCGGTCGCCACTTCGCGATCGTCGTCGCTCGCCGCACTCGAATCCTTGGCCGCGAGCTCGCGAATCCAGGCGTCCTTGGGACCCTTGGCGGTTCTGGCGGCGACGGTCAGCCACATGAGCCCACGCGCGCGCTGCCGCGGCACGCCTTCGCCGTTGAACAGCAGGTGGCCAAGCAGCGCCTCGGCGCCGCAATGGCCCTTCTCGGCGGCGAGCGCCAGCCACCGCGCGGCGCGCGTCTTGTCGTCGAGGCCGCCGGGGGCGCCCTCGAGATACATGCGCGCGAGCCGGTACTGGGCCTCGGGGTCGCCGAAATCGGTCGCCGCGACCTGGAACATTTCCATCGCGCGCTCGGGATCCGGCTTCACGTCGCTGCCGGGGATGCCTATGAGGCTGTAGATGCCGACGGCGACGAAGGCGTTGGATATGGCGCCGAGATTGCGCCGATCGACATCGTCCTCATTGTAGCTGTCGACCAGCTGCTCGAAATATTTGTAGGCGAGGAGATCGTTGCGCGGCACGACTTCGCCGGTCGAATAGAGATTGCCGAGCTTCCAGCGCGCCAACACCTCGCCGCCCTCGGCGGCATAGGTGAGCGCGCGCAACGAGTCTTCGGCGTCGCCGTTCTGGAGGTCGTCGACTCCCACTTGCAACGCCTGGCGCGCGCTCGTGAACGACCCGGGCGAAATCTTGCTCGGGGCGCGGCCCGCGTTCGTGCTGTCGAGCGCGAGGCTCGAAGTCGCCCCCGCCAACAGCAAGGCGAGCGCCAGAGCCAGCACTCCCCCCGGCTCCCTCCGCTCGCACGGCTGCGCGTCGCCGTCCCTATCCGCCTCGAGTCCACACGCGCGCATTTCGACTTCCAACCCTGTTCGCCTACTGCGCCTGGCACATACAGACGCTCGCCGCCCCGTCGCCGCGCTTAGAAAAAGCTCGGGGTTTATGGCGCAATATAGGCAGTGACACGTTGGAAAATCGGCGTTATCGACTTCGCTGTGGCGTGTTGCCGAACTGCAACGTCGACCCCGCCTAGATCCGCCTCAGGCGCTCCAGCGCGCCCTCCATCTTGGCGATGCGATCGAGCGAAGCCTCGCGCCGTTCGCGGTTCTCCTCGACCACCTCCTCCGGCGCGCGGGCGAGGAAATCGGGATTGCCGAGCTTGGCGTCGACCTTGGCGACCTCCTGGCGCTCGCGCGCGATCTCCTTGTCGAGGCGCGCCATTTCCGCTGATATGTCGACCACCCCCGCCAGCGGCAGCGCCGCCAGCGCACCGCGCACCAGGATCGAGGCCGATCCGGCCGGCTGCTGGTCGACGAATTCGAGCTCCGAGACCCGCGCCAGACGCTGGATCGTCTCGCGCCAACGCAAGGCGGTCGCCTTCGTCGCCGCGTTCGCCTCGACCAGCATCAGCGGCAGCGGCGCCGCCGGCGCGACGCCCATTTCGGAGCGCAGCGAGCGGATTTCCGAGATCAGTTCGACGACGAAGCCGATTTCCGCTTCCGCCGCCGCGTCCGCCGCGCCCTCGCCCGCCGGCCAAGGCCCGAGCACGAGCGGGCCGCTGCGCGCCGGCCCCGCGGCGCCCTTGATCGTCCACAGCTCCTCGGTCACGAACGGCATGAACGGATGCAGCAGCGCGTAGACGACGTCGAGTACGTGGGCGATCGTCGCCCGAGTTTCGGCCACGAGGACGGCGTCGGCGCCACCCTGCAGCACGGGCTTGGCGAGCTCCAGATGCCAGTCGCAGAACACGCTCCAGACGAAGCGATAGGCGGCGTTGGCGGCGTCGTTGAAGCGGAACGATTCGATCGCCTCGCTGGTCTCTGCGACCGCCTTGCCGGCTTCGCCGAGGATCCAGCGGTTCAGCGGCGCGCTGACGGCGCCCGGATCGAATCCGGGGACGCGCTCGCAGCCGTTGAGCTCGGCGAAACGCGAGGCGTTCCACAGCTTGGTGGCGAAGTTGCGATAGCCCTCGATGCGCGATTCCGAGAGTTTTATGTCGCGTCCCTGCGCGGCCATCGCGGCCAGCGTGAAGCGCAAAGCGTCGGCGCCGAACTTGTCGATGAGCTGCAACGGATCGATCACATTGCCCTTCGACTTCGACATCTTGGCGCCTTTCTCGTCGCGGACGAGGGCGTGGATGTAGACGTCGCGGAACGGGACTTGCCGCATGAAATAGAGGCCCATCATCATCATCCGGGCGACCCAGAAGAAGATGATGTCGAAGCCGGTGACGAGCACGCTGGTCGGATAGAAACGGGCGAGCTCCTTCGTCGGCTCCGGCCAGCCGAGCGTCGAGAACGGCCACAGCGCCGACGAGAACCAGGTGTCGAGGACATCCGGGTCACGTACGATATAAATGTCTTCGACCTTAAGAGTACCGTCCGGTCTGCGAACACCGCCGACTGTCGGCGCCCCCGTAGTATTGTCCGATTCATCCAGCTCGACGTTCGTGACGCCGAATTTGGCGTAGCGTTGACGCGCAAGCGCGAGAGCCTCTGCGGCAGTCTCCGCCACGAACGGCCAACGCGCTCCTATGACCTCGAAACAATCTGAATCTAGTTCCGGCCCGTTCCACGCCGGAATCTGATGGCCCCACCACAACTGTCTCGACACGCACCAGGGCTGGATGTTTTCCAGCCACTCGTAATAGGTCTTCTCCCAGGTCTGTGGCACGAAGCGGGTCTTGCCCTCGCGCACCGCGGCGAGCGCCGGCTGCGCCAACGTCTTGGCGTCGACGTACCACTGGTCGGTCAGCCACGGCTCGATGACGGCGTTGGATCGGTCGCCGTGCGGCACGGTGTGCGCGTGCGGCTCAATCTTAGCCAGACGCCCTTCCGCCGCCATCATGCCGACGATGCGCTTGCGCGCTTCGAAAC
>JBKQKS010000030.1:0-2755 GCA_052147395.1 Roseiarcus sp.
TGAAGACCAAATAGACTGGCCGGGGATTCCAATTCGCGCGGGATCGTGTCAAGCGTCCCGCGCAACCGATTCGTTCGTTTTGCTTGCTCGCAGGAAACTCGAATTTCCGGGCTTTCCGCTGTCAATAGGGCGCCGTGCGGGCCCCCCACCGAAAAATGATCTTGTAGTGAAGACCTTTTGGATCAAGCCGTTGATTTTATTGGTGCGCGATACCGAAAAATGGCCCAATCCGCGAATTCGGGCTAGGATAAGGCTTTGCGCCGAGGCCCGCACCGTCATTGCGAGCGAAGCGCGGCAATCCAGGGCCGCGAGCACAGTCCTTTCCTGGTAAGTTCGGGTCTAGTTATAGTACAGCGGCAAGGATACAGCCTGGGGCCGCTGGATTGCCGCGCTTCGCTCGCTTTTGACGACGGCTCGAGCCGTCGCTAACCGAGCGCCTATGGGGCCGGTCCCCTTGGGTGAAACAAGCTGAGTCAATAATATCAATATGATAGCCGTTTGTTTCTTGTCAGTGAAGCGAAGCGCTAGTGGATAGAATCTGACACTTGGCGCCCGCTGATGCGCGCTTCGGCGGCTGGCGAAAGCGCGGCGCGCCGCTACGGGAGGTGAGGGCGGCGGACGCCAGGATGGGTTAGCGAGCGGACATGACCAGGGCGGCGGTCGCGCCGCTCAAACTGCTACGCGCTCGCTCTGAGTAAGTGCACGAGGCGCGGAGCGCGGAGCTTTCGTCTGTTCATCGAAAAACGGCGTGGGTTGACCGAGCCCGCCCATCCACCAGCCGAGCAACTTAATCCCTCGGCGGACGAACAGCCTGAAAGACGGCGGACCAGGCGCGTTCGGGGGAAGCGGTCCA
The DNA here is from genome assembly GCA_052147395.1 of Roseiarcus sp. Taxonomy (GTDB): domain Bacteria; phylum Pseudomonadota; class Alphaproteobacteria; order Rhizobiales; family Beijerinckiaceae; genus Roseiarcus. The sequence continues at coordinate 854 of JBKQKS010000030.1, forward strand.
ATGGCGGAGCGCTCGAATATGCGACAGAGCGGCGGACCAATCACCTCGTCCCGGGAGCGACCGTCGGTCGCGTGGTCCATAAAGGCATGAATCAGTCCGATGACCGGGAAGCCCGGCCGGGCGGGGGTGTTGGCGATCGGCGTGCGGCAACAATGCGTGTGCCAGCGCAAGACCTTGTCGGAGAGGCTCGAGCATCGCATGGCTTCGGCGCCTGTGGTGATCTTCAAGCGACCGGCTGGCATATGGAAAATGTCCGTTCCGCCCGCGGGGTCGAGCACGTCCGTTCGACCGAGGAAGCGCGCGAACGCCTGACAGTCAGCGCAGTAGCAAATAAACCGGAAGCCGGTGGTTGGGGACACGTTCAACGCGACGCCGCGCACACAGCCACACCGGCACCTGAGGGGGACATCTCTCCGACCTGCGGATCTAGCTTTGTTCATGCCGCTGCGACGGGAGTGGTTTTAGGGACTACGCGCCTTTGCCAGTCGACAGCTTAGCCGAACGTCGCTCCGATGTCGAATTTCCCCGCTCGGCCCCGGTCTAGGAACCGGGCGTTCGGCGCGCGTGGCGCTTACGGTCCGACACGACTCAATTGTCAGATTTTGACGACTAGGCCGCGGAACGTCGTGCGATGAACTCGTTGCTGGCCACGCGCTGCGCGCGTTGGCGGCCACGCGGCGTACGCAGCACGTGGTCGTGGACGTGCAGCGCGTAAATATGCTCGATCCACTTGGCGTTCCTGCAGATGCGGCGCTGGCGCAACATGTTGTAGGGCGCTATTTTGCGCAACTGTTGGCGCGCATTGAACTCGTTGATGGCAGCCGCTTCGCCGACCCAGGGATTGACGCTCTCGTCGCCGATGTCGTCGAAATACAGCGGAACGAGCGGCATGTACTTGTCGGGAGAGCCGGCGAAAGTCTCCAGCGCGTCGACCGCCGACGAATAGTAGTCGACGTCGATCGAGACGAAGCCTATGGGCGCGCTCGCATCGAGGCCGTCGAGAAACCCGGGCACGGTCTGAGCGATCGGGCCGATGATCAGCTTGCAGTTCGCCGGCAGGCGGGCTCTCAGCGCCGCCTCGTCCATCGGGAAGTCGCCGGCCTGATAGTTTTCCGGCAGATCGCGATAGTCGATCGGTTCGGGCATCCCCGCGCCCGTATCGAAGCCGTAGATGTCGAACTCGACGCCCGTCGCGGCGGTTACTTTTCGGGCGATCTCGCAGATGTTGAGCAGCCCCGCGCCGTGAGCGACGCCGAACTCGATCAGTGTGAGCCGCCGGTAGCCCCATTCGCTCGCGAAATCGGCGGCGCGAAGGATCGGATAGGCATACTGCTGGCGGATCACCAGATCGAAGTTGATTTTCGACCGCATGTCCCCGAACGCGGCGACGAATAGCGACGCGACGTTGACGTGCAGCGGCTCTGTGAGCCGCTCGACGAGAATTTTATGCAATTTGCCGCGTTGGAGGGCGCGTTTCCAAAGGGGATTGAACATAGTCGCCGCTCCGTCCAAAGTGTCGTGCGAGGTTTGCTGGCGAAACTCGCTGCTGTCAATTTCACGCCGCATTAATGGTAAAGCGCCACCCGGACAGGGTTTCTTTCCACTCGACAGAATCCGCTTGGGGCCGCTGGCATTGCGGCGCCGAGCGGGTCAAATCTCTTCGCACTTATTGCGAGTCGTGTTGTCCGGCCGCGCGCGCGCAATTGTAGCCGGCCGCGTTGTGGCCGGCCCCCGCCGCGCGTATCAGCTGGGCCAGCCCGCCTCGACGCGGCCGGCAACAAACAACGCGACGGCTGGATCGAAAGGGGCCGCGATTGCTCGACCAGGGCGCCGGTCGAAACTTTCGCTCCCAAGTCGGAAACTCACTTCGCTTCCGGCCGCCTCGGCTCCTCAGGCTCGAAA
>JBKQKS010000031.1:0-12000 GCA_052147395.1 Roseiarcus sp.
AGGCTCGGAGCGCCAAAATGGTCGCCAAGGTCGAAATGGTGGAGATGCTCGGCGAACGCGCCGTGCTGCTGCCGGCGTTGATCGAACAAGCGCTGGCGGCGAACGACCGAGCGAAAGTGCGCCTGACGGTGTTGCAGGAGGCGTCCGCCAAAGTCGCGGACCCGAGCCGGGCGAGCCCGCCGATGGAAGCGGAATTGCGCGCCGCGGGTCTCGACGATCCCGCATTCGCGGCGACGATTTTCGGCGCGCGGCGGGTCGACGACCAGTCGTTCGTGGCGCCCGGCGCCGCGCGATTGGCGGCCGGTCTGGCGAGCGATCTTTGCGCCATGTTGGCGCCGATCGAGGCCGCGGGCTCTGAACAGGCGGGTCAGCTGCGAGCGCGGCTCGATGCGGCGCTAAAGGCGCTCCCGGAATTCCGCGACGACCGCGTCACTCGGGCCGAAGTCGCGAACCTCGGGTCGGTGCGGCGCGAGCGCGGCGACACGCTGCATCTGCTGCTGATGGACCTGCACAGGGAGCTCAACCGCGTCGCGGCGGCCGTCGCCGTCGAGGACATCGACGGCGCCCACGCGCACGGGCTCGACGAGCGCGACCGCGAACGCGTTCGAGCTTTTATGCGCGGACTGAACCGGACTGCGCGCCTGGCGTTCGGCCATCCGGGGCTCGGAACGACAGCGGCGCGCGTCGGGTCGAGGCTCACCATCCAGAACGACATCGGCATGACCGACGCCCACGTTCTGGTCGTGCACGTCGACGGTCCGACGGCGACGACGACCTACACCGACGTTCACCGGATCCGCGCCAAGTTCTTCATGTCGCTGTTCGACGCCGAGGCCGTGGTGTGGAGCGCGCTCGCCGAGAACAAGCACGGCAAGCTCGCCGAGGGCGAGGCGTTCTATCTCGTCACGGGGGTCTATACGGCCAACAGCGACGCCGATCTCGACCGCTTCCTCGAGTTTCTCGGCTCGCGTATCGTGTTCCTCATCGACTGGAACAAGGCCCGCAAGGCGCTGCAATCCTTCGTGGCGAAATCCAGCGCCATCGAAATCCTGCGCGACGCGGCGCACCGCGACGACGGGCATCGCGCCTTCCTCGAGCTCGGCGGCGCCAATCTGGTGTTCGAAGCGGTGCGGCGCGCCGCGGCCGGGCGAATCCCCTATGGCGTGCCGCTCGATCAGGCGATCGGCGAGCGCGAATGCGTCGGCTTCCTCGACAACGTCCTGCATGTGGCGAGCGAGGGCCTGAGGGACGGCCGCTCGGCCCGCCTGATCCGCGACGAGATCCAGGCCGATTTCTCGGAGCGCCTCGACACTGCGGAAAGCGAGTTGCTGGCGACGGTGCTGCGTCATCTCGGGCTCACGCGCATGCTCGCGGCGATGATCGAAACGGCGTTCGACCCGAGCGGATTGGCGAGCCTCGCGGAGCGGCAGGCGCTCGCTCGGCGAGCCAAACAGATCGAAGCCAAGGGCGACCGGCTCACCGTCGCGGCGCGCGAGATCGTCGTGCGCGCGCACGACGCGGGCCCGCTGCTCTCGCTCATCGACCAGGTCGAGAACGCGACCGACGCGTTCGACGAAGCGGCGTTCCTGATCAGCTTGGCGCCCGAGAACTCGAGCGGCGACGCGCTCAGCCAACCGCTCGCCGAACTCGCGGCGATCGCGACGAATGGCGCGGGTCTGTTGGCGCGCGCGCTGGAGGCGGCGATCGCCATCCCCGACGGCGCGCCGGTCGACGCCGCCTTCGCATTGCAAAACCTCGATGCCGTATTCGACGCCGAACGCGACGCCGACGCCGCCGAACGCGCGGCGATCACCTCGATCATGCGGGCCTCCGCGATTGGCTCGCCCCGTGGCGTCGATCCCCGCGCGCTGGTGCTGGGTCTCGAGATCGCGCGGACACTGGAAGAGACGACGGACCGGCTCGCGCATGCGGCGATTTCGTTGCGCGAACACGTTTTGCAAGGGCTTTCCGCATGACGGCGAAACGGTTCGAACCCGTCTTCATCGGCGCCGGCGGCCAGCCCGGATCGCTGCTCGCCTCGCATGTCGGATCGAAGGCCGCGGAACTGGCGCGCATCAACGCTCTGCGCCTGCCGACGCCGCCGGCGTTCGTGCTGCCGACGAAACTCTGCGCGGGCGTGATCGCCGGCGAGGACGCGGCCCTGAAAGCGTTGCTCGAGGGGTTGATCGCCGGCATCGGCTGGCTGGAATCGGCGACCGGGCGGCGTCTCGGCGACGCTCGCAATCCGCTGTTCGTTTCGGTGCGGTCCGGGGCGGAAAAATCGATGCCGGGCATGCTCGACACCATCCTCGACGTCGGCTTGAATGCGAAGACCGTTCATGGACTGATCCGCAGCAGCGGCAATCCGCGTATGGCGTTCGACAGCTATCGGCGCTTCGTCAGGTCCTACGCCGAAGTGGTCGGCGGCGCCGCTCAGAGCGCTTTCGACGCGTGTCTGCAGCAGATGATCGCCGCCGAAGGCGTCGCCAACGAAGCCGAAATCGATTCCGAGGCGCTGGAGCGGCTGGCTCGCGAGTTCCTCGCCGTGGCCGCGCGCCTGGGCTCGGCGCCGCCGTCCGACCCGATCGACCAGCTGAGCGAAGCGGCGCGCGCCGTATACCGATCCTGGGAAAGCCCGCGGGCGCAAAATTATCGGCGGCTCAACGCGCTGGAAGGCCTCGCGGGGACGGCGGTCACGGTCCAGGCGATGGTGTTCGGCAATTCGGGAAGCGATTCCGGCGCCGGCGTCGCGTTCTCCCGCGATCCGGCGACCGGGGAAAAAGGGCTCTACGTCGACTTCCTCGCCGACGCGCAAGGCGAGGATGTCGTCTCCGGACGCCGGACGCCGGGCGACGCAGCGTTGCTGGCCCGGCGCCTGCCCGGCGCGGCGCGCGAGCTGGAAGACGGCGCGCGCGCGCTGGAGGCCGCTCGAGGCGATATCCAGGACATCGAATTCACGATCGAGCGCGGCCGATTGTTCTTTCTGCAAACGCGCTCCGCCAAACGCACGCCGCGCGCGGCGCTGAAGATCGCCGTCGATCTGGTGGCGGAGGGGGTGATCGATCGACGGCAGGCCCTGGAGCGTCTCGCGGGCGTCGATCTCGATGCGGCTGGCGTCTCCCGGTTCACGACGCCGGCGGAACCGGCGGCGAAAGCGATCGTGGCCTCGCCGGGGGTCGCCTGCGGCCGCGCCTGTTTCACTAGCGCCGAAGCGGAACGGATGGCGGCGGGCGGCGATCCGGCGATCCTCGTCAGGCGCGACACGTCGACGGAGGATGTCGCCGGCTTCGCCGCTGCGAGCGGCATTTTGACGGCGATCGGCGGGCGCACCTCGCATGCGGCGGTGGTGGCGCGGCAGATGGGCAAAGTATGTCTCGTCGGGTGCCGGACGCTCGCGATCGGCGACGCCGGAGGGCCGGCGCGGCTCGGCGATGAGACGGTGCATGGCGGCGATTGGATCGGCCTCGACGGCCAGAGCGGCGAGGTTTCCCTCGGCCGCCGCGAGATCGCGGTCGAGGCGCCGGCCGAACGCGCGCTGGTCGAGCAATGGCGGCGCGGCCTCGCGGGCGACTCTCGAGTTTGATCGGGCCGCAATCGTGAACCCCTGTCGCCGCAAACCGCGTAAGCCGGACCTCAATGCGCCGGGCTCGGCGCAATGTCGAGGTTGATCGCTCCGCTCGCCGTGTCCCCGGCCTTGATCGCGATTTCGCCGATGGCTTCGCGCAGCGTCGGGGTGGCGTCGTTGAGGCGCTGCCCCGTCGCGAGCCGCGCGCCGATCGCGCGCACGACCTCGCTCGAAGCGAATTTTCCGTGGTTGATCGCGTCGTCCGAATCGAGCTTCGTGAGGTCGACGACGTGCACTCCGGCCTGTTCGAGGATGCCGCGATAAGGCTGCTGCAACGGGTCGACGGCGCCGAGCCTCGGCTCGTCGCCGGCGATCAGGCTCGACAGTCCGAGCGCGCGATCGTCCTGCGAGACGAACAGCGTGATCGGCGGCGCCTTGTCGTTCTTCTCGATCTCGGCGATCTCGCGTCGGAAGACATCGACGTCGATGTCCGGCGAAGCGAGCATGATATCGGTGATCTTGCGAGACAGGCCGCGATTGCGGATCGCCATCTGCCGCAGCGCCTCCACGGCGACGAAATTGCCGAGCGAGTGGGCGAGAATGGCGACCGAGCCGACATGCTTGTCGTCGACGATCGCCTGCAGCACCGCTTCGAGCGCGTCGCGGGAGTAGTTCGCGCTCTCGCGATCGTAGAAATAGGAGAGCGCCTGGCCGCGCGATGGCCAGGTAAACAGCACCGGAACGAAGTCCGCGCGCGAGTCGTGGGCGATCTGGGCGAAGCGGTAGACCGCCTCTTCGAACTTCGTGTTGTAGCCGTGCACGAACACCAGCGCCTGGCGCGTCCGCGACCTGTCGAGCCGCGAGTCGAATTGCGCTCGAGCCTGGTCGAGACTCAGCACATCGGCCTCGACGGTGACGAAATCTTGGGCGGGATCGCCCGGAGGCTTAGCCGGCCACTGGATCTCGCCGATCTTTCTCGACGAGTCCGGCGGAATCGAAACGGCGATATCGGCAAAGCGCAGACCTCTGGCGCGTTCGCCGCTGAACATCACCCCGGGTTCGTCCGTCGGCGCCCGGGTGGTCGCCACCAGCATGGCGACGGTGGACGCGTCCGGGGCGCGCGCGCTCACTTCGATAAGATTGCCTTCCGGCCGCCCCGCGCAGCCGGCGAGGAGGAAGACCGCGACCAGCACGCCCTGAAGCCAAACCCTCGCCGCCATCGAATTCCCCGCCGCCGCTTTCCCACCCCTTCTAATGCTCAATTCCCGCCCCGCGGCAAGCGACACGGCGGCGAATCCGGCGGTTCGAAAGCCTCTCGCCGCCCCGCCGGATTGCCGGTTACCGTGGGTTGCGGTCCACTCGATAAAGAAAGGAAAATACGGGCGCGTCAGCGTAACTCCATATCAAATCTCCATTCGCACTGCCAAAAAATGAATGTGATATGGCGCACCGGTAATCCCCGCGTAATCTCCGGTCCCCGTAATCCCATCGGAAGAACTGATCGGAACAGAAAGACCATGACGCAAAAAAATGGATTAAGTAAAGCGTCACCGTAACCCCCGTAACCCCCGTAACCACGTAACTTGTCATCGCTTGGGGGCGTTCTTACACAGCTGCGATCTTAGTTTCATCTTTTGGCTTCCTATTCCCGGCACCCCATGTATTATGGATTTTGCCTTCACGAGCGAGTTCGACGCAAATGTCCTTCACGTTAGTCTCGCGTAGCATGAACGCCTGCAGCAGGGTATCAACAATCTTAGCAAACTGCCATTCTCTGCAATCGATAAGCATTTGCGAGAGCCGCTCCTTCGCGAGCGCCTTCTGTCCTTTCACAATGTCATCGATCGACGCCTCACGGATGTCTGCGTCATGATCGGCGAAGAGTTCAATCGTGCCGCTCTTGTTTTCCCGCTTCCGAGTCATTGCTGCTGAGCGGTTCCGTGCGTGCTCGCGGAGCGCTTCATATTCGGTCTCGCGAAATGCTTTGAGCCCACTTCTGTTCTTGGTTCCGTAAGCCAGGAAAAAATGCGGTCGCTCTTGGGTACTCTTATCGATTTTCGTGGATACAACGTGATCGAACTTTCCTGCGGCCTTTAAAGTCTCGCGGAAAAGCAGTTCGACAGCTGGGCCAAGCTTCATCGAGGGATCGAGGCGGTCCTTCCAACCTGGTCCGCCAAGGATTGGATCGAGCGAAGCAGTAATTCTCTCGTCAGGGTGAGAAATGAACCGGCTGATGTGGCCGTACATGAAATTAATTATCACCTCGCATTTACCGAACGCAAAGAGAGGAGCGATCTTAGTAAGAGGGTACTCGGTCCAGCCAGTCGGATCGATGAAGATCAGAGGAAAAGACTGCCCAACAAAGTCGATAATTCCGTTCACCGCATCGACGAACTCGCCATGATAGGTTTTGATCTCGAACTTATCGTCCGGTCGGTTAAACTGGGCAACTGCAGAAGCCATCTGCCTGTAGGCCGCCGCGTCTTTCTCCGAAAAGAAGCACTTTATTTTCCGACGCACACCTGTCTCTTCCTCGATTTTCTGCTGAGCCTCCTTCAGCACTTGGATCGCTATCATGAAGGAGGTGTCGGAATAGTCGGCGGTCTTAGACTCCCATGGGCCGGAGAATCCGTCGACATAAGTGATGTCCCAGCCGCGCAACACTTTGAAAGCCAGCGCCTGCAAATAGCGCCGCAGGATGAAATGCTTGGCCTGGGTCTGTTCACGGCCGACATACGTATTCATCGAGCACCAACATTTGCTATGCCGCCACCCGACCGAGCAGTTTGTTCGCCGTCGGATACTCGTTCCACTCGCGACCTTTCAGTAGGCGTCCCCCAGATTTCGGCCGGATCCCGCCCCACTGTTTAAAGAAGAACGCAACACCATCCTTCTTGCATTGATCACGGATTTCGATAGCCCATTCCTCTTCCATCGGTCGTGACCTCGGCCCACTTTCACCGCCGACGATGGCCCAATCGATCCCCTTCAAGTCGATTCGACCGACCGAACCAATCAACGGTTCGAACGACACGAACTTCACCGATGCCTGCGCGGATTTCAGGTGCCTAAGACGCACAGTGTTCTGTTCGTTCTCGATGGACACTCCCAACCAAATGTGGCTTGGGGCGCGTCCCTTTCCATAGCGGCGGCGCAAGAATTTAACCAGGAGCGAGCTGCGCTTTGTAAGCACTTGGTAGGTATGCCAGTTTGCAGCTTCCATTGTGTCGAATACGGCGTCGATGTATTCGGTTGGCACGTCTTTGTGGAGCAGGTCGCTCATCGAGTTCACGAAAACGCGCCTCGGCTGTTTCCATTGCAGAGGCTGCGCGAGCCGTGTAGGCCGAAGCGTGAGATCGAAGCCGCTCTCAAACGGATGGCCATCAACCCCGCGAAAGCGTTCGGAAAAACGCTCCGCGTAACAAAAATCGCAACCTGCTGTGATCTTGGAGCACCCGGTTACAGGGTTCCAGGTCGAATCAGTCCATTCAATCGGCGTACAATTGGCCATTTTGCAACCTAGAACAAAGGTCGAACAGCCGCAAGCTCGTCGGTCCGGTGCAACTTGTCAACTAGTCGGGCCTCGGCCGCCGAATTTAGCCGACGCGGGGTTTGCACCATCGCTGATGACAGGCCCAGTAAATCGCATTTTTCAACGCGAGCTCGCCGCCCCTCGGCGACGCCGGCGCTGGGCGGCGAACGACGGGGCCGAGCCCCTCGCGGCGCGCCGTTCAGTCGGGCTTCAGCAGGCGCTCTAGATAGTCGCGCTCTTCGCCGGGGCGGTTGGGATCGGCGAGCCGGCGGCGCAGTTCTTCCAGCACGCGGCGGGCGCGCTGAAGGGCCTCCGGGCCTTCGTGCAACGCGCCCTCGCTGGCGCCGCGGTTGCCGGGCCAGCCGCGGCCGAGCGGGTCCCGGCCGAGCCCGAATCCGCGGCGTACGGCGCGGAAGCCGCCGCCAGGACCGCCGCCGTTGGCCTGCAACTGCCGCTCCAGGCCGCCGGCGCCGCGGCGCAGAGCCTCCAGCGCTCGGCCCTGCGCGTCGACGGCGGGGCCCGCGCCCTTGCCCTCGCCGCGGCCCTCGAGGTCGCCCTCGGCCTCCTTCATGTCGCCTTCGGCATCGTCGAAGCCGGACTCGGGTTCGAGCCCGAGCGCCTTCATGCGCCGCTTCATCTCGTCGAGCCGCTGTTGCAATTCCTGCTGACGCTCGGCGAGAGCCTGGGATTGGGCGTCGTCCTTGGGCTCCGGCGCCGCATCGGGGTTCGCGCGCCGGGCGCGCTCGCGCTGGTCGCGGCCAAAGGTGTCGTCGCGCAGCGCCTGCTGGTCGCGCATGAGCTTGTCGAGTTCGCCCATCTGCCGCTCGAGCTCGCGCTCGGCCGGGCTCTCGCCCGCCGCGTTGGCGCCGCGCATGTTCTCGAACATGTTCTGCAATTCGTCGAGCATCGCCTCGGCGTCGGCGCGCGCGCCGCTGAGCGCGCTGTCCTCGAGCCGGTCGAGCATCGAGTCGACGTCCTTGGCGTCGAGCGGTTGCTCACCGGGGGACATCGCCTCCGCGTTGCGCGCGAGCTCCTGCATATAGCGTTCGGCGGACTGGCGAAGCTCATCGGTGAGCTTTTTGATCTCCTCGTCGCCGGCGCCGTTCTTCAGCGCCTCGCGCAGCTTCTGCTGCGCGGCGCGCAGATCGCGCAAGGCTTTGGAGGCGTCGCCGTCCTCGATGCCGAGCGCCATCGCCCAGATGAGGTCGGCGACGGCAACGAGCCCGGCGTCGTCGCGGGCGCGGGCGAGCCGTGAGGCGGCGGCGTGGAGCCCGAGATAGACGCTCGGCGTCGTGCCGAACATTTCTGGCCCGAGCAGCAGCGCGTCGAGCACCTTGGCGAGTTTCCCCTTCGCGGCGTCGGGATCGAGAAGCAGGTTGCGGCGTTGCTCGACGAGCGCGCGCGCCAGCGGCTTCACGAACGGGCGCTGCGGCAGCACCATCTGCAAGGGTACGCTCTCGCCGGTCCTGCCTGCGGCGTCGGTGACGCTGAGCGTCATCGTCGCCTCGGCGCCGGCCCACGGGCTCGCCGAAAGGTCGAGCGTCGCGTTCGCTTCTCCCGACCCGCTCGCCCCGCCCGGCAGATCGAGCGCGAAGCGCGGCGGCGCCACGAGCCTGTGCTTCGCCGGCCCGGGCGCGTCGAACCGCGCCTCGGCGCTCGCGGCGGCGTAGGCGCCGGCGATGCGATAGTGGAGGGTCAGCGAACCGCTGTAGTTGGGCTTCGGCGGATCGACGAGCGTGATCGTCGGCTTCGCCGCCGCAACGCCGTGGATCTGGAACGAGGCGATCGCGGCGCCTTCGTCGAGCACGCGGAACACGCCGTCGCCGTGGACGACGAAGCGCCGCTCGACGCCGCTCTCGGGCTTCGTCTTGGCTTCCGTCGGCGCCAGCGCGCCCTCGACTTTGGCGTCGTAAGCCTTGGAATCGGCGCTGAGCACGATCACCGAATCCTCAGGCGTCGCGACCGTCTCGGGCGCCTGCTGGCCGGCGACGGCGAGCATCATCGGCGGCTTGTTGGCGTAAGCGGGGGGGTCGATCCAGGCGTCGACCCGCGCCGCTACGCCCGCGCCGCGCATGCCGCTGAAGTCGAACGCCGCCATCAGGCGCACATGGCGCTCGGGTCCGGCGACCAGGCCGGCAGCGACGGCGGCGATGAGCGCAGCGAAACGCAACGCGCGGGGATCGCGCCAGGCGAGCCGCGGCGAGGGCGCCGCCACCTCGATGCGGCCGATGTCGGCGACGAGCCGCTGGCGGTGCAGCGCCCACAGCGCCAGGGTTTCCGGGTCGTCGCCCGCATTGGCGAGCTGATCTTCGAACGCGCTCGCCGGCCGATGGCGGGCCGGCGAATCGCGGTCGAGACGGCTGAGAGCCTCGGCGCGCTTCGGCCAGCTGAGCCGAACGAGCGGCGCGAGCATGTAGACGACGCCGAGCGCGAAGGCGATGAGCCCGCCGAGCCGCGCGGCGAGCGGCAGATAGAGCCAGGCGCCCGCCCAGGAAACGGCGAGGAACAGCGCGACCACCGAACCCGCTCCGGCGAGCGGCGGCCAGATCCGCTCCCAGAGGAGGGCGAGCGCCGCGCGCCGCACGAGCCGGTCGAGCCGCGCTTCGGGGGCGTTCGTCGGGCGGGGCCGGCCCGTCTTCGTCACTGCGCGCTCCGTTCAGGCTCGCCGGGAGCCGCTGGGGTCGACTCTCGCTCCAACCAAGGCGGAATTTTGTCGAGCCCGATGAGCTCGTCGTAGCTCGGGCGCGGCCGAACAATGGCGAATTCCGCGCCGTTGACCAAGGTTTCGGGGATCAGCAGCCGCGAATTGTACGTGCCCGCTTGCACCGCGCCGTAGGCGCCGGCGGAAAGCACTGCGATGAGATCGCCGGCGCTGGGCGTCGGCATCTCGCGTCCGAGCGCGAAATAGTCGCCGCTCTCGCACACTGGGCCGACGACATCGGCCCTGAAACGCGGCGCGTCCGGCGCGGGTTCGCGGACGAGACGGATTTCGTGATGCGCATCGTAGAGCGTCGGCCGCACGAGGTCGTTCATCGCCGCATCGACGATGACGAAATGCTTGTTCGCGCCGCGCTTGACATAGAGCACGCGCGTCACCAGCACGCCGGCGTTGCCGACGATGAGCCGGCCGGGCTCCAGGATGAGCTCGCAGTCGAGGCCGCGCGTCGCGCGCGCGACGATTTCCGCGTAGTGGTGGGGCGGGGGCGGCGGCTCGTTGTCGAAATGATAGGGAATGCCGAGCCCGCCGCCGAGATCGACGTGGTCGATAGGGCAGCCGTCGGCGCGTAGCGTGCGCACGAAATCGGCGATCAGCGAAAACGCATGGTCGAACGGCGTCAGATCGGTGATCTGCGAGCCGATGTGCATATCGACGCCGCTCGCTTCCAACCCCGGCATCGCGCGCGCGCGCGCAAAAACTTGGCGAGCGCGGGAGATGGGAATTCCGAACTTGTTTTCCGACTTGCCCGTCGAGATTTTGGCGTGCGTCAGCGCGTCGACGTCGGGGTTGACGCGGATCGCGATGCGCGCACGGCGGCCCAGCGAGACGGCGACCTCGGAAAGCGTCTCCAGCTCCGGCTCGGACTCGACATTGAAGCAGCGGATGCCGGTCTCCAGCCCTAGCGCCATTTCCGCGCGGGTCTTGCCGACGCCGGAGAAGATGATTTTTTCGCCGGCGACGCCCGCCGCCCGCGCGCGGCGCAACTCCCCCTCGGAGACCACGTCCATGCCGGCCCCGAGCCGCGCCAGGGTTTTGAGCACCGCCTGATTGGAATTGGCCTTCATCGCGTAGCAGACGAGCGCGCGGTTGTCGGCGAAGGCTTCCGAGAACACGCGGAAGTGCCGCTCGATGGTCGCGGTCGAATAGCAGTAGAATGGCGTGCCGACGGCCTCGGCGATGCGCTCCAGGGCGACGTCCTCGGCGTTGAGCGTCCCGTCGCGATAGGAAAAGTGGTTCATCAGGGTCAGTTCAGCAGCGGGTCGAGCGGGAAGGGCTTGTTGGGCGGCACGACTGGTTTCGCCTTCTCGCTGCTGTAGCCGCCGCCGGGCAGTAGCGGGCTGATCGTCGCCGTCGGCGATGGCGATGGCGATGGCGCGTTCGGGTTCGGCGGCGGAAGCGGCTCGCCGGCCCGCCCGCAGGCCGAGAGGGCCAGGGCCAGCGCGACAGCGACCGCCGCCGATCGTCCGCGGGGCGAACGCCTGAGGGAAAGGGTCAAAGCAAGAACTCCAGATCGTCCATGGCAGTATAAGGGAAGCCGCGGGCAATGCGAAAGCCGGCGCATCTCTTCGCCGCGGCTCGCGCCTGCCGACAAGGGTTTGTCAGGACATTGTCGCCAGAGTGCGAGGAACGGCCGCGTCGCGCGACAGCGGACGCCGCGAAGCATGAAGCTCGCCGTTTTGCCGCTTTCGCCGGCATGTTCGAATTTTCCCCGGATCCTTGCAAGCCGCGCCCGCCGCCGGTTGGCGGGGCGGGAGACCGCCGCTCGCTTTCGGCTCGGGGACTCCGAATCGTCCCTCGTCGAGGTTCCCATCGATGCGCACGGCGTCCGCGCGAGCCGGGCGCGGACGGCGAATCTCACGCGCCGGCGGACGAGCGAAGCGGCCTGAGAGCCCATACCTTTTCCGACGGAACGGCATTCCGCTCGCGCGAAACATGCCCTTCGCATCGGAGCCTTTCGCGCGATCCGTCTCTCGGCGCAACGCCGGCCAGCGCCCGGGCCGCCCCGGATGACACCGGCGCCCGCCTCGGCCGGCAACCGACGGCAGGAATCGACCCGAAGGCGACATTTGCCGTTCGCGCCCCTCGAGGCGCGGTCCGCGTAGTAGCGCCGTTCGGACACGACAGGCGCTATCAAGGAGCGTCGGCGTCCACGCCGACGTTTCGCGTCGAGACGTCGGCGTGGAC
>JBKQKS010000032.1:0-15437 GCA_052147395.1 Roseiarcus sp.
GAGACGCCCAAGACCGTGGAAGCCAGCGAGGCCGGCCCGAAGCCGGCGCCGCCCGCCGCGCCGGCGCCGCCCGCGCCCAACGCCTCGATCAACGACATCCCGGTCGCGCCGCTCGACTGACGGCGGCGAGACGCCGCCGCTCCGGGAAACGGCATCACGCCCTCGCAGCGTCGGCGCGGATCGCTTCCAGCATGGCTTCCACTGCGGCCCGCGCTTCGGCGGCGGCGGCGGCGTCCTTGCTGCGCACGACGATCTGGTTCTCGAACTTGCCGTTCCTGAAAGAGGGATAGGAGCCGATCATCACATCCGGCCGCTGAGCGGCGATCTCGCCGAGGGCGCCGCCGTAGCGCCCCTCGGCGATCGGGCCGGCTTCGATGGTTTCCACCTGCATCGGCGACCCCGTGCGGATAGTCTTGACGGCCGCGTCGAGCATGGCCTGCATCACCGCCGGCACGCCCGCCATCACGATGACGTTGCCGATGCGGAAGCCAGGCAATCGCGACACCGGGTTCTCGATGAGCGCGCCGCCGACGGGCACGCGCGCCATCCGCCGGCGCGCGGGAGTCAGATCCTCGAGGCGATAGCGCTCCAGCATCAGCGCGATGATCCGAGGGTCCTCCTCGAGGCCGACGCCGAACGCCTTGGCGACCGCATCGGCGGTGATGTCGTCGTGGGTCGGGCCGATGCCGCCGGTCGTGAACACGTAGTCGTAACGCGCGCGCAGCGCGTCGAGCGCGGCGATGATTTCCGCTTCGACGTCGGGAACGACGCGCGCCTCGCGAACGTCGACGCCGATGCGGGCGAGATATTCGGCGATGTAGCCGAGATTCTTGTCCTTGGTGCGCCCGCTGAGGATTTCGTCGCCGATGACCAGTACGGCGGCGGTCACGGTGCTCGCAGGATCCGTCATGGGCTCGAAGCGCCTCCTTCGCGTTCGTAGGCTACGTTCTGGCGCGTGCGTAGGACTTCGCGATAGCCGAGCGCGGCGAGCCGCGCTTCCAGCGCATCTTCGGGCCTCAGCCAGAGATAGTCCAGCACGATGAGCCGCGGCCAGAGCGCCCGAGGCGCCGCGGCGAAGAAGGGCTCCAACGCCAACGCTTCGGCCCCCTCGATGTCGATCTTGACGGCGTCGATGCGCGAGAACCCCTCTTCTCGGACGAGCGCCAGCAAGGTTTTCGCCGGCGTGCGGATCTCGTCGACGCGCGCGTCGGCGTTGATGAAACGCACCGAGCTTTCGCCCTCGTTGGCGTGGTTGACGAACAGCGTCGCCTCGCCGTCGATGTCGAGCACCGCGCAACCGACCGCCTTGACGTTGATGAACGCGCTCTGGGAGATGTTGTAGACGAGGCGCTCGAACACCTCGGGCTGCGGCTCGACCGCGAGGATGCGCGAGCGCGGGCCGCCGAGCCCGGCGACGAACAGAGCGTAGCCGCCGCAATTGGCGCCGATGTCGAGAAATACGAAATCGCCCGAGAGCCGCGAGGCGATGAGCGCGCGCTCGTCGGGGTCGAAATATTGCGGCGTGAAGGCGAGCCGCTTCTCGGCGACGCTGCGCTGCGGGTAGAGGCGCATGCGCGCTCCGAGCGAGACGAGATCGACCGGCCGGCCGCCGAGCCGGGCGAGCGCGAGCGCGCGCATGGCGAAGGCGAGGCGCATTGGCCACCAGCCGCGCGAGCAGCGGCGGGCCACCGCGATCGCCGCCCTCACGAGGCCGTGCGGCGCATGCCGGCCGAAGGGCGCGGGATCGTCGACGCTCAAGGACATTTTCGATGCGAAACTCTCGGCGCCCGCGGGGCTATAGCGCGGGGCGGCCGCCCTTTCCAGCCGAAACCGCGCGGGGTCGATTTTGCCCTGTCCCGGCGCTAGAATGCTTGCGTTCCGTCGACGGGGCATTAGATGCGCAGCAACCGGGCGAAACGCCCATGGGGCATACACATGACGTTCGTCGATTCCAGCGAATTGCAAACCCGCCGCAACGGCCACATCAAGCTGCACGGACCGAATGCCTTCGAGGACATGCGCAAGGCCGGACGGCTCGCGGCCGAGGTCCTGGATAGGCTCGTCCCTTTGGTCAAGCCCGGCGTGACGACCAATGCGCTCGACAAGTTCGTCTACGAATTCGGCATGGATCACGACGCCTATCCGGCGCCGCTGCATTATCGCGGCTACCGCAAGTCGATCTGCACCTCGATCAACCACGTCGTCTGCCACGGCATTCCCGACGACAAGCCGCTGCGCGACGGCGACATCGTCAACATCGACGTCACCTACGTGCTCGACGGCTGGCACGGCGACGCCAGCCGCATGTATTGCGCCGGCGTCCCGGCCCGGCGCGCGGCGCGGCTCATCGACGTCACCTACGAATCTCTGCTGCGCGGTGTCGCCGCCGTGAAGCCCGGCGCCACGACCGGCGACATCGGCTGCGCGATCCAGGCCTACGCCGAGTCCGAGCGCTGCTCGGTGGTGCGCGACTTCTGCGGCCATGGGCTCGGACGGCTGTTCCACGACGAGCCCAACATTCTGCATGTGGGCCGGCGCGGCGAGGGCGCGCCGTTGAAGCCCGGCATGTTCTTCACCATCGAGCCGATGATCAACCTCGGCGGACCCGGCGTGAAAGTGCTCGCCGACGGCTGGACGGCGGTGACGCGCGACCGCTCGCTCTCCGCGCAGTTCGAGCACACGATCGGCGTGACGGAGACCGGCTGCGAGGTTTTCACGCTCTCCCCGGCAGGATTGGACAAGCCGCCCTTCCCGACATGAACGACGAGCCGGAAGCCCATTATCACGGCCACCGCGAACGGCTGCGCACACGGTTTCGCGAGGCGGGCGCCGAAGCGCTCGCCGATTACGAGCTCATCGAGCTGCTGCTGTTCCGCGCCATCCCCCGCCGCGACGTCAAACCTCTGGCCAAGGCGCTGATTTCCCGTTTCGGCTCGTTCCCCGAAGTGCTCGCCGCCCCGCTCGAGCGGCTCGTCGAAATCGACGGCATGTCGGCCGGCGCCGCGACCGAGTTCAAGATCGTGGAAGCCGCGGCGCAACGGCTCATCAGGGGCAAGATCAAGAAGCGGCCGTCGATGGGCTCGTGGTCGGAGGTGATCGATTATTGCCGCTCGACGATGGCGTTCGCCGACAAGGAGGATTTCCGCATATTGTTCCTCGACAAGAAGAACGGCCTGATCGCCGACGAGAGCCAGGGCGTCGGCACCGTCGACCACACGCCGGTGTATCCCCGCGAAGTCGTGAAGCGCGCGTTGGAGCTTTCGGCGAGCGCCATCATCCTGGTCCACAACCACCCCTCCGGCGATCCGACGCCCTCGCAGCAGGACGTCAAGATGACGCTCGACATCATCACCGTCGCCAAGCCGCTCGGCGTCTCCGTCCACGACCACATCATCGTCGGCCGGCAGGGCCACGCGTCGCTGAAGGGGCTGAGGTTGATTTGAGAGCGGCGCTCGGCGAAGCGCGGCCCTCGGGCTGGCGAACGGCGTCCTCGGGCCGCTTTCGCCGCACGGCTGCCGTTCCCGCATTCCCCGACTGGCCGCGCCGGCAGACAAGGTCTAAACTGGTCGCCCCGCGCCAATGAATAAAAGGTCTTCGTGGAGCCGCCATGTCCGTGCAATCGGTATCGCGCTATATCTCTGATGGCTTTCCTCACGTGGAAGGATGGCTGAGCGAACACATACTACGGGTGGTCTCCCACTTGGGAGAAGAGATGAATAAATGCGGAGTCGTCGGCGGCGCTTGTGAAATTGGCGTGTTCAAGGGCAAGTTCATCATTGGCCTTGCGCACGCGGTCGACGGGCGGCCGAGCCTGGCCATAGATTTGTTCGACAAACAACTTTTCAACATTGACAATTCCGGCGGGGGCCACAAAGACCTGTTGGCCACGTTCAGAACGAATGTGGCTAAATGTGGCGTCACCGGCGCTAAACTCATAGATATGGGTATAGATTCGTTTGATCTGACCTTCGCCGATCAGCTCGACATAACAAAAGAGTTCGGCCGGTTTCAGTTCTTCAGCATCGATGGCGGACACGAACCCGAACATATCATCAATGATTATCATTTTGCCGAGGCGGTGACCCACACGGGAGGCGCCATCATCATCGACGATATCATGAACGCCGGCTGGCCAGGCGTAATGGAGGGCGTTGCAACCCTATTCGTGACCGGAAAGCCGAAATTCGTGCCGCTGGCTTTGGGACACAATAAGCTGATCCTGGTCGGCAAAAGCTACCATGATATTTACCTTAACGCAATGATGAAGCGACTTAGACAAGAGATGCCGGGCAAGATATTTTGGGAAAAGAAATTCTTCGGCCATAAGATCATATCTGTACTGTAGTTTTGGACAGAATCGACAAACACGTTTTCATCCGACGCATTTGTAGCCTGCCGCGCCGAGGCCGGCCCCCGCCGCGCTCGTCAGCTGGGCCAGCGGGCCTCGACGCGGCCGGCTACAAACATCGCGGCGCCTCACCGCCTTCCGGGCAACACAACTCGCAATAACAGCGATAGGCAATGAAACCCGAGGACCGGCGCGCTGTGGGTCGGCGCGACGCCGTCGCAGCGGGACGTCGAGATGACGCTCGACATCGTCACCCTCGCCAAGCCGCGGGGGGTGACGGCGCACGACCACATCGTCGTGGGAAGGCAGGGCCACGCGTCGTTGAAGGGGTTGCGGTTGATTTGAGGCGCGCGCGCTTCAATGCGCCTTCAGCGGCGGCAGGTTGAGATGCTGTTCGACCCGACGCACGCGCTCTTCGAGTTCGCTGATGAGGATCCCGTGGCCGACGACCGTCGAGTGATACTCGATCACCGCCCGGCGCAAGCCCACGATTTGCTCCCGTGTTTCCTTGTGCATCGAGGTCATCTCGGCCCGCATTTCGTGCAAGTCCGCGGCGACATCGGCGCGCAACGAATTTATTTCGCTGCGCAATTCTCCGCGCAGCGAATTCATTTCGCTGCGCAGATCGTCGACTTTGCGGTCGATCTTCGCGTCGACCGCCGCCACATCGGCGCGAATGCCCCGCAGCAGTTGCAACACCAGGTTTTCAGGTTCGCCGCTCATCCGAGAGTCTCCGCCGGCAGCATGACGCAAAAGGCCAACCCGCGCAATCACGCCGAAACTCGGCCGCCCGCAGCGCTCTGGCGAAACGAGCCGGATTGCGGCAGACTCCTCGAGCCGCCGCGCCCCGGCGGACGCCAAGTACGGATAAGGCGATGAAACCCGAGGACCGGCGCGCGGCGCGCGCGGCTTACAAGGAAAAGAAATCGGCCGCGGGAATCTTCGCGTTGCGCTGCCTCGCGACCGGCGCGGTGTGGGTCGGCGCGACGCCCGACATCGACAAGATTTGGAACCGGCTGCTGTTCACGCTGCGCGGCGGCGGCCATCCGCGCCGCGAGTTGCAGGCGGCCTGGAACGCCCATGGCGAGGCGGCGTTCGCCTTCGAAGCGTTGGAGCGGCTGGAGGACGAGGCGCTCGACTTCGCCCGCCGCGCGGCGTTCGACGACCGCGCGGCGCATTGGCGCGCGGAACTCGGCGCGGCGCCGATCTGAACTTCCGCTTAAGGAAAGGCCCGGCGCTTCCGTTGCCCGACGCCGGCCAAGCTGAACTCGTCGCCGGGCATCGGCGTCCAGGCGCTGCCATGGAGACGGAAATGATTTGCAAGAAGAGCTTCATGACCGCCATCGCCGGCGGCGCAGCGCTGTTCGGCTGCCTCTGCCTTGGCGCCCTCGCAGGGACACCGATGGCCTGTAAGCCGCCCGAAGCAGGCACGAGCCAAGCGCCGATGTTCTCCCCGCCGCTCGGCGAAGTGGTCGTCGGCGCTGGAAGGCTGCAATTCTATTCGGCGCCGAATTTTCACTGCCCCATGACTGGCGTTTTCGTCATCGCCAAAGACCAACTGATCGCCTATGCCAGCACGGACGACGGATGGACATCGGTGATTTACGGGATCTCGAGACCGGAGGGCATCGTCTCGGGTTGGGTGAGGTCGGCGAGATTGAAGACGACGGGGACTATGGGTCCGCAGCAATGACGCAAACGACGAAACGGCGCGGCGATGTGAGACGGTTTTCGGTTGATCAATTCGCGCCGCCGACGCTGGGCCCCTTCTCCCGCTCGTCCTGAGCCCCTCTCCCCCTCATCCTGAGTCCCTCTCCCCCTGTCCTGAGCTTGTCGAAGGATGAGTTTCCATGCGCTTTTGGGCGCCTTGATGCATGAAAGACCGCCACTGTAGCCGCGGTCGTCGAGCGGCTGCCGGGGTCAGCGACCCCGGCTACAAGGTTGCCTTTCAGGAGAGCCCCTCTCCCCCTCATCCTGAGCTTGTCGAAGGATGAGTTTCCATGCGCTTTTGCGCGCCTCGATGCATGAAAGACCGCCAATTGTAGCCGCGGTCGTCGAGCGGCTGCCGGGGTCAGCGACCCCGGCTACAAGGTTGCCTTTCAGGAGAGGGGAGAAGGCGCTAATTCCGCAGCTTTGCATACGTTCCGAGCGGATCGCCCGGAATGTGCGTGACGTGAGGCTTCGCGGCGACGCGGCCGGATGCAAATTGCGCCGACTCGGATATGCTCGCCTCATGCCGATCGAAGCCCGCCAACCCCGCGTGTTCACCCTCCCCGCCGGCGCGCCGTTCCTGCCGACGCTGGCGCGCGCGCTCGTCTCGGGCGAGCTCATCGAAAACTTCCCCTCGGCCGATCCGCTCGACCTCGCCCGCGCCACGATCTATCTGCCGACGCAGCGCGCTTCCCGAGCGTTCGAGCGCGAGCTCGTCGCGGCGAGCGGCGCCGAGAGCCTCATCCTGCCGCGCATCGCCCCGCTCGGCGTGTTCGAGCCGCTGACGCCGCCGGAGACGACGGACGAGACGCCTGGGCTGGCCGAGCGCCCGGCGGTCGGAGATCTGGCGCGACGTATGGTGCTGGCGGAGCTCGCGCTCGCCTGGGGACGCGCGCTGAAAGGCGCGATCCGCCGCGTCGACGCCGACGGCAGGCTGGTCGTCGACCCGAGCGAGCCGCCGCTCGTCGCCGCGAGCCCGGCGCAGGCCTTCGCGCTCGCTTCCGATCTCGCGGCGCTGATCGACGACATGATCATCGACGATGTCGCGCCGGAAAAACTCGAGAACCTGGTCGCCGACGCGTTCGATCCCTATTGGCGCATCACCCTGGACTTCCTGAAGATCGCCTTCGACGCCTGGCCGCGCTGGCTCGACGAGCAACACCTCGTCGACGGCGCGACGCTGACCGCAGAGCGGGTCGATCAGGAGATTCGCGCGCTCGCCGTGGGCGGGCGCGGGCCGGTCATTATTGCCGGCTCGACCGGCGCCAATCGCGCGACCGCGCGGCTCATCGCCGCCATCGCGGGCGCCCGCGAGGGCGCGGTGGTGCTGCCGCAGCTCGATCAGGACCTCGACGACGACGCGTTCGCTTCGCTCGGCCGGCCGGAGGAGGAGGCCGGCCCGGTCGCCGGCCATCCGCAGGCGCTGCTGAGCCGGCTCCTCGGCTTCATCGGGGTCTGGCGCTGCGACGTGCGGACGCTGGGCGAGCGCCCCACCGCGCTGCGCTCGCGCGCAAAAGTGCTGAGCGAGGCGCTGAGGCCGGCGGAGACGACGGCGTTGTGGCCGGAGCGCCGGCGCGATCTCGGCGCCGCGGCGATCACCGAAGGGCTTTCCGGCGTCTCGCTCATCGTCGCCGAGACCGAGAGCGAGGAGGCGCTGGCGCTCGCCGTCGCGATGCGCGAGGCGCTGGAGACGCCCGGCCGCACCGCGGCGCTGATCACGCCCGATGCGACGCTGGCGCGCCGGGTCGCCGCCGAGCTCGCGCGGTGGGGGATCGAGGTGGAAAACTCCGCCGGCCGCTCGCTCGGCGAAACCCGGGCCGGCGCGCTGGCGAGGCTCGCGCTCGCCGCGGCGCGCGACTTTTCGCCGGGGCCGATCGCCGCCCTCCTCGCCCATCCCGACGTCGCGCTCAGCCGGGCCGCCATCGCTGGCGACGCCCGCGCGCTGGAGCTCGGCGTATTGCGCGCGATGCTGCCGCCCACCGGCCTCGACGACATCGACGCCGCGCTGGCGGCGGGGCGCGAGGCGGCGCGCGACGTCCATGCCCATCCCGCGATGCGCTCGCTCTCCGACGCGGACTTTCGCGCCGCACGAAGGCTGCTCGCCGATCTCGCCGCCGCGCTCGCGCCGCTGCGCGCGGCGCCGGGCGAGACGCCGCTCGCCAGCCGCATCGAAGCGCACCGCGCCGCGCTCGCCGCGCTCGCCGCCCCCGGCGATCTCACCGCGACCGCCGAAGGCCTCGCGCTCGATGACATGTTCGACGAATGGGCGCTCGCTGCAGGCCAGAGTTTCGCGGTGACGCGCGCCGACTATCGGCAATTGTTCGAGGCGGAGGTCGCTCGCAGGCGCGCCCCGGCGCCGAGCGGCGCGCATCCGAGGCTCGCGATTCTCGGTCTGCTCGAGGCCCGCCTGCTGAGCTTCGACCTCGTGCTCACCGGCGGTCTCGACGAGACGGTGTGGCCGCCGGCGGCGGAAACCGACGCGTTCCTCAATCGCACGATGCGCGCCTCGCTCGGCCTCTCGGCGCCGGAGCGGCGCATCGGGCAGACGGCGCACGATTTTTCCGCCGCGCTCGGCGCCCCCGAGGCGATTGTTTCGCGGGCGAAAAAACGCTTGCGCGCGCCGACGGTCGCCTCGCGATTCCTGCAACGTCTCGGCGCGGTCGCCGGGGAAGCGGAAATGGCGGCGATGGAGCGCCGCGGCGAGCGCTGGCTCGGATATGCGCGCGCCCTCGACCATGCCGCGACCCGGGAGCGTCTCACCCGGCCCGAGCCGAGACCGCCGGTCGAACTGCGCCCCGTCAAGCTCAGCGTCACCCGCATAGAAACGCTGCGCCGCGACCCCTATGCGATCTTCGCCGAGCGCATCCTGAAGCTCGCGCCGCTGAGCCCGATCGGCGCCGCGGCCGGCGTGCGCGAGGTCGGGACGATCTGGCACGCCGTGCTGGAACAATTTTCGCTGAGCGCGCCGCCGGGCGAAGCCGCCGAGGACGCCGAGCCGCGGCTCATCGCCGCCGCCGAGCGGCTGTTCGCGCCACTGTTGGCCGATCCTGCGTTCCGGGCGCTGAGCTGGCCGCGCATCGCGATGGGCCTCGAGCGGTTCCTCGCCTTCGACGCCGAGCGGCGCGTCGAGGCGCTGGCGGTCTATTTCGAACGCGACGGCGCGCTCGAGATCGCCGTTCCCGGCGCGCCGCCGTTCACGCTCACCGCCCGCGCCGACCGCATCGAGACGCTGCCGAACGGCGGCGCGGCGCTCGTCGATTACAAGACCGGTTCGCCGCCGGGCGACAAGGAGGTCGCGGTCGGTTTCGCGCCGCAACTGACGCTGGAGGCGGCGATGCTGGCGCGCGGCGCGTTTGCGGACGTCGGCGCGCGCGACGCCGAGGCGCTCATCTATTTCAAGCTCGGCGGCGCGGAAGGCGGCGACGCGCGGGCGGTGAAGCCGCCCAAGGAGTCTTCGCTGAAGGCGGTGATCGAGAGCCATTACGCGGGGCTGCAGGAGCTCATCGCGCAATTCGCGAACCCCGAGACCCCCTATCTGTCGCAGCCCTACCCCAAATTCGTCGGCCGCGGCGCCGACTACGATCATCTCGCACGGGTGCAGGAATGGGCGGCGACGGGCGACGCGGGGGGCGAGGAATGAGGAACGGATTCGCGGCGAGCGCCGATCCGGACTGCAACAGCGGCCTGTTGGGGCAGCCCAATCCCCTCGTCCTGAGGAGCCGCGAAGCGGCCTCGAAGGACGCTCCAGGGCCCGCCGAAGGTCGCGCCATGCACGGCCGCCGATGTTTGACGCAAGTATTGGTTCTCGAGGCCATCGCCAACAGGCAGGTTCCACGGGGCCATGCCATTGCACAAACCGTCGTGTCCGCAGCCGCGTCCTTCGAGGCCCCTTCGGTCCTGAGCTCGTCGAAGGAGCTCAGGACGAGCGGGGTGTGTGGCGGCGCGGAGGCGCGGCGATGACCGGGCCTGACCAAAACGCCCTGCGTTCGGCGCAGACGCGCGCCTCGAACCCGAAAGCCTCCGCCTGGGTGTCGGCCAACGCGGGCTCGGGCAAGACCCACGTGCTCACTCTGCGCGTGTTGCGCCTGCTCATCGAGGGCGTCGATCCCGCGCGCATTCTCTGCCTCACCTTCACCAAGGCGGCGGCGGCGAACATGGCGGCGCGGGTGTTCAAGACGCTGGCGAAATGGACGGCGCTCGACGACGACGCGCTGGCGCAGGCGCTGGCCGAGATCGGCGCCAAACCCGAGCCCCAAACGCTCGCGCGGGGGCGAAAACTGTTCGCGCGCACGATCGAGACCCCGGGCGGCCTGAAAATCCAGACGATCCATGCGTTCTGCGAGCGGCTGCTGCATCAGTTCCCGTTCGAGGCCAATGTCCCCGCGGGCTTCCGGGTGCTCGAGGAGCGCGAGGCCGACGACCTCATGCGCGAGGCTCGCGCGCGGGCGTTCACCGACGCCGAGCCCGAGCTCGCGGCGGCGATCGAGCGCATCGCCGCCAAAGCCGGCGCCGGCGGCTTCGACGCGCTGATCGCCGAGACGTTGAAGAAGCGCGCCGACATTGCCGCTTATGGCGGCCACGAGGCCTATCGCGAACGGCTGCGGGCGAGGCTCGGGTTGAAGCCGGGCGAGACGGAAGCCGAACTCGAGCGCGCGATGCGCGAGGACGGCGGCGGGCCGGGGCGCTGGCGGCAATGGGCTAAGGCATTGAATGCCGGCGTCAAGACCGACAAAGAGCGCGCGACGCTGCTCGAAGGCGCGGCGCATATGGGCGCCGACCCTCGAGCGCAGCTCGCCGTCTATCTCGACGCCTTCTTCACCCAGAAGGGGCCGCCGCGTAAAATCCTGCTCACCAAGGGCGTCGCCGAAAAATTCCGCGATTTCGGCGATCAGCTCTACGACGAGCAGGCGCGGCTCGAGCGTTTGCGCGAAAAGCTTCGCGACGCCGAGGCGCTCGCGCGCTCGGTCGACCTGATGCGCGTCGCCGAGACGACGATGGGCGAATATGCGCGGCTGGAGAACGCCCGCGGCTGGCTCGATTTCGACGATCTCGTCGAGCGCGCGCTGGCGCTCATCGCCAAAGCCGACGCCGCCTGGGTGCTCTACAAGCTCGACAAGGGGATCGAGCACATCCTCATCGACGAGGCGCAGGATACGTCGCGCGTGCAATGGCAGATCCTCGAGCGGCTCAGCGAAGAAATGCTCGCAGGCCGGGGGCGGACCAGCCGGCCGCGCACGTTGTTCGCCGTCGGCGACGAAAAGCAGTCGATCTTCTCGTTCCAGGGCGCGGCGCCAGCGATGTTCGAGACGATGCGGCGGGAGTTCGCGCGCCGGCACGCCGCCGCCGAGCTGCCTTTCGAGCGCGTGAGCCTGCATCTGTCATTCCGCTCGTCGCCGTGGATTCTGAAAGCGGTCGACCGCGTGTTCTCGCTAGAGCAGGCCTGGCGCGGCGTCAGCGCCGGCGAAGACAAGGCGCCGCCGCACGGCGCCTTCCACGCCAACCTGCCCGGCTTGGTCGAGATCTGGGCGCCGATCCAGCCCGACCCAGAGCCCGAGCCGGAGGACTGGCGGATGCCGCTCGACGCCGCGAGCCGCAGCGAGCCGGCGACCGTGCTCGCCGAGCGCATCGCCGGCGTGATCGCCGACTGGCTGTCGCCGACTTCCCTCGAGCGCGTCGTCGGCAAGGACAAGACGCCGCGGCGCATACGCGCCGGCGACATCCTGGTGCTGGTGCGCTCGCGCGGGCGGTTCTACGAGGCGATGACGCGCGCGTTGCGCCGGCGCCGCATCGCCTTCGCCGGCGCCGACCGGCTGAAGCTCAGAGACCACATCGCCGTCAACGACCTCGTCTCCGCCGGCCGCGCGGCGCTCTGCCGAGACGACGATCTCGCGCTCGCGGAAGTTCTGAAGTCGCCGCTGATCGGGCTTTGCGACGACGATCTTCTCGAGTTCGCGCCGCGCCGCGCCGGCTCGCTCGCCGAGGCGTTGGAGGCGAGCCGGTTTCGCGCCGCGGCGGCGGCGATCGGTCTATGGCGCGAGCGGGCCCGCAAACTGGCGCCGTTCGATTTCTACGCCCGCCTCCTCGGCGCCGACGGCGGGCGGCGCGCGCTGATCGGCCGGCTCGGCCCCGAAGCCGCCGACGCGATCGACGAATTTTTGGCGCTGGCTTTTCGCTTCGAGCGCAACGAGTCCCCCTCGCTCGCCGCCTTCCTCGACGCGGTCGCGAATGACGAGACGGCGCTGAAGCGCGACATGGAGGCGGAAGCCGCCGAAGTGAGAGTGATGACGGTGCACGCGGCCAAGGGACTGGAAGCGCCGATCGTGTTCCTGCCCGACACGGCGAGCGCGCCGACCGGCCGGCACGACCCCAAGTGGCTCGAGATCGAGCCGGCGACGCCTCAACGACCGGCGCTGGCGCTCTGGGCCGCCAAGCGCGAGGAAGATTCTCCCGCTCTCGGCGCCGCCCGCGAGGCGGCGGCGCGGGCTGAGGCCGGCGAGCATCGCCGGCTGCTCTATGTGGCGATGACGCGCGCCGCCGAGCGGCTCGTCGTCGCGGCTCACGAGGGCGCGAGCGGACGCAAACAGGATTGCTGGTACGACCTCATCCGCGCCGGCCTCGAAGACGCGCTGGCGCCGCATCCGGCGCCCTGGCCCGCAGATACGGTCTGGCGCTTCGGCGCAGGCCCGCCTTCGCCGCCAACAGCCGAGACCGCCGCCGCGGCGCCGGTCGCCGCGCCGCCGGCCTGGCTCGGCCTCGCGGCTGCCGAGGAAACGGCGCACGCTCCAACCGCCCCGTCGCGCGTCGCGGCGACGCCGGGCTCGACCCCGGAACGACGGCGGCGCCAGGAGGCGGGCCGGCTCGCGCATGCGCTACTGCAGCTGTTGCCCGACCTCGCGCCCGCGGCGCGCGCTGAAGCGGCGGCGCGCTATCTCGCCGCGCATGGCGCTGGGCTCGACGCGCCGACCCGCGAAAGCCTCGCCGAGCGCGCGCTGAGACTGCTCGCCGACCCGGACCTCGCGCCGCTGTTCGGGCCGAACTCCCGGGCGGAAGTGGCGATTTCCGGCAGCTTGCCGCAGCCCGGCGAGCCGCTGGCATTCTCGGGACGCGTCGACCGGCTCGCCGTCGGCGCCGAGGCGATCGACGTCGTCGACTTCAAATCGGGCTCGGCGTCCGGCGCGGCGCGGCGCGCCCATGTCGCGCAGCTCGCGCTCTACCGCGCCGCGCTCGCCGAGATTTACCGGCGTCCAGTAAGAGCTTGGCTCGTCTGGCTAGAGACCGGCGCCAAGGAACGTCTGCAAGCCATTGATTTGGACGCGGCCCTCGACGAAGTGCGACGGAAGGAGAAAGAAGCCGCCTCGAGAACGACGCATTCGCCCTAGAGGGTGCGTTCATGATGAACGGCGTAGACGTACGTCCGCATCGGCCTCGGGGGAGGCGGCGGCGGATGAGAGTGGGTTTGCGCGTGATATCGCGTTGCGCGCCCTACGCTCTAGCATTTCTGGCGCTCGGCGCGGCGGCGCAGGCGCAGAGCGCGCCTCCCGGAATGATTCCCTATGGTCATGCGGTCTATCGGCACGGTAAGCGCGTGCTATGGCACGGCGCCCGCTACGGCGAGAAATCCGAGGCGGCGCCGGCGTCCCCGACCAAGGTCGACGAGAGACGCGCGCGCGTGGCGAAAGCTGCGGCCTCGAACGATTTCGTTGTGTACGCCGACGCCGACGACGCGTGCGCGCTGCACATGGAGAACGACGTCGTTTCGACGCTGAAGGCGGCGGGAGTTCGCGCGCGCGCCGCGAGCAACGGGCGCGTGTCGCCTGAGGCGCTCGCCAAGCTCGCCGATGGCGACAGCGTCGACTTCGCCATCGCCCCAGTCGACGCGCTCATCGACGATGCGAAGGCGTCGTGGAAGGACAAGACGCCCTATGTGACGCGCCTCGCCGACGAGACGATCGAGATCGTCGCCGACAAGTCGATCAATGCGATCACCGATCTCAACGGCCGCCGGGTCTCGGTCGGCCTTCCCGAAAGCGCCAGCGAGACGGTCGCCAAGGCGCTGTTCGCGCGGCTCGGCGTCAAACCGATGCTGGTCGGCGACAGCCTCTCCGACGGGCTCGGCGACCTCGCCCACGCCAGCGCCGTCGCCGTCGTCGCCGTCGGCGGCGGCAAGGCTCTGGCCGATTTCGGCGCGGGTGGGCGTTTTCACATTCTGCCGCTGCCGATGTCGCCGGCGCTCGGCGCCGTCTACGCGCCGGTCGCGCTCACTTCGGGCGAGCGCCCGCAGCTGATCGCCGCCGGCGCAACCGTCGACACGCTCGCTTCTCCCATGGCGCTCATCGCGGTCGACGCCGCGCCGCATTCCGACCGCGAGACGCGCGACTCCGCGTTCGTCGACGCGCTGTTCGGCAAATTCGCGATGCTCACCGGCGCGGGCGCCGATCCGTCGTGGCGCGATGTCAATCTCGCCGCGAGCCTGGACTGGCCCCGTCTTCCCGCGGCGGCGCATTGGCTCGAGGCGCGCCGCGTCGCGGCCGACCCGGCGCTCGATGCGTTCCGCGCCCGCGCCCAGGCCGCCGCCGCTGACGGCGCGAACGCCACCGACGCGGAGAAACTCTTCCAGAGCCTCACCGAGGCGCGGGGAGCCACGCCATGAAGAAATGCTTCTCGAAAACGCTCGCTCTGGAGATCGGCGCCGGCTTGCTCTGCGCCGCTGCGGCAGGCGCGCTCGGCGTTGCGTTCTGGCCCCAGGTCAAGCCGGACCGGATCAGCGCCCGACCGCTGGTCGAGCAACCGGAGTTCGTCGCCGCCGCGTCGGCGCTGCGCGTCCCGCCGCCGACACTCGTCGCCACGCCGTCGCCATCGACATCCGCGACAGCGCCGCTCACTCCGGATATCCCCAAGGCGGCGCTCAGCAGTCTTGCCCGTTCTGTCGTCTTCGCGCCGCGGCATGAGGCGGCGCCGAGCCCCGAGCCCGCGCTCGACGCGAGCGCGCCGGCGAGTCCGGGGGCCGCGGAGACCTGCGCCCGCGGCCTCGTCGCGCTTGCCGACGGGGAACTCGCCGCCGCGCGCCGCTGGCTCGAGCGCGCCGCCGACCTCGGCGACAAGCGCGCCCTGCTCGCGCTCGGCGACGCCTACAATCCCACGATGCTGAAGAAGCTCGGCGTCGTCGGCGCCCCCGGGGAGCCCGCGCGGGCCCGCGATTATTATAACCGCGCGCTGGCGTCCGGGCTCGCGATCGCGCGCGAGCGGCTCACGACGCTGGAAGCGAACGCGAACTGAAGTTTTGTCGGCGGCGCTGCGGAGCGCGGTCCGCGTAGGGCCGCCCGGACACGACACGCGCGATCGAGGAGCGTCGGCGTCCACGCCGACGTTTCGCCTCGAG
>JBKQKS010000033.1:0-3412 GCA_052147395.1 Roseiarcus sp.
TCCACGCCGACGGCGGCATAACCGTCGGCGTGGACGCCGACGCTCCGCGGGGGGGCGTGATCGTCGGCGTAGACGCCGACGCTGCTAGGCCGTCCGGGCCTCGGGCGCCGCTTCTTCGGCCCGCGCAGCCTCGACTGCGCTGAGCGCCGCGCGCATGAGGTCGGTGACGCCGCGGCGGGCGACGGCGGAGAGTTCGACGATCGCGCGCCGGCGGCCGGGCGGCAGGGCGGGGCCGTAAGCGCGCAGGGCCCGCATCAGCCGCTCGCGCTGCGGCTTGAGTGTCTCCTCGTCGACCGCGTCGACCTTGGAGAGCGCAACGATCTCCGCCTTGTCGGCGAGGCCGGCGCCATAGGCCTGCAGCTCCTGGCGGAGGATGCGATAATCGCGCCCGGCGTGCTCGCCCGTGGCGTCGACGAGGTGGATGATGGCGCCGCAGCGCTCGACATGGCCCAAAAAACGGTCGCCCAGCCCCAAGCCCTGGTGGGCGCCCTCGATGAGCCCGGGAATGTCGGCGAGCACGAAATCGCGGTCATCGACTTTGACCACGCCGAGTCCCGGATGCAAGGTGGTGAACGGATAATCGGCGATTTTCGGCTTGGCCGCGGAGACGGCGGCGAGCAGCGTCGACTTGCCGGCGTTGGGCAGGCCGACGAGGCCGACGTCGGCGATGAGCTTCAGGCGCAGGATCAGCGTGCGCTCGATGCCGGGCTGGCCGGGATTGGCGTGCCGCGGGGCGCGATTGGTCGAGGTGGTGAAGTGCAGATTGCCGAAACCGCCGTTGCCGCCCTTGGCGACCACGGCGCGCTCGCCCACGTTCTTCAAGTCGGCGACGAACGCGCCGGTCTCGGCGTCGATGACCTGGGTGCCCTGAGGCACGGCGAGCACGGCGTCGGCGCCGCGGCCGCCGGCACGGTTCTTGCCCATGCCGTGCATGCCGGTCTTGGCCTTGAAATGCTGCTGATAGCGGTAGTCGATGAGGGTATTGAGGCCGCTCGCGCACACCACTGCCACGTCGCCGCCGCGCCCGCCGTCGCCGCCGTCCGGACCGCCGAACTCGATGAACTTCTCGCGCCGGAACGAGACGCAGCCGGCCCCGCCGTCGCCCGACCGCACATAGACCTTGGCCTCGTCGAGAAACTTCATCTGAGCGCCTCCGCCGAGGCCTCGCGCGCCGCCGCGCGCCGCGCGATCCAGGCTTCGCGCAGCAGCCGCATGCGGTCGCAGGCAACGAGGCCGCCGCGCGCCGGTGCGCCCTGGGGACCGGTGCTCACGTGGTCGAAGCCGTTCTTTTCCAGCACTCGCCGCGAGGGCGGGTTCTCGACGCGCACGTCGGCGTAGATTTCGACGGAACGGCTCAGCGAGAACCCCGCCTCCACTATTGCCGCGACCGCCTCGGTGGCGAAGCCGCGGCCCCAAACGTCAGGACTCAGCGCGTAGCCGAGCATCAGCCGGTCGGCGCTATGGGCCTCGAGGCTCACCGCGCCGACGACGTCGCGCCTGCCCGCGCGCGGCTCGATGACGAGCACCAGGTCGCGGCCGTTGGCGTTGGCGTCGCGGGCCGCATAGACGAACCTGTGGGCGCTGCCGGGCGGGTAGGGATGGGGGATGCGCGCGGTGTATCGAGCGACTTCCCAGCGGCTCGAATAGCGGTGGATCGCCGGCGCGTCCGCGGCCCGGGGCCAGCGCAGCCAGAGCCGTGCGGTCTCCAGCCGGAACACATCGTCTCGGGCAATATCGGGAAACATGTCCGCTCTGCTCCAGCGGGGCCTCTGGCGACGAAGCCCCAATACGACGAAGGAGATACGGCGCTCCGTATCCCCTTCTCGAAGCCTTGCGGCTTGCCGGACGTCGGCGTGAGGCCTGGAGCCTTCTCGTCTCAGGGTGTGGGCCTCGAGACCGTCCGCGGGGGGCTTGGCGCCTTGGCGGGGTCTCGCGAGGCCCCGCCTCATTCAGCTACTTCGGGAATGGCTACCGATACGTAATGGCGGGTCGACTTGTTGTCGAAACATACGACGCCGGCTTCGGTGGCGAACAGCGTGTGGTCCGTGCCGATGCCGACGTTGCGGCCCGGATGATATTTCGTGCCGCGTTGGCGCACGATGATATTGCCGGCGAGCACCTTCTCGCCGCCGAACTTCTTGACGCCGAGGCGGCGGCCGTCGGAGTCGCGGCCGTTGCGGGACGAGCCGCCAGCCTTCTTGTGAGCCATGTTGTCAACGCTCCTGATCCCAGGCGAAGCGCGAAGCCGCGCGAAATTACGCCAATGATATTTGATTTCCTGCGGCGCGCAATGCCGCCGCTCTGTTTCTGGCGGTTTTTTAGGCGCCCTTGACGATCTCGACGATCTTGACGATCGTCAGGTCCTGCTTGTGGCCGCGCTTGCGCTTCGAATTCTTGCGCCGACGCTTCTTGAAGGCGATCACCTTCGGGCCTCGCGTCTGCTCGACGATCTCGCCGACCACGCTGGCGCCTTCGACGGTCGGCGCGCCGAGCACGCTCGTTTCGCCGTCGAACAGCGCGAGCACGTCGCTGAACGTGATCTTGGCGCCCGCCTCGCCCTCCAGCGTCATGACGGTGATCTGGTCTTCGGCGGCGACCTTGTACTGCTTGCCGCCGGTCTTGATGACTGCGAACATGTGAACTCCAGTTTCCCCGCGCTCTATGCGAAAAGATCCGCACGGCCGGCTTCTTGTTCGGGCTCGAGGCCCTTGTCTTCGCCCCCGCGCGTCGCCAACGACGAAACGCGCGGCGAACGGCCGCGCGACGGGAGCGGGCGGGGGATAGGGGCGCGAGCGGGGAATGTCAAGGAAATAGGCGGAGCCCTGGAAGCTGCGGCAATTGCCCGGGCGCCCTTGTAGGCGAGGTCGCTGACCTCGCTGCCTCCGCTCGCAATCGCCGCGCAGAAAGAGGCCCTTACGCGCCAGGCCGAGGTCGTCCTTCGACAAGCTCAGGATGAGTTTCCATGCGCTTCGCGCGCCTCGATGCATGAAAGACCGCCAATTGTAGCCGCGGTCGTCGAGCGGCTGCCGGGGTCAGCGACCCCGGCTACAAGGTTGCCTTTCAGGAGAG
This sequence comes from Roseiarcus sp., assembly GCA_052147395.1. GTDB lineage: Bacteria > Pseudomonadota > Alphaproteobacteria > Rhizobiales > Beijerinckiaceae > Roseiarcus. Next base: position 3,070 of record JBKQKS010000033.1, read on the forward strand.
GACGCTCGGAGTCCGGCTCGAAACTCAGGCTCCCCGCGGCGCGAGGTCCCTTTTCGCTGCCGGGTTGCGCCTCGCTCCCACGGTCGACTTCGTCCGAGGGTCGTCATCGGCTGGCTACGGCGCTCGGATTCGACGCGACGGCGGCTCGTGCGCCGTGACATCCGGGCTTGCCTCCCTCGCCCCAGGCGCTAGATTGGAGGAAACCGCGGCGAAACAGGGAGGAAAAAGTGAATTTGACAGGGACGCAAACAAGGGCGATCGTCGCCGCTTATCTCGGCTGGACGCTCGACGCTTTCGACTTCTTCCTGCTCACGTTCCTGATCAAGGACATCGCCAAGGAGTT
>JBKQKS010000034.1:0-13947 GCA_052147395.1 Roseiarcus sp.
CCTCGTCGCCCGAGGGCCTCGCCTATGCGACGACGGCGCTCGATCGGCTCGCGGGACGAAACGTCGCGGTCGCTGAAGTATTCCACCGCCTTGCCAGCCGTTTCGACGAGGCGCTCGCGATTTTTGCGCGCGGGGCCGGATTCGGCGCCATCCGGGAGGCCTGGCTCGCCGCGGCGGCCGGCCTCGGCGGGCCCATCCGCATCAGCGATCGCCTGGGAGAGCGAGAGGGGCGGTTCGCCGGCGTCGATACTCGCGGCCAGCTGCGGCTCGAGCGCGATGGCGCCGTGGAATTGGTGGTGGCCGCGGATATGGCCTTGATCTCGGAACCTCCCGGCGCCACGGAAGGCGCCCCGATCACGACAGCGCGATGAAAGCCCAGACCAGATGAACGACGACAGCGAATTGGTGTTCGCGCCCCTGGGCGGCCTCGGCGAGGTCGGCATGAACTCGGCCCTTTATGGCTTCGGGCCGGCCAAGAACCGCAAATGGCTGATGGTCGATCTCGGGGTCGGGTTCGCCGGCGACGACGTGCCGGGCGTCGATCTCATCCTGCCGGACGTGAGCTTTGTCGAAAAGGTCGGGAAGAACCTCGTCGGCATCGTCATCACCCACGCCCACGAGGATCACATCGGCGCGCTCGCCGAGCTCTGGCCCGGCCTCGGCGCCAAGGTCTACATGACGCGGTTCGCCGCCGGGCTCGCCGAGGCGCGCCGGCTCGGCGAGCGCGGCGCGCCCAGGATTCCGATCCAGGTCGTGGCGCCCGGCGGGCGCGTCGAAATCGGTCCGTTCGATGTCGAGTTCCTGGAGGTGGCGCATTCGATTCCCGAGAGCGTCGCGCTCGCGATTCGCACGCCCGCGGGGCTGGTGGTGCATACCGGCGACTGGAAGATCGACCCGACCCCGCTCATCGGTGGAGTCACCAATGCCGCGAGGTTCCGCGAGCTCGGCGACGAGGGCGTGCTGGCGCTGGTCTGCGATTCCACCAATGTGATGCGCGAGGGCGAGAGCCCGTCGGAAAAGGATGTCGCCGAGAGCCTGGCCCTGATCGTCGCCGAGGCTGAGGGCCGCGTCATCGTCACCACTTTCTCGTCCAACGTGGCGCGGCTGCGCTCGGCGGCCGAGGCGGGGCTCGCCGCCGGGCGGCAGATTCTGGTGCTCGGCCGGGCGATCGAGCGGGTGATCGCCGTCGCGCGGGAATGCGGCTATCTCGACGGCCTGCCGCCGTTCCTCTCCGCCGACCCGTTCGAGCGCATGCCGCGCGACAAGATTCTGGCGCTGGCGACGGGAAGCCAGGGGGAGTCCCGCGCGGCGCTCGCGCGCATCGCCGAGGACGAGCATCCGAACGCCAAGCTAGCCAGCGGCGACACCGTGATCTTCTCGTCGCGCACCATTCCCGGCAACGAGAGGGGCGTGGGCAGGATCCTCAACGGGCTCGCCAGGCAGGGCGTGCGCACGATCACCGACCGAACGCATCTGGTCCACGTCTCGGGCCATCCCCGGCGCGCCGAGGTCGCCCGCATGTACGACTGGCTGAGACCTACTATCGCCGTGCCGGCGCACGGCGAAGCGATGCACCTGACCGAACATGTCGCCTTCGCCAAGACGCAGGGCGTGCGCGAGGTGGTGCGCGCCTTCAACGGCGACGTCGTCAAGCTCGCCGCGGGCGACGCCGGCGTGGTCGGACAATTGCCTCATGGACGCATTTTCAAAGACGGCGAGATTCTCGTCGGCGGGGAACAGAGCTGCATTGCCGAACGCCGCAAGCTCGGCTTTGCCGGAGTGGTGTCGATCGCCATCGCGCTCACGCCCAAAGGCGAGATGGCCGGCGAACCCGACGTGATGTTCGCCGGACTCCCCGAGCGCACGCGCGAGGGCGCGGGCGTCGATGCGCTCGTCGACGCCGCGATCTTCGAGACTTTCGAGTCGCTGCCGCGGGGAAAGCGCCGCGACGCCGATTTCGTCTCCGGCGCTGTCGAGCGCGGCGTGCGCGCCGCCGTCAACGGCGTTTGGGGCAAGAAGCCGGTGGTGCACGTGCTGGTGGTGGAGGTGTGAGCGACCGCCGACGGCCCTGTCCTACGATGTTCCCACTGGACTTCGCGCCGGACCGACCCTAAGCAGGGTCGCCACTGCCGAAGGGCCCCCCTGATGATCGGAAAACTCAACCACGTCGCCATCGCCGTCCCCGACCTGGAGAAGGCGGCCCGTCTCTACAAGGAAAGCCTCGGCGCCAAGGTGTCGGAGCCCCATGCTGTGCCCGAGCACGGCGTCACCGTGGTGTTCGTCGAATTGCCGAACACGAAAGTGGAATTGTTGCACCCGCTGGGCGACAAGTCGCCGATCGCCAAATTCCTGGAGAAGAACCCCGACGGCGGTATGCACCACATCTGCTACGAGGTCGGGGACCTCCTCGCCGCGCGCGACAGGCTGAAGGCGACGGGCGCGCGCGTGCTCGGCGACGGAACCCCCAAGATCGGGGCGCACGGCAAGCCGGTGTTGTTCCTCCACCCCAAGGATTTCCAGGGCACGCTGGTCGAGATCGAGCAGCTGTGAGGCGGCGGCGTTCGCGCCTCGCCACGACCGTTCAGAATTCGCTCCAGTCGGCGTTGCGCGCCGACGATGCCCCGGACGTGGCGGCGCGTTTGGCTTTCGCCGGCGCGGCAGCCGGGCGCTTGCCCGAGGCGGGCGGAGGCGGCGGGACCGACGCGCGCTGAGCGAAGGCGTGAGGCGCGACGCGGGCGAGTTCGCCGCGCAAGGCGTCCTTTTCGGCCTTGCGGCCGAGCTTGAACTCGCTCGCGAGTCGGGAGAGCTTGTCCGCCTCCGCCATCAGCGAGCGGCTCGCCGCAGTCGACTCCTCGGCGACGGCGGCGTTCTGCTGCACCCCGCCGTCGAGTTGGGCGACCGCAGCGTTGACCTCGTGCAGCGAGTTCGATTGCTCTTCGGCGCCGCGCGCCATGTCGACGATGAGGGCGTTGATTTCCGCCACTTTGGCGATGATGCGGCTGAGCGCTTCGCCGGTCTCGGCGACGAGCTTGACGCCTTCGCCGACCTCCTCGGTCGAAGCGGAAATGAGGCCCTTGATCTCCTTGGCGGCTTCGGCCGAACGCTGCGCCAGCGCGCGCACTTCCGAGGCGACGACGGCAAAGCCCCGGCCCGCGTCCCCCGCGCGGGCCGCTTCCACGCCCGCGTTGAGCGCGAGCAGGTTGGTCTGGAAGGCGATTTCGTCGATGACGCCGATGATCTGGCTGATCTGCTGCGAGGACTTTTCGATGCGCCCCATGGCTTCGACGGCGCGGCGCACGACGTCGCCGCCGCGCTCGGCGTCGTTTCGAGTTTCGCTGACGACGGCGCTGGCTTGGCCGGCGCTCTCCGCCGTCTTCTTGACGGTCTCGGTGACCGCGCCGAGCGCGGCGGCGGTCTCTTCGAGATTGGCGGCCTGAGCCTCGGTGCGCCGCGTGAGGTCCTCTGAGGCCGAGGTGACCTCCTTGCCGCTCGCTGCGACGAGATCGGCGCTGTCGGCGATCGTCAGCAGCGTCGACTTGAGCTTCTCCTGCGCCGCGTTGAAGTCGCGGCGGATCGGCTCGAAGGCAGGTTGGAACGCGTTGACGATGGGGTGTTCGACATCGCCGGCGGCGAGCTTCGTCAAGCTGCCTCCGAGCTCCCGCAGGTCGCTGATGTCGGTGGCGAATTTGACGACCTTCGCCACTCTTCCCCTGAGGTCGAATATCGGATTGTACGAGGCCTGCAGGCGAACCCGTTTGCCGCCCTTGCCGACGCGCTCGAACCCGTCGGCGACGTATTCGCCGCGGCCGAGCTTGGCCCAGAACGCGGCATAGTCGGGCGAATTGGCGTAGGCGGAATCGACGAACATGCGGTGATGGCGGCCTTTGATCTCGTCCAGGCGGTAACCCATCGCGCGCAGAAAATTGTCGTTGGCGTCGAGGATGTCGCCGGTCGGCGTGAACTCGATCACCGCCTGCGCGAGCGAGATCGCCTTCAGCTTGGCCTCGGCTTCGGCGGTCTCGAGCTTCCTCGCGGTGATGTCGGTGGCGAACTCGACCACGCGCTCGACCCGGCCGCGGGCGTCGAGAACGGGGTTGTAGCTCGCCTGGATGTAGACGTCGCGGCCGCCCCTGGCAATGCGCAGATATTCGCGCGCGTCGTATTCGCCGCGGCCGAGTTTGGCCCAGAAATCGCGGTAGGCCTGGGATTGCGCTTCCGCGGGATCGATGAACATCGAATGATGCTTGCCGACGATTTCCGCGCGCGTGTAACCCAACGCTTTGCAGAAATTCTCGTTGGCGTCGAGAATGCGCCCGGTCGGGTCGAATTCGATGATCGCCAGCGAACGGTCGAGCGCCGTGCGGAATCGTTCACATTGCCGGGTCTTCTTGGTGACGAAGCCGATCATATCCTGGTTCCGCTGCGACAGGTCCCGCGCCGCCGGCGCCGAGCGCCCCGCCCGCGGCGGGAAGGGACCAAATTGTAGGACAGCCGCGAAGACTCGTTAACCCGGCTTCATGCCCGGCTGCGGGCGTTCGCCGCCCGAGTCGCTTCCGCAGTCGCGCAGTTTTAGACAGGAAATAGGTCACCAAGCTGTTAAGCTCAGCCATCGGCGCTCGATCTTCGGGCGCTTTGCGCCGTCATACCTCTTCCGACGGCAATTGTATTGCGCCAGAACGAAATGCGCCTTTCAAATCAAAGAGTTTCGCGCGACCTATTTCTCGGCTGGCGCCGCGAAACGACTGCGCCAACTTGCCTTGCCGCCGATTCGCATGGATCGCGAACCGCGCTAGCCGGGGCCCTCGTCCTGGCTTTATCTTCGGACGACCCGGCCGGTCGTGCTCGCCGCGCCCGGCCATCGGCGGCTATGAGCGCGCGAGCTCGTCGATCCAGATCGGATTGGTCCACGCCCGCCGCCCCGAGGCGTCGATGGCGACGACGCGGAACCATCGGACCGGCCCAGGATCGACCCAGGCCTGCTGCATCGCCTTGGCGATCTCGAAGCTCGCGCCCGTGATCGACCGGCCGACACGCGAGATCGCGCGCGAAGTTCCGGTCAGCAGCGCGATCGTATCGACCGGAGAACACTCGACCATCACCTCGTCGGGCCTGACATCGATGTCGAGGAACCGCGGCCCCTGGCTCGCGTAGAACTCGCCCGCCTTCAGCGCCGCGATGAGGGCGTCGGGATCGAGGCTCTCGGCCTTGACCTCGACGAAGCCGCCGAATGCGTCGAGATCGCCGTGACGGAAATGGGCGTCGTCGACCGCGATCGCGGTGACCCGGCGCCCTTCGTTGCAGAGCTGGTCGATGAGATAGGCGCCGTCGCCGCGGTCGGTCTCGACGGCGCCGGCGTGATTGTAGATTTCTATCGCATGCGCGGCCGATAGCGCACGGCCGTCGCCGATCGTCAGTTGCGACCAGGCTGGATGGGCGATGGCGACGAACGCGCCTGCCGCGCGCGCGCGCTCGGCGAGTTCCGGCCCCGTCTCGCTGGCGCGGGCGCAAGAAAATTCGAGCGGCAGGCCGACGGCGAGCACGTGCCAGAGCTCGCCGACCTCGGTGCCCATCGCGTGCAACTCGGCGCCGATCAGGGTGGTGAAATTGTTCGAGCGAAAGCCGCGCGTATCGGCGATCGGCCAGCCGTAACGGGAGACGAAATGCTCGGAGAGCGCGAGGAAATCGTAGCCGGCGCGCTTGTAGGCTTCCACCACCTCGGCGGGCTCGAGCGCGCCGTCGGAGAGCTTCGAATGCGTGTGCAGATTGCCACGCCAGAATCGGCCCGGCGTCGAAAACGGGGGAATGCGCATGGGGAAGCCTCTCGAGCCTGTCGCGCGCCTTGTCGCGGCCGAAGGTGACAACTGCGCTACAGGTCGCGCGCCTTTGCATCTACTCCGGGCGAGGACTTCTGCTACGGTTGGCTACCGGCGCCGAGGCGCCGCGAGCCGGGAGGGGCATCGATGCCGAGCACGGGGTCGAACCACAATCTTTTCGCGACGGCGGAAGGCCGCCGCATCCGCTATCCCGAAACCGCCAAACTCTGGCGTTTCTGGGGCCCCTACATGAGCGAGCGGCAATGGGGAACCGTGCGCGAGGACTACAGCGCCGAGGGCGGCGCCTGGGACTACTTCCCCTTCGAACACGCCCATCGACGCGCCTACCGATGGGGCGAGGACGGAATCGGCGGCTTCGGCGATCACCATCTACGCTGGTGCCTCGGCGTCGCGCTGTGGAACGAGCGCGATGCGATCCTCAAAGAACGCTTGTTCGGACTGACCAATTCACAGGGCAATCACGGCGAGGACGTCAAGGAAGCCTATTACTACTGCGACGCCGCGCCGAGCCACGCCTATTTGCGCATGCTCTACAAATACCCGCAGCGGGCGTTTCCCTACGAGCGGCTGATCCGCGAGAACCGCGAGCGCGGCTTCGCTGAGCCGGAGTTCGAACTCTGGGACTGCGACGCGTTCGGCGGCGAACGCTATTTCGACGTCGCCATCGAATACGCCAAGGCGGCGCCCGACGACATCCTCATGCGTTTGACCGTCGAGAACCGCGGTCCGGACGTGGCGCCGATTCATGTTCTGCCGCAGCTCTGGGCGCGCAATATCTGGTCTTGGGCGCCCGGCAAGGCGCGGCCGCTGTTGAAAGCCGGCGAGGACGGGTCGGTGGCGGCGACCCATCCGACGCTGCGGCCGATGCGGTTCTGGGCCGAGACCGACGGGGCGCCGCGCTGGCTGTTCACGGAAAACGAGACCAACACGCCGCGTCTCTTCGGAGGCGAAGCGCCGGGGCCGTTCAAGGACGGGTTCAACGACTATGTGGTCGAGGGACGCCTCGACGCCGTGAGCGCAAAGGGCGAGGGCACGAAATGCGCTCACTACGTGCGCCTGTCGTTGGCGCCGGGCGAAGCCGGAGTCGCGAGGCTGCGCTTTCGTCCGGCCGAGGAAACGGCGCCGCCGTTCGAAAATTTCGACGCCGTGTTCGCCAACCGGCGCGCCGAACTCGACGACTTCTACGCGGCCTTGCAGGCGGGAATCGCCGACGCGGACGCGCGCGCCGTGCAGCGCCAGGCGCTCGCCGGCATGATCTGGTCGAAGCAGTTCTACAACTTCGATGTCCGGCGCTGGCTCGCCGGCGATCCCCTGCAGCCCTCGCCGCCCGCGGCGCGGCGCGGCGGGCGCAATCGCGAATGGACGCATCTGCACAACGCCGACATCATCTCGATGCCCGACAAATGGGAATATCCGTGGTACGCGGCGTGGGACCTCGCGCTGCAATGCGTCACTCTCGCGCTGGTCGATCCCGACTTCGCCAAGTCCCAGCTCACGCTGCTCACCAGCGAACGCTACATGCATGTCAACGGACAGTTGCCGGCCTACGAATGGGGGTTCGAGGACGTCAACCCGCCGGTGCACGCCTGGGCGACGATGCGCGTCTACGACATGGACCGCAAGCTGCGCGGCGCCGCGGACCGCGCGTTCCTCGAGACCGTGTTCCACAAGCTGCTGCTCAATTTCAATTGGTGGGTGAACCGCAAGGACGCGCAGGGGCGCAACATCTTTCAGGGAGGGTTTCTCGGGCTCGACAATATCGGGCTGTTCGACCGCTCCAAACCGCTGCCGACCGGCGGGTTCATCAACCAGTCCGACGGCACGGCCTGGATGGCCATGTACTCGCTCAATCTGATGAGCATCGCGCTCGAGCTCGCTCGTGACAATTCCGTCTACGAAGGTCTCGCAACCAAATTCTTCGAACATTTCCTGTATATCGCCGAAGCGATGACCAAGATGGGCGGCGAGGTCGGGCTGTGGGACGAGGAGGATCAGTTCTATTACGACGTGCTCAATCTTCCCGGCGACCGCAGCATTCCGCTGAAAGTGCGCTCGATGGTCGGGCTCATCCCGCTGTTCGCCGTCGAAGTGTTCGACGAGGAGACCTTCAGGCGCTTTCCCCAATTCACTGCGCGGCTGCAATGGCTGTTGAACTATCGGCCCGATCTGGCCGGTTTGGTGTCGCGCTGGGCGGAGCCGTCGCACGGCAGCGAAATGCGTTTGCTGTCGCTGTTGCGCGGCAGCCGCATGAAACGCCTGCTCAGGCGCGCGCTCGACGAGCGAGAATTCCTCTCCGATTACGGCGTGCGCTCGCTGTCGAAGGTCTATGCGAGCGGACCCTACCGTTTTCATCACGACGGAACCGGCTTCTCCGTCGGTTACGAACCCGGCGTATCCGCTTCGGGACTGTTCGGCGGCAATTCCAACTGGCGTGGCCCGGTTTGGATGCCCATGAACTATCTGCTCATCGAATCGCTGCGCAAGTTCCACGTTTATTACGGCGACGAGTTCCTCGTCGAATGCCCGACCGGCTCGGGGCGGAAGCTGACGTTGCGCCAGATTGCGGCCGAGCTCGCCGAGCGCGTGAGCCGGCTGTTTCTCGTCGATTCCCACGGGCGCCGTCCGGTTCATGGCGACGTCGAACGCGTTCAGCGCGACCCGGCGTTCCGCGATCACCTGCTGTTCTACGAGTTCTTCGACGGCGATAGCGGCGCCGGTCTCGGCGCCTCGCACCAGACCGGCTGGACCGGCCTCGTCGCCAACCTGCTCATGGATGGATTCGATTAGCGGAAGCTCGTGCTCCACCCCTTGGCGCCATCGCCGCCGCGATAGGCTTCGCCGTCGACCCTGAGGTTCGCGGCGTTGATCAGCGTGACGAGGCCACCGCGGTCGTCGAGGGCGCCGGCCGGCAGCGGGACCGACATCGGCTCGCCGGGGTCGAGGCGGCGCGGGGGCAGGGGGAAGCTGATCTCGGCGTCGATCATCAGCCGCCAGCCGACGAGGTCGAGCGGCGCCGCGCTCATGTTGGCGATCACCGCCGAACCGGCGCCGTCGGGGTTCTTGTGCGCCGAGGTGATCTCCGCGGCGCGCTCGAGCGGCAATACGAGCCGCGGCGTCGGGCCCGAATAGTCGTAGCGCGGCGCTTCGCATCCGGTCGCGCCGCCGATCAGATCGCCGCTCGAGTTGGTGTGCCAGCCCTGGCTCTGGAAGGCGAGGAAGATGGCGGTCATACGGCGGGCGGGCGCGTCCCAGACGAAGGCCGCGCCGTCGTGCCAGACGCCGTTCTCGCGCAGCCGGACGTTGATCTCGTGCGGGTCGCCCTGGGACATGTGGATGTTGTCGAGCCCGAACGGCGCATCCGGCGTATAGCCGAAGGCGGCGTCGGTCTGATGCGGGTTATCCTTGTGGAAGGCGTTGCCGTAGAACACGATATCCGAGGATTGCGATAGCGCCGCCTGCAGCAGCGCGCCGAGCTGATGCACGAGGCCATCGTCGCCCGGCCCCTGAGCCGGCAGCACGCGCATATTGTTGGGATCGAACAGGTTGCCGCGATGGAAGTCGATCGCCCCGCCGGCGTAGGAGCGCTCGACCGGCGCCATGCCGAGCGGCCGCTCCAGGATTCTGGGCACGATCGGGTGGTCGAAATCGTGGTCGGTGAGATAATAGAGATAGGATAGGCCGATCGGATCGCCCGGCGCGTCCTTGTTCGAGCGCACGTTGATGGTGGCGAAATATTTGGCGCCCCCGGCCTCGACGATCACCCACAGATGCGGATTGCCCGTCGGCTCCGCCGGCGCGAAAGCATGCACCTTGCCGCGAAGGCTCCGGTAATCGATATGGCCCAAAGCGCTCTCCTGCCGCCGCCGTCACGGGGGGTTTAGTGCTCGCGACGCCTGGGCGCAAATGCTGGGCTGTCGAGGTTGCCGGCGTCCTTTGACACGCCCGGTTGTTCGGGTTTAGCATTCGCCCATGCGCTCGGTGAACGTCAGCCTCACGCCGGAATTGGCGGAGTTCGTCGCAAAGGAAGTTGCGTCTGGAAGCTCCGCGTCCGCGAGCGAACTCGTGGGCGACGCCCTGCTCGCATTGCGTCGCGAACGCGAATCCGATGCGGGGGCGACCGCGCGGTTGCGGCGCGAATTGGCCGAGGGGCTCGCCCAAGCCGAGCGCGGCGAATATTCCTCGCGCGGCATCGAGGACATTGTTGCGAGCGTGTTGGGCGAAGCTGGGGCGTGAAACTGCGGCTCACTCCGGCGGCGGATGCTCATATCGAGACCCTCTTGCGCGATACTCTTCGCTTGTTCGGTCCGGGCCAAGCGCGCGCCTACCGGGCGCCAACGATGAGCATTCCATAGGCGGCGAATTCGTCGAGCGTAGGCGGCCCCGCGGCGCGAACTTCACTGGGTTACTCCGGCCAGAACCCTTCGTCGAGCGCCTGTTCGGCCGTCCACGGGCATTCGCTCGGGAAGGTCGAAGCGTCGAAACCCGTCTCCTTCTGCGCCTCGAGCGAGGCGCGGCGCCAGGCGCGGCCGAGAATTTCCGTCAGCAGCGGCCTCAGGCTCGGGTTGTCGTCGAGCAGGTCGGCGATGTCGAGCCTCTGGCTCTCGATGCCGAGGCGCCAACTTCGCCCGCGTAAGCCGGGCTGGAAGCGCCACTTCGCCAAGTGCAGGAGAAGGACCGTCAGCCGGCTCGACAGCTCGCGCTTTTCCGTCTTCCCCATGCTTTCGATTTCCTCGGCGATGTTCTCGAGGTCGATTTCGGAAATTCTGCCGGCGCGCAACAACCCCGCCTGCTCGCGGGTCCAGGCGAAAAAGTCCCGATCGTAGAGGCTCGGCTTGGCGGACATGGTCGAGAGTGTAGCGCCGTGAGAGTAAGGCGTCCATCGCCGGCATCGCGGGTCGTAGAGCTGGGCGTGGGACATGAAATCGATGTATTGCCTTTCGCTGGCATAGGCCTTAGCATATGCTGAAACGTGAGGTTCGCCATGCGCGTCGAGCGCCGTGTCCGCCTGTTCCGCAATGGTCACAATCAGGCGGTGCGCATTCCCGTCGAGTTCGAGCTGCCGGGAGATGAAGCCATTATTCATCGCGAGGGTGACCGGCTCGTGCTGGAGTCGGTCAAGAAGAAATCGCTGCTGCGTTTGCTCGCCGAGCTCGAGCCGGTGACGGAAGAGTTTCCCGATGTCGACGAGGGTCTGCCGCCGCTTCGCGACGTCGAGCTTTGAGCGCCCCGCGGTACATGTTGGACACGAATGTCGTGTCCGAATTGATGCGCGATCCCCGCGGTTATGCCCGAACCCGCATCGCGGAACTTGGCGACGAGGGCCTCGCCGTCAGCGTCATAGTCGCCGCCGAGCTGCGTTTCGGGGCCGCGAAAAGGGCTTCAGCGTCTCTGGCGCAGGAAATCGAGGCGATATTGAACGAACTCGACGTGCTGCCGTTCGAGCCGCCTGCAGATCGCGAATATGCCCGAGTCCGCAACGCGCTCGAGCGCGAGGGCCGGCCGATAGGGCCGAACGACCTCATCATCGCCGCGCACGCGCTCGCGCTCGACGTTCCCTTGGTGACGGCGAATGTCGGCGAATTCGAGCGCGTACCCGGTCTTCGCATTGTGAAATGGCGCTGACGCGCGTCTCCCGTTCCCTTCGCCGCTCCGCCCTGCTAATCCGCCGCCATGACGACCCACCCCATCGACAACATCCGCAATTTCGCGATCGTCGCCCATATCGATCATGGCAAGTCGACGCTCGCGGACCGGCTGATCCAGCAGACGGGTACGCTGGCCGAGCGCGACATGGTCGAGCAGGTGCTCGATTCCATGGACATCGAGCGCGAGCGCGGCATCACCATCAAGGCCAACACGGTGCGCCTCGAGTACCAGGCTGAGGACGGAAAGACTTATATCCTCAACCTGATGGACACGCCCGGGCACGTCGACTTCGCCTACGAGGTGTCGCGCTCGCTGGCCGCTTGCGAGGGCTCGCTGCTGGTGGTCGACGCTTCCCAAGGGGTCGAAGCGCAGACGCTCGCCAATGTCTATCATGCGCTCGACGCCGGCCACGAGATCGTGCCGGTGCTCAACAAGATCGATCTGCCCGCCGCCGAGCCCGAGCGAATCAAGCAGCAGATCGAGGACGTGATCGGCCTCGACGCCTCGGGCGCGGTGCCGATCTCGGCCAAGACCGGCCTCAACATCGACCTCGTGCTTCGGGCGATCGTCGAGCGCCTGCCGCCGCCGCAGGGCGACGAGACGGCGCCCTTGAAGGCGCTGCTGGTCGATAGCTGGTACGATTCCTACCTCGGCGTCGTCGTCATGGTGCGCGTGATCGACGGCATGTTGAAGAAGGGCCAGCGCATCCACATGATGGGCACGGACGCGGTCTACGAGGTCGACCGGCTCGGCGTGTTCCGGCCCAAGATGAGCGACGTCGCCGAGCTCGGGCCGGGAGAGATCGGCTTCATCACCGCGCAGATCAAACAGGTCGCCGACACCCGCGTCGGCGACACGATCACCGACGATCGCCGCCCGACAGCTCACGCGCTGCCGGGTTTCAAGCCGGCGCAGCCGGTGGTGTTCTGCGGCCTGTTTCCCGTCGACGCCGCCGACTTCGAGGATCTACGCGCCGCGATGGGGAGGCTCCGCCTCAACGACGCGAGCTTCTCTTATGAGATGGAGACGTCCGCCGCGCTCGGCTTCGGCTTCCGCTGCGGCTTTCTCGGGCTCCTTCATCTCGAGATCATCCAGGAGCGTCTCGAGCGCGAGTTCAATCTCGACCTCATCGCCACCGCGCCGTCCGTCATTTACAAGATCGGCGTCACCGACAAGACCGAGCTCGAGCTGCACAATCCCGTCGACATGCCCGATCCCGTCAAGATCGCCTATATCAAGGAGCCCTGGATCAAGGCGACGATTCTCACGCCCGACGATTATCTCGGCGCTGTGCTGAAGCTGTGTCAGGACCGGCGCGGCGAGCAGATCGATCTCAACTATGTCGGCAAACGCGCGATGGTGGTCTATGCGCTGCCGCTCAACGAGGTGGTGTTCGATTTCTACGACCGTTTGAAATCGATCTCCAAGGGCTACGCCTCGTTCGACTATCAGCTCACCGACTACCGCGACGGCGATCTGGTCAAAATGTCGATCCTGGTCAACGGCGAGCCCGTTGACGCGCTCTCCATGCTGGTGCATCGCGAGCGCGCGGAAATGCGCGGCCGCGCGATGGTCGAGAAGCTTCGCGAGCTGATCCCGCCGCACATGTTTCAGATTCCCATCCAAGCCGCGATCGGGGCGAAAATCATCGCCCGCGAGACGATCCGCGCGCTGCGCAAGGACGTCACCGCCAAATGCTACGGCGGCGACGCGACGCGCAAGCGCAAGCTCCTGGAGAAGCAGAAGGCCGGCAAGAAGCGCATGCGCCAGTTCGGCAAGGTCGAGATCCCGCAGGAAGCCTTCATCGAAGCGCTGAAGATGGACAGCTGAGCCGAGCCGCGGCCAAGCGGCCGGGCGTCGATTGTCCGGGCGGCCGCCATCGGCTAAACGGTCTGCGCCCGTCTCCTCCTTCCGGTCGATGTTTTCGAGGCTCGCCCTTGTTCCCCAAACCCGCTCCGCAGCTCGTTCCCAACACCTACGCCTACGAATCCCAGCCGATGGTGAAGCCGACCGGGTTTCGCGAGTACGATGCGCGCTGGCTGTTCGAAAAGGAAATCAATCTGATGGGCGTGCAGGCGCTCGGCCTCGGGCTGGCGCGCCTCCTGAAGGAGCTCGGCGTTCCGCGCGAGGTCGTGGTCGGCCACGACTTCCGCAGCTATTCGGCCTCGATCAAGCTCGCGCTGACCACGGGACTGATGGCAGGCGGCGCGAAGGTCAGCGACATCGGCCTCGCCATCACGCCGATGGCCTATTTCGCGCAGTTCGCGCTCGATGTTCCCGCGGTGGCGATGGTCACGGCCTCCCACAACGACAACGGCTGGACGGGCGTGAAGATGGGCGCCGCGCGCCCGGTCACCTTCGGTCCCGAAGAGATGGGGCGCCTGCGCGACATCGTGATTGGTGGCGACTACGCGCCCGAGCCCGGCGGGTCCTACGAGTTCGTGCCCGATTTCCCCGCCCGGTACAT
>JBKQKS010000035.1:0-4390 GCA_052147395.1 Roseiarcus sp.
GCCGCCGTCAGTCGAGCGGCGCGACCGGGATGTCGTTGATCGAGGCGTTGGGCGCGGGCGGCGCCGGCGCGGCGGGCGGCGCCGGCTTCGGGCCGGCCTCGCTGGCTTCCACGGTCTTGGGCGTCTCCGGCGCCGCCTTGTCCGAACTCGACGCCGGCGTCGTCACGGTAGACGAGGGGACGACGATCGCGTCCGCCGGGACCGCCGTCTGAGCGGGGGGCTGCGGGCTCGGGGCCGGGGCCGCGGCCGGCGCCGCTCCGGGGTAGCTCGCCACATGGGCCGAGGGCGGCATCGTCCTCACCGTTCTGACATGCGGCCGTTCGGGTATCGCGATCGCCCTGACGGGGGGCGGGGGCGGCGGTGGGGCGACGACCGGGAACTCGTTGGAGGCCGGACCAAAGGCGACCACCCGCGGATGCGGAACCTCAGCCGGGATCTCAGCGCCCGGGCCGGGCCCGAGATCGACGTATTCCTCGCGATAGGGGCGGCGGACCGGGATGTCGGCCGGCGGGCGCGGGTCCTCGCGCTGCGCTTCTCGCCAGGCGCTTCGGCGCGCCACGGGCCGATTTTCGGCCGTCCAGGGGACGCGCTCGACCAGCGCGCCGCTGCGGGCGTCGAACACCAGCCGCGCTGTCGCTCCGCCGCGGTCGGTCGCGTCCAACACGTAGAAGCCGCCGCGACGCACGATCGCGCTGCGCGCCGAATAGCCGGCGCCGCCGAGCCGGGATTGGATCGCATCGCGCGCGGGGTCGCGCGCGAACAGATCGAAGATCGATTGCGCCCGCGCCGGCGGGTTCGCCGCGGCGATCGCCAGCGCGCCCGCGGCGATTGCGAGCCACGATCCGCGCATTTTCCGCTCGCGCCTCATCGAGAGCCTCCCAGACCAGGTCTCGGGTCGTTAACGAATGGTTTCCTCATAACACATGGGGAACGATTGAGGCGCCCGTACGGCGCGAATTCATCGCCGATCCGGTTAACGCCGGGCGAGCGCCGCGAGCGCGGCGATTTCCGCCTCCGAGGTCTCGAACGACGCGACGAACCGGCTGAGCGTTTCGCCGTCGCGGGGCGCGAGCTCCGGCGCGAGCGCCCGGGTCGGCCAGTCGTGGAATTTCGCTCCGGCGCGCTTCCACATCTCAGCGCGCTCGGTCGGCGCGACCAGGAAGACTTCGTTGACTTCCGTCGGCCAGGCGCGCCTGACGCCGGGCGCATCGGCGAGCGCATCGGCGAGCTTTCGCGCGGCGGCGTTGGCCCGGCCGGCGAGCTCGAGCCACAGCCCGCCCGCGAGATAGGCCTCCATCTGCGCGCCGAGGAAGCGCCCTTTCGACAGCGTATGCCCGCCGCGCTTGCGCTGATAGGGGAACGCCGCCGCCCTTTGCGGATCGAAGAAGATCACCGCTTCGCAGGCCAGCGCCCCGTTCTTGGTGGCGCCGAACGACAGCGCGTCGACGCCGGCGCGCCAGGTGAGGTCGGCCGGCGAGACGCCGAGCGCGACGACGGCGTTGGCGAACCGCGCGCCGTCCATGTGCACGGCGACGCCGGCCGCGCGGGCGATCCGGGCGAGCGCCGCAATCTCGTCGACCCGGTAGAGCGTGCCGGCCTCCGTCGCCTCGGACAGCGACAGCGCGCCGGGCTGCGACGACTTGACGAGGCCGCGCGGATAGCGCGCCAGCGTCGCCTGCAGCGCCGCGGGCCCGATCTTGCCGTCGAGCCCGGGAATGCCCACCAGCTTGGCGCCGCCGGCGAAGAATTCCGGCGCCGCGCATTCGTCGTCGTGGACGTGCGACTCCTCGTGGCAGAACACCGCCTCCCAGGGGCGGACCAGCGCGGCGAGCGCGAGCGCATTGGCGCCGGTTCCGGTTGCGACGAGGAATGCTTTCACAGGCGTTTCGAACGCCTCGCCGAGCGCCGCCTCGGCGCGCCGGGTGAAATCATCGGACCCGTAGGCCGGCGCGTTGACTCTTGCCGAGGCGACGATCGCCTCGAGGATTTCCGGCGCCACACCCGCGCCGTTGTCGCTGGCGAAATTCATGTTGGCCCACCCTCGCGTGTCGGCGCCGCTCTTGCCCTCTCGGGTTTGGTCCTGGCAAGCGGCGCGCGCGGCGAGGTTAAAAAAAACCGGAGCGATCGGCCTGGGCGCCTTGTGCCAGCGCCGTATTTCTGTCATCTTTGCTGCGATAGGACAGCTTTGCTGACCATTTCGGCCACGCCACGGGCGCCGCCGAGGCGGCAGGGCTCGAGGGTTTCCGGGATCCATGTCGGGCGTCACGAACGAATCGGGTCGAATTAAATCCTCCGCTTGACGCGCCCGTGGCCGCTTTCGGGCGCGGCTGCGAATTCGAGAACCCAGGCGGCCCAAGAACTTTCCCAATCGACGAATATGAGAGGCCGGCGGCCCGCGACCGCCCGAGGAGTGGAGAGATGAACGCCAGCGCCGCCCCCACGACGTTTTCGAGCGCCGCCGCCGCCGCATCGGCTCCCGGCGTCGATCCGCATCTGCCGATCGCCGAAGGCCTCTACGATCCTCGCAACGAACACGATTCCTGCGGCGTCGGCTTCGTCGCCGACATGAAGAACCGCAAGTCGCGCGCCATCCTGGAGAAGGGTCTCGAGATCCTCGTCAACCTCGATCACCGCGGCGCGGTGGGCGCCGACCCCGATCTCGGCGACGGCTGCGGCGTGCTGACGCAGATCCCGCACCCGTTTTTCCTCGGGGAATGCGCCGCGATCGGCATCGATCTGCCCGATCCCGGCCATTATGCGATCGGCCAGTTCTTCATGCCGCGAGACCGGGAGGCGTGCGCCGACGTCGAGCGCATCGTCGAAGAGGTGCTCGCCGTCGAAGGGCTGAAGTTCCTCGGCTGGCGCGACATTCCCGTCGACAATTCGGCGATCGGCGAACGCGTCAAGGCCACCGAGCCTGCGCAGCGCCAGGTGTTCGTCGGCCGCAGCGCCCATTGCCACGACGAGGACGCGTTCGAGCGCAAGCTGTATATCGCGCGCAAGGCGATCTCCAACCGCGTCTATGCGCTGACCGGCAAGAACTACGCCGAGTATTATCCGGTCTCGATGTCCTGCCGGACCGTGGTCTACAAGGGCATGGTGCTGGCCCGCCAACTCGCGCTCTATTACAAGGACTTGCAGGACCCGCGGTTCGAGACCGCGCTCGCGCTCGTCCATCAGCGCTTCGCCACCAACACATTCCCGTCCTGGCGGCTCGCCCATCCCTATCGCATGGTCGCGCACAACGGCGAGATCAACACGCTGCGCGGCAACGTCAACTGGATGGCGGCGCGCCAGGCGAGCGTCGATTCGGAATTGTTCGGCAACGACATCTCGAAGCTGTGGCCGATCTCCTACGAAGGCCAATCGGACACGGCCTGCTTCGACAACGCGCTCGAGTTCCTCGTGCGCGGCGGCTATTCGCTCGCCCACGCCATGATGATGCTGATCCCGGAGGCCTGGGCCGGCAATCCGCTGATGGACGAGGAGCGGCGCGACTTCTACGAATATCACGCCGCGCTGATGGAGCCGTGGGACGGCCCGGCCGCCATGGCCTTCACCGACGGGCGCCTGATCGGCGCCACGCTCGACCGCAACGGCTTGCGCCCGGCGCGCTATTTCGTCACCGACGACGGCCTCTTCGTGCTCGCCTCCGAAATGGGCGTGCTTCCCGTTCCCGAGGAAAGCATCGTCGCCAAGTGGCGCCTGCAGCCCGGCAAGATGCTGCTCGTCGACCTCACCGAACATCGCATCGTCTCCGACGCCGAGATCAAGCAGTCGTTGTCGCGCGCCAATCCGTACCGGCAGTGGCTGGAAAAGACTCAGATCGTGCTCGAGGATCTCAATCCCGTCGAGCCGCGCGCCTCGCGCACCGACGTGTCGCTGCTCGATCGCCAGCAGGCCTTCGGCTATACTCAGGAAGATCTCGCGTTCCTGCTCTCTCCCATGGCGACGACCGGCCAGGAGGCGGTCGGCTCGATGGGCGCCGACACGCCGATCTCGGCGCTGTCGGACAAGTCCAAGCTGCTCTACACATACTTCAAGCAGAACTTCGCCCAGGTGACGAACCCGCCGATTGATCCGATCCGCGAGGAGCTCGTCATGAGCCTTGTTTCTTTCATCGGACCGCGGCCAAATCTGTTCGACCTCGAGGGCAACGCGAGACGCAAGCGACTCGAGGTGCGCCAACCGATCCTCACCAACGAGGATCTCGAGAAAATCCGCTGCATCGGTCATTTCGAGGATTCCTTCGACACCAAGACGCTCGACATCACCTACGACGTCGAGAAGGGCGCGGCGGGCATGGACGAGGCGCTGCATCGCCTGTGCGAGCGCGCCGAGGCGGCGGTGCACGGCCGCTACAACATCATCATACTCTCCGACCGCATGC
>JBKQKS010000036.1:0-15286 GCA_052147395.1 Roseiarcus sp.
TGCGCGACGTCGGCCGGCATTTCTCGGTCAACCGCATGCTGTCGATGGACTCGGTGAGGCTCAGACTGGAGCGCGACCAGGAGCTGTCGTTCCTCGAGTTCAACTACATGTGCCTGCAGGCCTACGATTTCGTCGAACTCCACAAACGCTATGGCTGCACGTTGCAGATGGGCGGCTCGGACCAATGGGGCAACATCGTCACCGGGACCGACCTCGGCCGCCGGCTGGGCACGCCGCAGCTTTATGCGCTGACCTCGCCGCTCATCGCCACCGCGAGCGGCGCCAAGATGGGCAAGACCGCCGCCGGCGCCGTGTGGCTCGACGCTTCGCTGCTGAGCCCTTACGACTATTGGCAGTTTTGGCGCAACAGCGAGGACGGCGACGTCGAGCGGTTCCTGAAGCTGTTCACGCTGGCGCCGCTCGACGAGATCGCGCGGCTTGCTGCATTACGGGGCGCCGAGATCAACGAGGCCAAGAAGGCGCTGGCGAACGAGGCGACGGCGCTGCTGCACGGTCGCGAGGCGGCCGAGGCCGCCGCAGAAACGGCGCGCAAAACGTTCGAGGAGGGCGCGCTCGCCGAAAACCTGCCGACGGTGGAAATCCCTTTAGCCGAGTTCGATGCGGGCCTGGGCGTGCTCACCGCTTTCGTCCGCGCCGGCCTCGTCGCTTCGACCGGCGAAGCGCGCCGGCAGATCAAGGGCGGGGGCCTGCGCATCAACGACGAAGCGGTGACCGACGAAAAGTCGACGCTCGGCCGCGAGGCGCTGAACGGCGACGTCGCAAAGCTGTCGCTCGGCAAGAAGAAACACGTGCTGCTGAAGGCGGTGTGATTTATTTGGGGGAGGCGCTAGGGAAGCGAGGCGGCCGACGGGAAAGAGGCATGCGGGGCGCCCTCCGGCGCGCCGAGCTCGGGGCCAATGCCTGTTTCGGGCGGAGAGCGGCCGTTTCGATCGGGGATATGGCGTCGCGGCAACCCACACGGGTGGTCATTTTTGTCCACCGTTTCCGCGATTTCAAAGTATTAGCTGGGCGTTTTTGTCACCCCCCTGTCAGGCGTGGTCGGCGTCTGCATCTTCGACGTCTATATCTATTATGTCTATGGACATGATGTTACCTAGCGCGCCGTCGCGGTCGGGCCGAAGCGCCTGGATCAGCGCTGCGAGCGTGCTCTGCTGCGGCGCCGCCAGCTGAGGCGGCTCGGGTTCGCCCGCGTCGAGGCGCCCGGGCCCGAATGTCTCTGAAGAGCGGGGAGGGGACCTTTATGCACCTCATTTCTGCACAGCGTAACGCATTGATTTTATTGATGCCGTTTCGTGGCGCAAAAGTCTTGATTTCTGCAACAGGGCAGCTTCGAGCCGTAGCGGAAATCCGCGTCAGGAACTCGGATCGCTGAAGCAGTCGCTCAAACGTACGCTTCATCGGCGAGACGCGGAAGGGCAACCAGCTCGGCAAGCTTAGCCGCAACGTTTGCCATCGGCTCTTCTGCAGTGCTCAGGCCGCTTCGCGAGCCGAGCAGCGGGCTGACTTCGCGGAGAGCTTCATATGTCGTGTTGTGCAAGATGGGAACGAGCAGGTCACGCGCTAGGAGTGCCGAAAGCTCTTTGTCGGCGATGCCTTCTCCTTGAACGCGGCGCAGCAGCGCAGGGGTCACCAGCACGATCCCGACTCGCGACTTCGCCAGTCCTTGTCGATTTCGCGGAGCAATGGAGCGCCGAGGAGGACGTCCTTCTCGCTGAACCAGACCGAGACACTGCGCGGCACGAGTAGATCGTGCAGCTCCTTGGCGGCACCTCCCCGGTCGTCCCACGCGTGGCAGAGAAAGACGTCCCGAAGGTCAGGCAGGGACGCTCGCTTCTCGACGCTTTCGCGGACCGGCGTGAGCGCCCGCACCTCGGCAGGCGTGTACGCCACGGACGAACCGGCTCGGGACCATCTCGGCCTTACGCTGCTGCCGGACCCGCCGCCAATGCTCCGACCGCCTCCGCTGCTCCGACCGCCTCCGCTGCTCCCCAACGAGGAGTAGGACGGGGACGAGTACGACCCGTTGCCGTAGCCGCTGTAGCGGCCATAGCGGCCACGGCATGCAGGGCAGGCCGCTGCAGCGCTTGCTGAGCGATGGCCCTCTACTGGTGCTGTGCATCTAGCCATGTGGCCGATGATATCCGTAAGGGAACAAAATAGCAACGCTTGGCCGCGACTGTCCACAGGCAACCGTAGATTCTGTGGGAAACGGTAGCGGGTTTTATTGTCGCTTGAACGGGAAAAAGCGCTCATAGCGCCTTTGGACGTCACGCCTATTTCTTGCGCCGAGTCGCATAAGCTCCAATATGGAAACGCTCGCCCGCCGGCGCTTTCGTCGGCAGAGGTCGCAATGCGCCCTTGGAGCTTACTGCCCATGGATATCCAGAACGTGCGCAATGCTTGATTTTTCTGCTCCCTCACGACGGTTCGCTTCGGGTCGACTTCGGCCGTCCGCTCGCGCGATGCACGCCGGGGCCGGACAGCGTCTGACGAAAATCCCTCGCCACGGAGGCGGCAGGCTCGCCCCTACTGGCCCCTCGCAACCCGCCTCACTGCGTCGGCGCCGGCGTCGGCGTCGCCTGCGTCTGCGTGCCGTCGATGACGCCGAACACTTTGCGGAAGATGCCGGGCGCCACCGTCGAGAGCGGGTTGATGGTGAGCGTCGGCGCACTCGCCGGGCCGGTAATGCGGAAATTGACGCCGAACACGCCCTCGTGGCGATCGCCGCCGAGCAGCACGCCGACCACGGGGATGCCGCTGACGATATTGTTGAGCAGGTAGACCGGCACGAAGGTCCCGCTGAGGTCGACCTTGTCGCGGCCGAAGTCGATGTAGCCCTGTGTTCGGATGCCTTCGCTCACGTTGTAGACGAGCATCTCCTTGACGTCGATGCGGCCGGAGTTGCGCACGAAATCGGCGGCCAGCCGATCGAAATGCACGGCGCCGCCGTCCCCGACTGTACTGACGTCGTGGCGTGTCCCCGCCGTTGCCGGGGCGGCCGCGGACATTCGGCTCAGCGCCGGCTCGTTGAGCAGTTTGAAGTCGCGCAGCACGGCGACGCCATGGCTGCCGCCGGGCTCGTCGTTGAGAGTGAGCTCGAGCCTGCCGCCGTCGATGCGGGAGTAGAGGTCGAGAAATCGCGCTGCGGCCCCGCCGTCGGTGGCGTCGAGCCGCAGCTCGCCGCCCCCGCGCTTCGTCACCCGGATTTGGCCCCGCCCCAGGCGGCCGGAGGCGCTCGAGTTCGCGAGCTTGCCGTCGCGCCGGCTGATCTCGAGATCGAGGCCCGAAATCGTCTGATCGTCGAAGCCGAGCGCTGCATCGAGCCGGGCGTCGATATCGAGATCGCGCACCGCGCCCCCCGGCGGATCGCGGCTCAGGAACGCCTTGATCAGGCCTCGCGCGTCCAGCGAAGCGCCGCGCAGCAAGACTTTGGTCGTCGACCCGCCCTGCACCTCCAGGCTCAAGTCGTCGCTCGGACCGAAGCGCAGTTGCGTGAGCTTGACCGACTGCAATGTTCCATCGGCGGCGAGTTGCGCCGAGCCATGCGCCGCGAGCAGGCCGGCGTCGACCGCGAGGCCGGTCAGAGCGACGCCGTCGGGCGAAGTCTTGGCGGCGAAGGCCGCCTTGCCCGGCTTGCCCGCGGCTTTCAGCAGCAGGCCGTCGACGCCGCGGATTTCCGTTTTCGTCAGATCGACATCGACGTCGCCGCCGGCGCGGTTGAATTGCGACTTCAGCTTGGCGACGATCGGTCCGTCGAGCGTGACGCCCGGCGCGATTCCGAGCCGCGCGCGGGCGGCGTTGTCGAGCGTGACGGCGAGCTGGATCTGCCCCTCCTCGCTCGGCGTCTTCGTCACTTCGACTTTGGCCGGCGCGCCGCCGAACTGGCCCTGCCCGGTCATCTTCAGCGTGCCGCCGTCGGCGAACACGTCGAGCGCGCCTTGTTCGAACTTCTCCGAGGCGAAATAGCCGTCGAGCTGGAAATTGGACAACGAGCCTTCGACGCGGAACTTCTGATCCTCCGGACGCGCTTTGTCGCCGAGTGCGAGCGCGATCGTGAGCTGCCCATCGGCCTGGCCTTTGACCTTGGCCGGATCGAGCGTGAGGCTGGCGTATTTCTTCAGGGCTTCGCGCGACAGCAGATCGACGACCGCGTCGGCGGCGCCGAAGACGTGGGCGCCGGCCTCGGCCGGCACGATCGGCGCGGGCGCGGTGTTGGGCACGCGGAAATAGACATCGGAGGCCTCGAGCCGCCGCCCGCCGCCGAGCTCCATCTCACCGCTCTTGGCGTGCATCTCGAAAGTCTTGCCCGTCAGATGGCCCGAGCCATCGAGCCCGCTCAGCCTGGGGACGCCCGGCAGCAAATCGACGGCGCCGCCGCTCACCGTGAAATCGGCCCGCACGCTGTCGGCGGGCAGCGCGCGCTTGGCGAGCGCGGCGCGCGTCGTATCGGCGTCCCAGTCGAGCGTGAGTTCGCCGGCAACGACGGCGCCGGCGCGCACGTTGTCGACGCACCAGGTGCGCGCCGGGGGGTTGATGAAGGCCGGCCACAGTCTGAGACCGTCGACGATCGAGCTCGGTCCGATTTTCAAGTCGAGCTTCAGGGCCGCGCTGTCGCCCTGCGGAACGGCCTCGAGCGACATTTCGCCCTGCACCGTGGGCCCATGGAACGCCAGGCGGTCGAGCGAAAGACGGCCCTGGCTAGGAAAAAACCGGCCGTCGGCGACCGTCTTGTCGATGACGACCGGCGGCTCGCCGGGCCGCTCCGGTCCGTAGACAGCGTCGGAGCTGTCGAGATGCAGGCCCCAGGGGCCGCCCCCCTGCGGCGGGGTGAACGCGCCGTCGAACCGATAATGGCTGGATCCGGCGAGCATTTCCAGGCGGCGGGCGAGGAACCGTCCCGAGGAGGGGTCGAAGCGCAGGCTGCCGGAGGCTTCATCGATGAGGAATTTCCGGTGGTCGGGATCGTCGAGCTTGAAGAACCCGGCGCCGAGCGCGAAGGCGCCGTCGGCGGAGTCGAGCGCGCCATCCGGCTCGACGCTGGCATCGAGCGTGAACGAAATCGGCATGTCGGTCTCGAACGGCGGTCGGCCCGCGCTCACCATCAGGATGTCGTGAAGGCCGAGGTCGTTGGCCTGCAACGTGAGGCGCCGCTCGGCGCCGAGGGTCGCGTGCGCGGCGATGCGCCAAGGACCCGAGGGTCCCCGCGCGGAAATCCCGATCGTCGCGCCGGAGCCGGTGCGATCATAGGCTATGGCCACGTCTTCGTAGGCGAGCGAGCGCCGCAGCGGCTCGTTGTCGACGTTCAAATGGCCGTGCGCGATGGCGACATGATCCAGCGGCTGGCTCGCGCCGGCGAGCGCTTCCACGGCGGCGAGCGCCAGCGCGCCGGGATCGGCGCCCGCCGCGGCGAGCGCCCCGGCTGGCGGCGGCGGCAGCGTGAGGCTCGCCGCGTCGGGGCTGCCGGCCGCAGCGATCGAGATCGCGCCGTCCGCGTGCACCCGCAAGCTGAGAGAGAGGCCTTCGAGCTCGAGGCGGCGCACGCTGACGTCGAACCTGAGCAGCGAGAGAGGATCGAGCCCAATTCGTCCTCGCGGCGCCGACAGCAGCGCCCGGCCCGCACGGTCGTCGATCTCGATGCCGCCGAAGCCGAGGCCGAGGCCGAAACCGTGCTCGGAATGGGTGAGATAGGTCGAGGCGAGCGAGACTCGGTATTGCGGTCCGAGCCGCTCCTGGAGCGCGGCGAGCAGCGTCGGCCTCAGGCTTTCGAGGTTCACCGAACCCGTCGCGACGATGCCGGCGACCCCGACGAGGCAGAGACCGACGAACGCGATGAGGAAACCGCAGACGCCGATCGTCGCGCGCACTAGGCCGCTGACCGTCAACGGGCGCCACCGCGTTCGCAGCCGCGGACCGGCCGCGCTCTCGATGAGATGGCGGAGCGCCTGGCGCGCGCGCGCGCGCTCGGCGCCGTCGATCACTTCATTCAAGGGTCAGGGGCCTCCGACGGGTTTCCTCGAGCCGACGCGACCGGAATCATAGCGTCCCCACGCTGTTGACCGCAGCCTGCGCCGCGCGTCAATGATCCCGCGCGTTCCGCTCCGAGCGCGAGGCTTAAACGCCAAATGTGGGCAAAAAACGAGGGTGAAATGACGGCGGAACTGGTCATCGGCGATTTGGCGCCAGAATTCGATCTCCCTGCGGACGGGGCGCGGCGGGCCTCGCTCGCCGATTCGAGAGGCCGCAAGGTCGTGCTCTATTTCTATCCGAAGGACGACACCTCCGGCTGCACCGCCGAGGCGTTTGGGTTCAACGCGCTCCAGGCCGAATTCGAGCGCGCCGGCGCCGTCGTCATCGGCGTCTCCCCGGACAGCGCCAGGAGTCACGACAAGTTCAAGGCCAAGCACGAACTCGGCTTCGCGCTCGCTTCGGACGAATCGAAATCGACCCTCGAGGCCTATGGCGTGTGGAAGGAGAAGAGCATGTACGGGCGCAAGTACATGGGCGTCGAGCGCTCGACCTTCGTCATCGATGCCGACGGCCGGATCGCCCGCATCTGGCGCAAGGTGAAGGTTCCCGGCCACGCCGAGGACGCGCTCGCCGCGGTGAAAGCGCTTTGACGCCGTGTGGCGTTTGCGAGCCGTTAACCTTGATGCGAGCTTAATCGCGCTCGGGATTCGGCTTCGTCCGCGTATCCGGAGCGTGGTATGTCATCAACCGACCTGCTGGGACGAGTTCGACTGCCCTCGTCGCACTACTTCGTCACCGTCGCGCGCGGCCAGCGCGTTCATACGCTCGCGTTGCGCGCGTCCGTGATCTGGCTCGGGCTCGCGCTGTCGGCGATCACGCTGATCTGGGCGGGCGCGTCGACCGCCTATATCGCCTTCCACGACGACATGCTGGCGAGCTATCTCGTCCACACGGCGCGGATGCAGAACGCTTACGAGGACCGGATAGCCGAAGCGCGCGCCGAGCTCGACCGCGTTGCCAGCCGGCAGTTGCTCGACCAGACCTCGTTCGAAGGCCAGATGCACGACCTGCTGTCGCGTCAGGCGCGCATCGAGCAGCACGACAAGATCATCGAGACGCTCGCCAGCGAAGTCGCCGGCGGCGTTTCTGCGGCCGCCGTCACGGCGTCGGTCCACCCCGCCGCGCCCGCGAAAGAGAAGCGCCCGGCCTCCGAAGACCCCCACGGCCAATCGCTGAGCCGCGCCTCGCCGACCGGCGCCGACCTCGTCGCCGCGGCGAGCAACGCCGTCCTCGACGCGTCCGCGCGCCTCGGCCTGGTCGATTTCTCGCTCGACAGCGTCGAACACTCCCAGATCGCGACGCTCGCCGGCCTCGCCGACCGGGCCGAAACCGACGCCGCGCGTTATACGTCCGTCATCGCCCGCACGGGGCTCTCGCCCGACCAGCTCACCGCGCCCACCGCCAAGGAAGGCGTCGGCGGGCCCTACGTGCCGCTCGACTCTGGCCCCCGCGCCCCCGCCTTCGACCGCGCCTTCGCCAAAGCCGCCCACGACGTCGAACGCGACGCTCAGCTTCGCCGGCTGATGGCCTACGTGCCGGTGCGCGAGCCGCTCATCGGCCAAGCGGCCGTGTCCTCGCCGTTCGGCTACCGCATCGATCCATTCCTCGGCAAGCCGGAGCTGCATCCGGGGGTCGATCTCGTCGAGCCCTTTGGCTCCGAAATCCGGGCCACCGCCGCCGGACGCGTCACCCACGCGGGCTGGATGGGCGGTTATGGCGAGATGGTCGAAATCGACCACGGCAACGGCCTTGCCACCCGCTACGGCCACATGTCGGACGTGCTGGTCGCGGAAGGCGACTTCGTCAAGGCCGGCCAGCCGATCGGCCGCATCGGCTCCACCGGCCGCTCGACCGGACCGCATCTGCATTACGAAGTGCGCGTCGACGGCGAACCCGTGGACCCCGAGCGCTTCCTCGGCGCCGGCGACAAACTGACCGATTTGGCCGCGAACTGAATGGCTCGACGACGCCGGCCCGGCCGTGACGTCGCTGTCGAGAACGATTCTGTCCTTGCCCGCTTCCCGAACGCGCCGGTATCTGCGCGAGGCGCGGACCGGGGCCGACATGGGCCAGCCGCTGCGCGCTGAGCCGCCCTGTCGCTCCTCGGATTCTCGGCGCAATAGCGCCGACGCAGGGACGTGTAGCCGAGGGCCCTCATCCTGAGCTTGTCGAAGGACGACCTCGGTCGGCGCGTCAGCGCCTCATTCTCACACGACTCTTCCAAGCGGAAAAAGCGAGGTCAACGACCTCGCCTACAAGGGCGCCCGGGAAGGCGCGCATCCGAGCGCCCGCTGAGGGCGGAGGGGGCGACGGAACGATCGCCCCCGAGCCGTCGGCGGCTCGCGAGCCTCAGCTCGACGCCTTGGCGACGCGCGGCGCGCGCAACCGCGAGACGCTCGGCAGGTCCGAGCCGAGCAGCGGCCTCAAATAGTCGAAGAACGCCGGCGTGACGTCGTTGCCCGCGGCGTTGATGAGCTCGTCCTCCATCACCCGCGTCTTGCCCGCCACCGTTTCCAGCGGGATCAGCGGATAGTCGACGGCGTAATTGCCGACGCGCTTGATCGCCACCGAGCCGTTGCTGCCTGCCCACATCGCGTATTGCACCGCTTTCTCGCCGACCTCGCGCGCTTCCGTCTGGTCGATATCGGAGACGCAGCCGGCGAACGAGCGCTGCAGATAGCCGAACGTGTCGCCGCGCACGCGCTTGATGCCGAGCTTGTTCTTGATCTCTTCGCACAGCAGGTCGGCGAGCGCGCCGGTGCCGGAGAGCTGCACGTTGCCGTGCGCGTCCTTCTCCAGTTCGCCCGCGAGCTTGGAGAGCATCGGCGCGCCGCTCTCGTCGTGGATGCCCTCGGAGGCCGCGACCACACAACGGCCATACTTGTCATAGGTCGCCTTCACGTCGGCGAGGAAGCTGTCGACGCGGAAGGCGCGCTCGGGCACGTAGACGAGGTGCGGCCCGTCGTCGGGATACTTGCGCGCCAGCGCCGAGGCGGCGGTGAGGAAGCCGGCGTGGCGGCCCATCACCACGGCGACATAGACGCCCGGCAGCGCCTTGTTGTCGAGGTTGGCGCCCATGAACGCCTGGGCGACGAACCGCGCCGCCGAGGGGTAGCCCGGCGTATGGTCGAAGCCGACCAGGTCGTTGTCGATCGTCTTCGGGATGTGGATGGCGCGGATCTGCTGGCCGGCTTTCATCGCCTCTTCCGCGACGATGCGCACGGTGTCGGAGGAATCGTTGCCGCCCATGTAGAGGAATGTGTCGATGCCGTAGGCGCTGAGCACGCGGAAGATCTCTGCGCAATATTTCTGGTCCGGCTTGTCGCGCGTCGACCCGAGCGCGGCGGCGGGACTGGCGGCGACCGCCTCGAGGTTGCCGCTCGTCTCCTGCCCGAGGTCGACCAGGTGCTCGTTGATGATGCCGCGCACGCCGTGCACGGCGCCGTAGACATGGGTGATTGACGAAAACCGGCGCGCCTGCAAAGCCACGCCCACGAGCGACTGGTTGATGACGGCCGTGGGTCCGCCACCCTGGGCCACAAGGATTTTATGAACCATGTCTTGCTTCTCCCTCGCTGTCGAAGCCCCCCGCTTCCTCCCGGGAGGCTCGCGCTCCATGTAACAAAGTTCGCTCGCACGCCGCAGGACGCGAACTGCTTGCGGCTATATCAACGCTGTTCCCGGGCGCGCATTGATCTAGCATTAATTCGGGCCGTCTACGATAGGACCGGACATCGTTTCGCGTCCAGCGACTTCGAGGGCATGCCGCCCGAAACGCCGCCGGTCCCGCCGGCCGTGCGATGAGAATTTTCGTACTCCAGTCGAGTGGGACTCTTTGCCGCATGACGCCACAGCCCGAAATGGAGCGCCTAGCGCGCGCTGCACCCTCCGCGGAACCTTCGCGTCCGGCGCCGATCGTCCTCGGGCTCAGAACGTTCGTCGTGGACGAGGCGGGCGTCACTTCCATCGAGTACGTGCTGCTCGCCTCGCTGATCGCCGTCGTGATCGTCGGCATCTGCACTGCGATGTTCTTCAAGCTGAGCTCCGAATACGGAGAGATTGCGGCCGTCTTCAGCTAGAGCGGTTTCCGATCAATGTGAATCGCCCCCGTCAAAAGCGAGCGAAGCGCGGCAATCCTGGGCGGCCGGGCTGTGGCCCCTGGATTGCTTCGTCGCTGCGCTCCTCGCAATGACGGGGTGTCCGCTTGATCGGAAATCGCTCTAAAGCGTCTCCGACCAGACTGAAACGTCAGGGGTAAACGAAGCCGGCTTGCAGCGATTCTCGTATGACGCCGCGGAACTCGAGCGGCGCCGATGGCGCTTGCGGATGATCGTCGTCGACGGCTGACCCCTTCCGGTCAGGGCAGCGCATGGACCACCGCGCCGAGTATGGCGGCCGGCGCCAGCACGGCCTGCGCCGTCTCGAGCGTCTGCTGGATCGTCAGCGCCGACAGCGCCACGAGCCCGAGCATGCCGCCGGCGACGCTGACGCCGCCGGCCCGCTCCATCGTTCGCCGCAATCCGGCGGGCGACCCCGGGTTGCGGCGCTCGGCTTCCCAGAGCCGCCGGCCCGCCGACAGCACGAGCGCTCTGCCGTAGAAACCGACATAGGTCGCGAGCACGACCTCGACGGCCGGAGCGAGAACGAAGCGCGACTGCGCGGCGAACGCCTGCAGGGCGAGAACGATCGCGCCGTAGAGCCATTGCTTGCGGTAGAGCAGCCAGACGCCGGGCGCCAGCGCCGCGACCCATGAGAAACGCGCGCAAAACCCCGCGGTCGCGCGCATGTCGCGCCACAGGCCGGCGTAGGCGCCCCAGTTCGCGCCGACGAAAGCGCGCAGCGCGTCGTCCTCGGCGCAAACGCGCTGAGCGCCGCCGAACTCGTCGTCGTCGGCGAGGTCGGGATCGTGGCGGCGACGGAACGCGGCGCGGGCCGCCTCGGCGATCTCGTCGAAGGTTTCCGCCCGGCCGCGGATCGGGGCGGACGGCGCCGAGAGCTCGGATTGCGCACCGCCCCGCCCGAAACTCGCCGATACGCTCATCCTCACCCCCTGCTGGCGCGTCGCCGGCGCCGCGCTCGCCCGGAGTTTGGATAGCTCGGCGGGATTGAAATCGAGTCAATGCAATCGCTAGAGATTGCCGCCTCGCGCCGCGCGACGCCCGGATTTCCCCCGTTGGAACTTTGGCTGTTCGCGGGGAGCGGGCGTTGCGTGCGCCGTCGAGGGAATCCTGCGATCCAAATAGGAGCGGCGGCGTCCACGCCGACGTCTCCTCGATCACCGGGATTATTGAACCCGCTCTCCTCGCCCCAGACTGGCGCTGAATGAGGCCGGCCGATCACGGCGATCGATTGCGACGCGACGGACCTGGACACCGAGGAGCGCGAACGCGAGGGCGTCGCGGACTCCTGGCGGCCGGGAGCGTCGGTCGCGCGCCGGACCGCACCGCCTGGAGAACAACGAGAAAACAACGCATTGCATTCGCCGTTACCCGCGCAAACGCCACGGTCATGGCGACGAATTGGGCAATGTCGCCTCGGCCGCGCCGACGATCGCCGGCCCGAGATGGGCCTCAGCGGCCGGCAGCCGCACCGACAGCAGATACAAATCCGGCCCGTCCGCCGACGCGACGAGCTTGGCGACGCCGATGACCGGAGTCGCGCCCACCGCGAGGCCATCGGCTGTACCGAGTCCGACCTTGCCGGCCGGCGTCGCGAATTCGACCAGCGTCGGCGCCTTGTAGGTCAGGGTGTCGGTTGGGTAAGGGCCGGAGGGGAAGTTCTTCTTGGGCTCGATGCCCTCTGCGATCACCGAGTCGACGAACGTCTTCTCCGGCTGCGCGAAGACGCGCGCGGCGATCTTGGCCACCGTGAAGCGGCCGCTGGTGCCGCCGAGATCGTTGGCGAGGACGACGGCGGGGCCGGCGATCGCCTGACTTTGATCGTCGAGCTTGCCGGTCGGCGCGATCGTCAGCGTCGCTCCGCTCGATCCATAGAACGAGAAGCATTTCCAACCGCGCGGCGCGAGCGCGCCCTCGGTGTAGCGCGCCTGATACCAGGCGAGCGCGTTGGCCGCCGCCGCATCGATGGCGAGCGCCTTCGGCTGACCCTTCGGCGCCGCGACGGGCCCCTGCTGGCCGTCGCTCGGACAGCCGACGAAGGGAACGGTCTCAGCCGCCGCCGCCGCGAAAGGCGTGAGCAACGCGGCGGCGCCGACGAGCGCTGCGCGAGACGACGAGCGAAGCTCGAGCATGGCGCCCTCCTACCGACCGCGCGCTTATCGGCGATCACGGCGAGTCCGGTTAGAGACAAGGCGTCCCACGCGCCGCCGAAGCCTGGGCCGCCTTCGACTTGGTCCGAGATTCCCCCGAGGGAGGCCTCGGTGAGGCTGAGATTGTCGCTGTCGGCGGCCAACTGCAAGATGGCAGATCGCCGAACAACACCCATCGTGGCGCGCCGGCCGTGGTCGGAATTCGGTGAATTTGGTGACACGCCAGTCAATTTCTAAATCTTCCAACGGAATTAAACGGAAAACGCGGGACTACCACCGTAATTATGTCGCCCTAATTCCGGACCCCGCGGCGATTTACATTCAGTGTCTTGCCCGACGTGTGCGACGTACGAAGCCCGCTAGTGCGGAACCTATGGCGCCGGGACTATCCTCCTGGATGAAGTGGATGCCCGGGACGGTAATCTCCTCCTGGTTTGGCCAAGTCCGACAAAATGCGCGTCCCGCTCCAATGAGCATCGCTCCCGGTTCTGCCGAGACGAACAGCTTCGGGAAGTTCACAGTGGACAACCAGCGGCCATAGTCATTGACGATATCCACGACGTCCGCGGGTTCGCCGCCGATCGGCAGTTCGCGCGGCCAGACCAGGGTCGGCAGCCTCGCCGCCCGCTCGCGAAACGGCCGGCGGTAGGCCTCCATTTCCGCCTCGCTCAGCCGGCGCAGAATCAACTTGGGGAGTAGCGCCTCGATGAAGAAGTTCTGATCGAAGATCATCTGCTCGCCGTTCGGGGATCGCAAATCCCTGAACAATTGTACCCGCTCTTTCGGCAATTCGTCCCAATTTCGCGGGCAGACGATCGCTTCCATATAGGCGATCGCCCTGACCCGCTCCGGATGTCTGCGCGCCCAGTAGAAGCCGAGGGCGGAGCCCCAGTCGTGCAGCACCAGGGTGACGTCCCGCTGCAATTCCAAAGCCTCGAACCACGCATCGAGATAGCGCGCATGGTCGACGAAGCGGTAGTCGTGGGCGGGCGAAGGGCCGGACTGTCCCATTCCGACAAGATCCGGCGCAAGGCATCGGCCAAGCTCGCGAACGTGTGGGATAATGTTGCGCCAGAGATAGGACGACGTCGGATTGCCGTGCAAGAACACTATCGGGTCGCCGACTCCGGTATCGACGAAACTCAGTTCGGTGTCGAGCGCGGCGACGCGCTTGCGGGGGTGGAGGTCGATGGCGTCGGGTCGAGGGGCCATGGGAGTTCTCGAGAAAACAGCGCCGGCTCCAGCGCGCCGCGCAAAGCTCATTAAAGCCCGTCTAGTGCAGCGGGATCGTCTTGGCGAATTCCGGCGCAATCGTGACGTTTTCGACGTTCCCCCGCCACTTTCTTCCGTGCGGCGCCTCCTGGCGCGGCGGCGGGAGGTCCTACGCCTACCCCATCGACAACGCCGCCTCTTTGACCAGGAACTCGCGCAGCGCCTTGATCCGCGGCGCTTCCGCGTCCTCGGGACGGCTCAAGAAATAATAGCCGAACGGGGTGCGCATGCTCACCTCGAAGGGCGCGACGAGGCGGCCGGCGGCGAGCGCGTCGGCGGCGGTGGCAGGCGAGGCCAGCGCGACGCCCTGCCCTTCGATCGCGGCGGCGATCGCCATCGACATCTGGTTGAAGAACACGCCGCGGTTGCAATCGACGTCCGGAGCGCCGGCGGCCTTCAGCCAATCGCCCCAGGTCGGCCAGGTCAATTGCGCCGGGTTCCACTCGAGGTGCAGCAGCGTATGGCGGCTGAGATCGCCAGGCGTTCTCAGCGGCGGCTCGCCGTCGATGAGCGCCGGCGCGCACACCGGGAACACCTCGTCCTTGAACAGCCGGGTCATCGAAAGGCCGGGGAAATTGCCGTCACCCCAGTGAATCAGCGCATCGATGTCGCCGCGCTCCAGGGTGTCGTCCATCGGATTGGCGTCGACCAGCACGTCGATCTCCGGGTGGCCGGCCTTGAACTTGCCGATGCGCCCGACGAGCCAGGTCGCCGCCAGCGACGGCGCGCAATTGAGCACCAGGAAGGCGCGGCCCTTGACCTCGCGCATTGCCCGGGCGGCGCGCGCGAGCATGGCGAAGCCGTCGGCGAGCGCCGGCGCCCCCGCTGCGCCCGCTTCCGTGAGCTTCAGCCCGCGCCCGGCGCGTTCGACGAGCGGCGTCCCGATCTCGTCCTCGAGCAGCCTCACCTGCTGGGCGACCGCCGCCTTGGTCACGAACAGCTCCTCGGCGGCGCGGGCGAACGACAGCTTGCGCGCGACCGCCTCGAAGGCGCGCAAGGCGTTGAGAGAGGGTAAACGCCGCGGCGTTTGCATCGTAAATCTTTTCTATACTGCACGGCATATAAGCATGTCTTGCGGGGGCGCACAATGGGAGTACAAGCGCCGGCGAACGCGAACCAACGCCTGTGTCAAGAGAATGAAATGAACACCCTCATCGTCATCCCCGCTCCCTTCGGACCGTCGCCGGAGCCGCGCCGGTTGCGTGCGCTGACCTCGGTCGGTCAACATATCCTTAACTCGCTGACCGCCGCGGCGCAGCGCGCCGCCGACCGCTCGCGGTTCGCCGGCCTGCCGCGCCGCTACCTCGACGATGTCGACATGACGCCGGCCGAGCGCGAGCTGCAGATCCCGCACGTCGAGCCCGTCGAAACGCCGTCGGCGCTCGTCCATTCGGTCTGAGCCGCGAGCGCCGCAAAATAACTGAATCAAACTCGAGAAGGCTGCACGGCGCCGAAGGAATGGCCAAAGGGGACCAACGCCCTAGGTCGTCATGCCCGCCCCCGGGCTTGACCCGGGGGTCGTCCCGGGCATCCACGTCGACGTGCAATCCAATCGACTTGCCTGCTTTATCCCACTGTTCGTGCAAGAATACATGGAAGTTCGGCAAAGCAAAGTTGTGCGGCGCCACGTGGATGGCCGTGACGAGCACGGCCATGACGGAAAGGGCGCCGCCACTTCCCTGGCTGATTGACACTCCG
>JBKQKS010000037.1:0-6956 GCA_052147395.1 Roseiarcus sp.
AAGAGCCCCACAAATCAACAAAAAATCACCGATGACGCGGCACCACACTTTCGAGCCAGAACCCAGTCGTACCCAATGATATCAATGAGTTAAGCCGGGCCGCACCCTTCCAACTGTAGAAGATCAGTTTGACTGGTCTTTTACAGTTGGTCTTCCCAAGTATCTGATTTATCAAGTGTTTCAACTCGGGCGAGTCCATTGTAGCGCCAAAGGGCAATTTCTCGCTAAGGTTATAGGAAATCGTAAGTCTCTTGAATCGCTTGTGGGATCTGGTTGTAGAACAGATCGTGAATTGGCACTACATCACGCAACCATAAATTGACCCATTAATAACATCAATTACTTACGAAGGCCCACCGTAGAAGACGAGTTTGGGCGAATAGTTGGCGCGGAAATGTGCAAAAAAGACTGGCGTTCGCGTCAAAACAGAGCTTTCATGTAGTCGTCCGCAGGCGTTGAAACGCTGCGGTGAGCCCAAAGCCCCTGGGATCGCGCCGATCCGGGGCTCGCGTCAGTGACGGGGCTGGATTGCCCGGACCCGTCCAAGACGCGAAGGGTTCGACGTTGTCTATCAAACTCGGTGCTACGCACCTCGAGCTGCTCGGCGCGGCATCGCGGCGCGAAGACCGCTGCCTGACGCCGCCCAAAGGCGCCAAGCTCGCTCAGGCCCGAAAATCCGCCGCCCGGCTCTTGGAGGCCGGCTTGGTGAGGGAAGTGAAGGCGAAGAAGGGCGTCCCGGTGTGGAGGCGGGACGAAGAGGCGGGACGCGATTACGCGCTCGCATTGACCGCGGCGCGACTGAAGGCGGTTACCGCCGCTGCCGGAGCGACCGACCAACTCGGCGCCGCGCAGTCGCCGGACGGCAAAGCGCCGGAGACGGCGACCGCGCCCGATGCGGAGCCCGAGCTCGCAACCAACCACGCCGCCGTTTCCAGCCGCTTCCCCGAAGCTCCCCGCGGTGCGGTCTCGCCGCGCGCCGGGACCAAGGTCGCCGCGGTCATCGCTTTGCTCGGTCGGGCCGAAGGAGCGACGATCGGCGAGCTCGTCGAAACCACCGGCCGGTTGCCGCACACGACGCGTGCCGCGCTGACGGGGTTGCGCAAGCGAGGATTCGCCCTGAGCGCTGATCGGACCGATCGAGCGCACGGCTCGATCTACCGGATTGCGGCCGCGGCGGAGTCGCGGCGCTCGAACGATCAGGCCGCCGTCGAGTCTTCGACTGTTACCGCCGGCGATAGGCACGCCGAGGCTGCGTCGGTTCCACGTGCGCAGCGCCGCCCGCCAACGCCCGCCGCCTCCCCTGCCGGCTCCTACGAGGCGCCGTGAGATGGACGGTCGTAGACTCGAGGGCAACCCGGGCGGGCCGTCGGCTTCGTTCGAGCGCCCCATCGATGATCGCAAGGAATTGGGTAGGCTCGTTGCGAGCCTGCCGGGCCTCGACGGGCGACAGCCGCGGCTGTGCTGGCGCAATCATCTAGGCAGGACCGCTCCCGCCCACCTGCCGAGGTGGCTGCTGGCGCGCCTGCTCGCTTTCCGCCTTCAGACGCAAGCGTTCGGCGATGTCAGCGCTGCGACGCTGCGCAAAGTACGGCGCGGTGCAGAAGAAAGGGAATTCGATTCCGCAGGTCCGCCCTTCGTCAACCGGTCGCCCGCAACGCGCGAGGGAGTCGACCTCAGACCCGGTGCGATGCTGGCTCGCGAATGGCGCGGCAAGCTCGAACGGGTCACGGCGCTCGAAGAAGGCTTCGCCTGGAACGGCAAGACGTATGGCAGTCTGTCGCAGGTCGCCAAAGCGATTACCGGCACGAGCTGGAACGGTCACCGTTTCTTCGGCCTGCGAACAGGTTCCCGGGCGGCGAGCCGAGCGAGGCCATCGGAAGCGCAGAATTCTGGGGGATCGCGTTCGCGGGACTCGCGATCGGAGGCCGCGCCGTGAAACCCGCAGACCACAAGGCGAGCTTCCGATGCGCGATCTACACCCGCGTGTCCTCGGACAGCGGTCTGGAGCAGGAGTTCAATTCGCTCGACAACCAGCGCGAGGCCTCCGAAGCTTATGTCAAGAGCCAGGCCCATGAAGGCTGGACGCTGATCCACGATCGTTTCGACGATGGCGGGTTCTCCGGCGGCTCGATGGAGCGGCCGGCGTTACAGAAACTCATCGGAGCCGTCCGGCTGGGACGGATCGACATCGTCGTCGTCTACAAGGTCGATCGCCTCACCCGCTCGCTCGCCGACTTCGCCAAGCTGGTCGAACTGTTCGACGAGCACGACGTGTCGTTCGTCTCGGTGACGCAGGCGTTCAACACCACGACTAGCATGGGCAGGTTGACCCTCAACGTGCTGCTCTCCTTTGCCCAGTTCGAGCGCGAGGTTACGGGAGAACGCATCCGCGACAAGATCGCCGCGTCGAAAAAGAAGGGCATTTGGATGGGCGGCGTCGTCTCGCTCGGGTTCCGGGTCGAGAACCGGGCGCTGCATGTCGTGGAGGACCACGCGGAGTTCGTGCGCGCGATCTTTCGCCGCTACATAGAGGTCGGGTCGTTGGTTCGGCTCAAGGCCGAGCTCGATAACGAAAACGTTCGCTTGCCCATCCGCATCGACAGCGCGGGCAGAAAGACCGGGGGCGGCCTCATCAGCAGCGGGCATCTCCGCAATATCCTGTCGAACCCGATCTACGTCGGCCGGCTCGGCCATAAGGGTCATGTCTACGAGGGCCAGCAGGCAGCAATCGTCGATCGAGAGACTTGGGATCGAGTGCAGACACTGCTCGCGGCCCATGCACAGCCCAGGCTAAATC
Organism: Roseiarcus sp.; assembly: GCA_052147395.1. Classification (GTDB taxonomy): domain Bacteria; phylum Pseudomonadota; class Alphaproteobacteria; order Rhizobiales; family Beijerinckiaceae; genus Roseiarcus. The sequence continues at coordinate 2,798 of JBKQKS010000037.1, forward strand.
CGCCACGCTCCTCGGGAGCCTTGCTCGTTGGAAAACTCTACGACGATCGGGGCAACCGCATGAGCCCGAGCGAGGCCGCCAGGGGATCCAGGCGCTCGCGGTACTACATTTCACAAGCGATCCTACAGGGGCGAAAGCGAGACGCCGGCTCGGTGGCCCGCGTTTCCGCGCCCCAGATCGAAGCCAAGGTTCTGGAAACGGTCCGGAACTCGATGGGCGACCGCGACGTTCCCGAAGAGACCCTCCGCGAAAAGCTCGATCAGATCACGATCGGTCCGGCTGGGCTGAATATACGTTGGAGCGATGCGCTGGCGGAGGACGGATCGACCCGCGTCATCAGCGTTCCCTGGTCGCCGACGCGGACCCGGAGGCGGCGGGAGATTTTGCAAGGCGAGGTTCAACGGGCATCCAACCTTCGCCCAATGCGCATGGAGGCTCGGCGCGGGTTCTTCGCCGCCTACGGCAAAGCGCGTTGTTGGACCGATCGTCTCGCCGCCGACGCCACTGTCTCGGTCGCCACGATCGCGGCTGAAGAGCGCCGCACCGAACGGTCGATCCGTCAGACGCTGTCGCTCGCGTTTCTGGATCCGGCCCTCGTCGAGGCGGCGATAGCAGGGAAACTGCAGCGCGGCTTCGGGCTGAAACGGCTGATGGAGCTGCCGCCCGCTTGGCCGGAGCAATGGGCCGTCCTCGGACTTCAGGCTCCTGCTCGCAACTGACGGCGCCCCAAGTCACAAACCGGTTGGCATTGGCGCGCATCGACGCAACCCGAGCCCTTGGTTCTCCTCACTCCAACCCTCGCGCCCGGAAACGGAATTTGGCGGGCAGAGACTCACCGCCGAAACAGGCGCCAAAGCGCGCAATTCGCCGCCCCGCGGCGCACGCAGACGCCGAACGAGCTGGCCAAACTACAGATATGTCGAGAAAAACTTCCGTCGGGGGAAAACAGGGTTGCTACTCTGGGCTTCCTGGTGGAGCTGAGGGGATTCGAACCCCTGACCTCTGCAGTGCGATTGCAGCGCTCTCCCATCTGAGCTACAGCCCCGGCGCCCGGCTCTTTACGTTCCGGCCTCGCGCCTGTCAACGACGTAAGAACACGCAAGCTGAGGTCGCCGAGCCCTCACACTAAAGGAGCGTTCATGCGCGCGGTTCTGGATATCGTCTTTCTCGTGCTAGACCTCTATAAGTGGGTGATCATCGCTGCGGCGGTGATGTCGTGGCTCATCGCCTTCAATGTGGTCAACATCCGCAATGATGTGGTGCGATCGATCTGGAGCACGCTGATGGGCCTCACAGAGCCGCTGCTGGCGCCGATTCGCCGCTTCCTGCCGAGCACCGGCGGGATCGACATTTCCCCGGTGGTGCTGTTCCTGCTCATCCTGCTCATCGAACGCCTCATCGGCCTCTATATCTACCCCTACGTGTTCTGACCCATGTCCAAACCCTCCAAAACCGCCTCTGGCAACTTCTTCGAAGATTTCCGCGTCGGGCAAAAGCTCGTCCACGCGACGCCGCGCACGCTCGACGCCGGCGACGCCTCGCTCTATTCGGCGCTGTTCGGCGCCCGATTCGCCGTGCAGAGCGCCGAGACCTTCGCCACCGCGATCGGCTACCCCCGGGCGCCGATCGACGACCTGCTGGCGTTCCACGTCGTGTTCGGCAAGAGCGTGCCCGACATCTCGCTCAACGCGGTGGCCAATCTCGGCTACGCCGACGGCCGCTTCCTGACCGCCGTCTATCCCGGCGACACGCTGACGGCGAGTTCCGAGGTGATCGGCCTCAAGGAGAATTCCAACAAGCAGAGCGGCGTCGTCTATGTGCGGACCCGGGGGGTCAATCAGCGCGGCGAGACGGCCATCGAGTACGTGCGCTGGGTGATGGTGAGGAAGCGCGATTTTTCCGCGCCGGCGCCCGAGGCGGTCGTTCCCAAACTGCCTTCGGCTGTCGGCCCGGAGGCGCTCGGCGCCGCTTGTCCAAAGATCGACGTCGGGTCTTACGATTTCGTCCTCGCCGGCTCGCCCTACCGCTGGGGCGACTACGAGAAGGGCGAAAAAATCGACCATGCCGACGGCATGACGGTCGAAGAGGCCGAGCACATGATCGCGACGCGCCTCTACCAGAACACCGCCAAGGTGCATTTCAATCAGCACAGCGAGGGCCAGGGCCGCTTCGGCCGGCGGCTCATCTACGGCGGCCACGTCATTTCGCTCGCCCGCGCGCTGAGCTTCAATGGCCTCGGCAATGCGTTCCACGTCGCCGCGATCAACGCCGGCCGCCACGTCGCGCCGCTGTTCGCCGGCGACACGGTGTACGCCTGGAGCGAGATCCTCGACAGCGCGGCGCTCCCGGGCCGCGACGACGTCGGGGCGCTGAGAGTGAGGCTCGTCGCAACCAAAAACCAGCCGTGCGTAAAATTCCCCTATCGCGAGGGTGAGGCCTACGACGCGAGCGTCGTGCTCGACTTCGACATCTGGACGCTGCTGCCGCGTTGACATTGCGAGATTGAGCGTATTCAGCGCCGCCCCCGGGAAGCCACGCCGTGGCCACGTTCCCGGCTAGCCGACGGCGCCCTCATCCCCTATCGCCGGGACGGGCGAGGTATGGAGAGCCGAAGATTCGATGCGGCGTATCGTTTACGGGATTGCGGCGGCGGGTCTGCTGGCGGTAGCGCTGGGGGTGACGACGCTTGCCGCGGCAAGCGATCGCGGCGCGTTGTGGGGCGTGGTGCGCGCCTGCCTGGCGACTCATGCGCTGACCGGCGCCGCCTTTCCCTGCCTCGATGTCGATGTGCGCGACGGCGCGGATCGCGGCTTCGTCGTGTTACGGCCGCCGGTCGGCGCCCCCGACACGGTTCTGGTCCCGACCCGCAGGGTGGTCGGCGTCGAGGACCCGTGGGTCGTCGACCCTGACGCGCCCAATTACTTCGCGCAAGCCTGGCGCGCGCGCAGCTTCGTCGCTGCGCTCAGCGCCGGTGACGGGCGCGAGCGGGATGCGGCGGTTGCGGTCAATTCCGAGCCGTTGCGCAGCCAGGACCAATTGCACATCCACATCGGCTGCCTCGACCCGGAAGTCGGCAAGGCGCTCGCGCCGTTCATCGCTGCGGCGCGCGTCGGCGAATGGAAGCGCGCCGCGCCGCCGGAATTCGGCGGCGAATTGTGGATCTTGCGAACGGGCAGGTCGAGCCTCGACGGCGTCGACCCGTTTCGTCTCGTCGGCGAGGGGCCGGCGGCGACGGCTCGCGAGCGGGCGCGAACGTCGATAGCGGTGACGAAGCCTTGGATCGGCGGCCGGCGAGAGTTCGTCGTGCTCGCCTCGCGCAACGGCGGCGTCCGCGCCGAGACCGTCGTCGACCTCGCCTGCGCCGCCGCAAAGGCGTCGGCGATCCGCTAGGGGTCGAAACCCAACGCTCGGCGCCCGTGGGGGAACGTCACGATAGGGCGGAGAGGAGACGATCAGGATAGGGGTTTCGACACGCGCCCCTCGATCGCCGGCGGGCGGTCATTTTTGTCCACGGTTTTTGAAATATCAAAGCGTTAGCTGGTCGTTTTTGTCACCCCCCCTGTCAGGCCACGTCGGCGAATGTGGCTTCGGCTCCTATATATATTTCGTCTATAGACATTCTGTCAAGTATCTGCTGGCCGCCGTCGGATTCCGCGGACGTGATCCCCATTGCGATATTCCCTAGTTGGCGCTCGCGACCTCGAAATCATGTCGGCGAACAACGAAGCGGATTCGTGTAGCCGGGCGCGTCGAGCCCGGCGGGGCCGCCGTTCGACCCCAACCAGCTACCCCGATCGCCCATTGCTCCCGCGGCGCTGTTGCGCCAGTGTCAGCCCGCCCCGTAAGCCGAAATGCCAAATTTGCACCGCCGCGCGGCGTTCACGAAGGCGAATGGCGATTGAGCGCGCGCTCGACCGTTTCGGGCGCGTAATCGATCGCCGAGAGAAGCGCGCGAGCCGGGGCGTCGGGTTGCCGGCGACCTTGTTCCCAATCGCGAACGGTCGCGGCCGACAAATTAAATCGCTGTTATTGCGAAGTCTGTTGATAAGGCCCCAAACCGAGCGTTCCGAGGATCCACTGTCGTGGATTGGCGTTTGATCCCATGGCTTCCAGGGCTCTTCGCCATCCCAGATAGTTCGGGAGGTTCTTCGTCGCGACG
>JBKQKS010000038.1:0-34539 GCA_052147395.1 Roseiarcus sp.
CGGCGAGCGCGGCGGCGACATCGAGCTCGGCCAAGGCCGCCGCGACGGCGCGCAAGAAATCCGCGCGCTCGACAACGCGGCGACAGAGCTCGGCGAAGAGCTCGAGCTCCAGCCCGAGCGCACGGTCCGCCGCCGAGGCGATGCGCGCCTCGAGGTCGATGAGCGCCTCGGTGGCAAAGCGCATTGCGCCCGCCATGGTCTGGCGGTGGATGAAGGTTTGCGCATGCGGAGGTTTGAGCAGAAGCTCGCCCGCCGCCTGCGGCGTCTCCAGATAGTAGCCCAGGAAGTTGTTGTGCTTGATCTTGAGCTGGCGCACGCCGGTCTCATCGGCATAGCGCGCCTGCATGTCGGCGATCACGCGCCGGCTCTCGTCGCGCAAGCGCCGCGCTTCGTCGAGCGCGGGATGCGCGCCCGCCCTGACGAAGCCGCCGTCGCGCTTGTTGAGCGGCAGTTCGTCGGCGAGCGTCGCCTCGAGTTCGCGCCTGAGCTCGTCATCGGGGCGGGCGAGCCGGGCGTAGGCGTCGACGATCGCCGCCGGCGCTTCCGGCGCGTCGGCGAGCAACGCCGCCGCCTCACCGCTCGCCGCCAGCGCGTCGCGGAGCGCCGCGAGATCGCGTGGGCCCCCGCGATCGAGCCCGAGCCTCGCCAACGCGCGCAGCAGATCGGGTGCGCAGGCGAGGACCGAACGCAGCGCGTCGCGCAGCGCCGGCGTCTCGACGAAGAATTCGATGGCGTCTAGCCGGCGGCGGATCTCGTCGACGTCGGTGAGCGGACTCGCGAGCCGTTCGGCGATGAGCCGGGCGCCGCCGGGGGTCTTGGCGCCGTCGATCGTGGCGAGGAGCGAGCCGACGCGCTCGCCGCCGAGCGTACGCGTGAACTCGAGATTTGCGCGCGTGGCCGCGTCGATTTCCAGGGTCGAGCCGCGGACGCGGCGGACGGGCGGCGCGAGGCGCGGCGTCGCGTCGATCTGGGTGCGCTCGACATAGGCGAGCGCGAGCGCCGCCGCCAGAGTCTCCGCGCGAGAGAACTGACCATAGCCGTCGAGGGTCTCGACCCCGTAGAAGGCGGCGACGCGGCGGGCGGCTTCGGCCGGGTCGGCGCCGTCGCGGCCGAACGGCGCGGCGGCGATGCGCGCTTCTCTGACGAGCCGGGCGAACGTGGGCTCGGCGAGCAAGACTTCGGGCGCGACGATCTCGGCGGGTTCGAGCCGCGCGAGCTCGACGGCGAGGCCCGCCTCATCGGTCTCCGAAAGTTCCAAAGCGCCGGTGGAAATATCGAGCGAGGCCAAGCCGTAGGCCTTCCCACCCTCGCCGGTCTTCACGCGTTCGACGGCGACGAGCAAATTCGGCCGGCCGGGCTCCAGCAGCCGATCCTCGGTGAGGGTGCCTGGGGTGACGAGTCGGGTCACGTCGCGCTTGACCACCGACTTGGCGCCGCGCTTTTTCGCCTCCGCCGGGTCCTCGAGCTGCTCGCAGACGGCGACGCGGTGGCCCGCCGCGATGAGCCGCTGCAGATAATCGTCGGCGCGCTCGATCGGCACGCCGCACATGCGGATGTCCTCGCCCTCGTGCTTGCCGCGTTTGGTGAGCACGATTCCGAGCGCGCGGCTGGCGATTTCCGCATCGTCGAAGAACAACTCGTAGAAGTCGCCCATGCGGTAGAACAGCAGGCAATCGGGATTGGCGGCCTTGATCTCGAAATACTGCGCCATCATCGGCGTCAGCTTCGCGCCCGTTCCCTCGCCCGTCTTGTCGATGTCCGGCTTCATGGCGCGACGCATAGCAAACCGCGGCGGCAAACGGGAGGACCGCGGCGAAATTGTCCACGGCGGCGCGCGCATTAGGCCTTCCTAAAACGGAAAGGGTCTTGATTTCCAAGGGGCGGCGCGCGATTTACCGGGGAGTCGGGCGCCGAGACGAGAGGCACGAGGGGTGAGCGAATATCGAAGACTGCCCAGGCCGTTGATGCTCGTTCTCGCGTTGGCGTTCCTGTTCGAGACCTGGGTGTGGGACGTGCTCGTCGCCGCGTTTGGCTGGATCGGGCGGCGCATTCCCTGGCAGCGCATGCGCAGGGCGGCGAGGGACGTCGTCAACCGCCTGCCCGCGATCGTCGCCGTGCTGCTGTTCGGCGTGCCGTTCGTGGTCATGGAAGGGGGCTGCACCGTGGCGGTGGCGCTGGTGGCGCTCGGCCATGTGGTGACCGGCGCGACCCTCTATGGGTTCCTGAAGGTGTTCGGCGTCAGCCTGGTCGCGGTCATCTACGATCTTACCCAGGAAAAGCTTATGACGCTTCCCTGGTTCGTCTGGCTGCACGCCAAGTTCCAGTGGCTGCACGAGCTCGCGCAGGCGTTCGTCGCGCCCTACAAGCAGGCCGCGCTCGACTATGTCGTCTGGCTTCGCGAGCATGTTCGCGGCTCGAGGCGCCACGGCGGCCACGATTTTTCCGCGGCGCGCAACGACGCGCAGCGGCCGAAGTCCGGCGCCTTCGCGCCTGGGCGGGAGCTCGACTGAGGGCGTTTGCTGGGGAGACGGCTTTCCGGAGCCAAAATGCGGCTCGAAACCGCCCTACGAAGTTGCCGATCAGTCCAATTCGTCCATGCCACTACCTGCTGGAAACCATCCCAGGTTTCAGCTATAATCCGCACAATCCGGAAAATGAGTTTGAACCATATGATCCGCGTGTCCTCGACCGAATTCGGCAAAGAGGTTGGCCGCTATCAGGACGTCGCCTTGAGCCAACCCGTGATTGTCACCCGCAATGGGCGCGACCGCACGGTGATGATTTCCGCCGAGGAGTATGTTCGCCTCAAGCGCCGCGATCGACAGGTGTTCGGCGTTGGCGAGCTTCCCGAGGAATCCATCGAGGCCATTCGTGAGACGAAAATGGACCCGCGTCACAATCACCTCGATGACCTCATCAAAGATTGGAACCCGTGAGTTTACCCAAGCCGGAGCCCGGCCTCGTTATTCGATATTCTTATCTTTGGCTCGCCGAACATCTTCGTGGACAAGAGGAAGGCGTCAAAGATCGACCTTGCGCCATCGTGCTTGCGTCAGCGCTGGTTGAAGACGACACGCAAGTCGTTGTGTTGCCTGTCACGCACAGCCCGCCGGATAGAGACGTCGTCGCGCTTGAGATCCCATCGGCCATTAAACGACCGTTGGGGCTCGACTCGGAACGTTCGTGGATCGTGCTGTCCGAGAGCAATCGCTTTCTCTGGCCTGGCCCTGACTTGAGGCGCGCTGGCGACCGCGACGATAGTTCTGTTGCGTACGGATTTCTCCCGCCGCGTTTTTTCGCCGAGTTGCAACGCCGGTTCATCGCCCTCGAAGACGCCACGAGATCGGGTCGTGTGACGCGCACGGAGTGACACATGGCTGTGACCACGCTCGCGCCCGCCATCTCCACTCATCTGCCTGCTCTCATCGCCGCCGCCGGCGAACGCGCCTCCTGTTGCATTCCCGAATTCGTCCGCGCGAATATCTGCAACACTACGCGCTGCCGCCGCCGGCTTCGATCTCGCCGATTTGCCAGGCCCCGACCGCGACAAAATCCTCGACGACGCGGGCGACGAGCCCGTTACGCGAGCGGTCGGTCTTCTTGGCAAGCCCGTCGAGCGCGCTCAGCGCCGAGTGGTCGAGACGAACTGTGGCGACGCGGCAAAATAAGTGCGCCAACTGTCGTTGCCATCATTGCGAGCGAAGCGAAGCAATCCAGGGCGGCCGGGCCGCGGCCCCTGGATTGCTTCGTCGCTTCGCTCCTCGCAATGATGGTTGTCGGATATCTTGAGCGATTCCGTAAATTCGCCGCGTCGCCTGTGAAAGGCACGAGCATTAGGGGTGCCCTTTCGCGTTGTAAGATGCGGTCCGGTTCATATGTATTTGACATGAATCGACCGCCTGTTGCGACGCGTGTAATGTATGTGATAATATCTTTACCATATGTAGAGAAGGTGGTTCGCGCATGATCAAGGTCACAGGTCTAGACCGGCTCACGCGTCAGTTCGACGACGCACGGAAAGCGCTCGCTAATCTCGGTACCGAACTAGGAACCGTAAAAATCAATCCGCACGACCCGGCGAGTATTGATGCGGCGATCCAACAAATCGAAGCGACAGCGGACAGACGCCTTGGGGCCTACACCTCAAACCCGGTCATTGGCCCTCTCGCCGACCAGATGAAGGTAAAATATCGTCAGGGTATAATCGACCGTGCTGCGGCGGCCCGTCTGGGCGGAGGCGAAAATCATTGATGAAAGACCTGGACCTCTTTGATCAAATTAATAATGCGGTTCTCGACCTTCAAGCATCTCAGCTGCAAACTTTCGACCGCCCGCTAAAGACGCTGGCCCGCCTGCTCCACCATCCCGACTTGGCGTCGTTCAATCGGTCTTTGACCGATGGCATCGACTTCGAAGCGTTCATGGCGGCGAGCGAGGCTACAGGTGGCGGAATGGCTGGAAGCCATCATTTTGTTTGGCCGGATGACTACGAGAAACGTACGGGGCTGACTCTTATTCTAATCGACAAACTCGCCGAAAGCCCCAATTACGCGACAAACATTGGATTCAAATACTTTTACTCCGGTAGCGAAATCGTTGCGGGTATACATTCTATAACAAGGCAGCTCATAATCCCGTTTGTTAGAGACTATAAGACCTATGTCATGAATCATGGAAATGCCGTGCCAAAGCTCATTATACCGGTCTCCAATAAAGTGTTTATTGTGCATGGCCGAGACGATGCGGCGAAGAACGAGGTCGCGCTGTTCCTGCGCGCAATTGGCCTTGAGCCGATCATTCTCCATCTTAGGCCAAATGGCGGCCGACACCTACTCACAAAATTTACGGAAGAGTTGGAGGGGGCTGGCTTTGCTGTGGTTCTGATGACGCCGGATGATGAAGGTGGCCTCAGCGGTGGTGGCGATCGGCGACGTAGAGCCCGCCAAAATGTCGTATTTGAACTTGGCTTTTTCATAGGGAAGCTTGGACCTGCGAAAGTCGCGGCCCTCTTGAAAGGTGATGTCGAGAAGCCGTCGGACTTCGACGGAATTGCTTACATTGGTCTTGATTCGAGTGGCCGATGGAAGACCGACCTTGCTCGCGAACTACATCATGCAAACGTGCCGTTCGATCCGGCCAAAGCGCTTACGGCATGAACCAACTCGCGCCCCTCATCGCCGGTCGCATTCCTGCCATCATCGCGTCCCGCGGGGAGAAAGCCGCCTATCGCTTCCTCGAATTCTTCACCGCCGCTGTCCGCAACCCGCACACGCGCCGCGCCTATGCGCGAGCGGCGACGGAGCTCGAGTGAGGCAGGGGCGCGCCTCCCCGCGTGAAAGCGCGGCTCGACACCTCGCTACATAGGCAACGCAGCAAAATAAGTGCGCCAACTGTCGTTGCCGTCATTGCGAGCGAAGCGAAGCAATCCAGGGCGGCCGGGCTGCGGCCCCTGGATGGCTTCGTCGCTTCGCCCCTCGCAATGACGGTTGTCGGACATCTCGAGCGATTCTGTAATTTCTCGGCGTCGCCATAGGCGCCGATCAGTCGAATTTTTCCGGCCACTGCCGCGCGCCGTGGAAGACTGCGAGAATTTCAACTTCGGCGTCGCGCACGCGATAGGGTACGATGAAAGGCGTATCGACGACAATGAGCTCGCGCGTGCCCTGAACGCGTCCGGCGCGTCCGATATGCGGGAAGGCCGCCAAATTGTCGGCGTGCTCGAGAATGGCGGTAACGATGCGGGCGGCAATCGCGGGGGAGTTGTGCTGCTCGATATGATTGCCGATGGCTTCGAGGTCCCGCAGCGCCGGAGTGGTCCAGCGCGCCCTCATGATTTGGACGCAAACCTCATCCTGACGCGTGCGAGTTCGTCATCGCTAGCGAAGTCGCCGCGATCGGCGGCGGCAAGTCCGGCTTCGATCTTGTCGATTTGCCAGGCGTTGAGGGCGACAAAATCCTCAACGGCGCGGACGACGAGCCAGTTACGCGAACGCTCGGTTTTCCTGGCAAGGCCGTCGAGCGCATTCAGCGTCGACTCATCGAGACGAACTGTGAAAGGCGCGGGCATGAACGGGGCCCCCTTTCGAGTGGCACGATGTAGTGCGGTTCATGTGCATTCTACATGAATCGACCCCCCGCTTTCAACCCGCACCGAAATTCGACATTCGCGCGGCACGGCGGCCCTCCAGGCTATCGCCACGACGACGGCGGTCCGCGCGGCCCATGTCCCGCATCGCAAAGCGATCGCGGCCCCCTGATGCCCCGGCGCCACAGTCGGCCGCTCACGCCGAATTGCCGTGGGCGCGCCGCATTGCGGCCATCAACGCTCTGTTAACCCTGACGCGCGACCGCGGCCGTCGGGTAAACGGGCGGCAAGGGTTGCTCGAGGTTGACGGAACCTTCCGTTAACCTCGCCGGTTCTAAGCCCTTCGACGCGGGGCGTTCTATCTCAGGAGTTCGATGGTGATGACGCGTATCTCGGCCGCTCGCGGATTCACTCTGGCCGCCGCGGTTTCTCTGGCGCTCGCGCTCGGCGCCTGCGCGCGCGGGCCCGCCGACCAGGACGCGCTCAACGGCGCGACGCCCGGCGCGGCCGCTCCCGGCAGCGTGCAGGAATTTGCGGGCACGATCGGCGACCGGGTCTTTTTCGACACCGATTCCACCGAACTCAACGGCGCCGCGCAGACGACGCTCGACCGGCAGGCGCAATGGCTGAACGAGTACCAGCGTTACGCCTTCACCATCGAAGGCCACGCCGACGAGCGCGGCACGCGCGAATACAATTTCGCGCTCGGCGCACGCCGCGCCGCCGTGGTCAAGGACTACCTGATCGCCAAGGGCATCGCCGCCAGCCGCATGCGCACGATTTCCTATGGCAAGGAGCGTCCGGTGGCGACGTGCAACGACATTTCGTGCTGGTCGCAGAACCGCCGCGCCGTCACCGTGCTGCAGACCGGCGCCCAGAGCTGAAAGCCCGAACTTCGTCCCATCAGCGTCGAATTGTTGGCGGGCTCGATCCCCTATATGACCTCGCCAGCAATGCGCGTCGCCCAAGCGCGGCGCACGCGAGGGGGTGCTCGACCGTGACCAAATCCGCTTTTCTCAAAACCTCAGCGGGCGTTTTCGCCGGCGCCCTCGGGCTTTTCCTGATTTCGAGCGCTCCTTTAGCGTCCGCGCAGGAGTTGGCGCCGCCCGCCGCCGTTCCCGACGCCGGACCGACGGACAATGGCGACGCGGCCAATTTCGCCGTCCGTATCAGTCGTCTCGAGGACGAGCTGCGCCAACTCACCGGCGCCGTCGAGGAGCTGCAAAACCAGAACCAGCGTCTCGAAGCGGAACTGAAACGCTTCCGCGAAGACGTCGAATTCCGCCTTTCCGGCGCGAAGCCGCCGGTCGCCGCCGAGCCGAGCGCGGCTCCGACCGTCGCCTCGGTCGTTCCGGCGCCGGAGGCGCCGCAGCCGCGCCGCGGCGACGCGTTCGATCCTGCTCTCGAGCCCGGAGCGCCCGGTGCGCCGCAGCCGCTCGGCTCGACCGCGCCGAGCGCGCCGCTCGCCAACGGGCTCGAGCTCGAGCCGAACCGGCGCCCCGCCGGCGCGCCGCTCGATCTCGGCAAGCATTCAGAGACCCCCTTGAGCACGCCGGTCGCGATGGCGCCGCCGACCGGGCCGCTGACGGGGCCGACCATCACCCGCTCCGGGATCGATTTCACCGACGCGCCGCGCCAGCAGTACAACGCCGCCATCGACGCCTACAAGGCCGGCCAGTACGATGTCGCCGAAGCCGGATTCAAGGCGTTCCTCACCGGCAACGCCAACAACCGCCTCGTTCCCGACGCGGTGTTCTATCTCGGCGAGACCTATCTGCAGCGCTCGCGGCCGCGCGAGGCGGCGGAGCAATATTTGAAGCTGTCGACCGATTACGCGAGGTCGGCGAAGGCGCCCGAGGGCATGTTGCGGCTCGGCCAGTCGCTGGCCCTGCTCGGCAACACCGAGCAGGCCTGCGCCACGCTCGCCGAAGTCGGTAAGCGCTATCCGACGGCGTCGGCCTCGGTGAAGCGCGCGACCGAGCGCGAGTTGCAGAAGAACCATTGCTGACGCCCGAACGCGTCGATCGGCTGTTCGCGCCGTTTTCCCGGAGCCGCGCCGTCCTCATCGCCGTCTCCGGCGGCCCTGACTCGACCGCCCTGCTCTATCTCGTTTCCCAGTGGGCGAAACGCGTAGTCGGGCCTGCCATCTATGCGGCGACCGTCGATCACGGGCTCAGGCCCGAGTCGGCCGCCGAAGCGGCGGGAGTCGGCGCGCTTGCGGCAAAACTCGGCGTTCCCCACGCCACGCTGCGATGGACGGGGCCAAAGCCAGAGACCCGGCTGCAGGAACGCGCGCGCGAAGCCCGCTATGGCCTGCTCGTCGCGCATGCCCGGGAGATCGGCGCCGAGGGTCTGGTGGTCGCCCACCATCTCGACGATCAGGCCGAGACCGTGCTGATGCGGCTTACGCGCGGCTCGGGAATTTCGGGGCTCGCCGGCATGGCCGCGGTGAGCGCGCGCGACGGGCTCACCCTGTTGCGTCCATTGCTCGAGGCGACCAAGGCCGAGCTCGTCGCGGTCTGCGACGCCGCCGGCCTCGCCTATGCGCGCGACCCCTCCAACGCCGACGAGGCTTACACCCGCGTCCGGCTGCGAAAGGTTCTGGCGGACCAAGGGCTCGACGCGGCCGCGCTCGCGCGGCTGGCGCGCCGCGCCGCGCAGGTCGAGGACGCGCTGGTCAGCCAGACGGCCGCGGCCGAAGCTCGTCTCGGCCTGGTCGAGACCGGCGTTTGCGAGGCAAGCCTGTTGCTCGCCGAGCCGACCGAGATCGTGCAGCGGCTGCTGACGGCGGCGATCGCGCGCGTCGGCGAGCGAGATGCGAGCCGCGTCGGCCTGGAGAAGGTCGAGGCGCTCGCGGCGGGCCTGCGCGCAGCGTGGGGCGAGGGAAAGCGGTTCAGCGCCAATGTCGCCGGCGCGCGGCTGAGCTGCGACAACAAGGGGTCGGTCAGCGTCGAGCGCGAGCCCGCACGGCGCAAATCGGCCAAGCTCGCTGGCTGAAACGTGCGCGGGGAGGTAATCTGCCGCTGGGTCGCCGCACGCGACCGACAGGGGACTTCATGATGAAACGCTACAATCCGCTCGAGGCGCCAGCCCCCGAACACTGGCTCGCTTTGGACGAATCGCAGCGTATCGCCCTGATCGAAGCCTATCACCGTCGCGCGGGCGCCCGCGTTCCCAACCTTCGTCTGCACGCCACCTTTCACAGCATTGTCGAAAATCAGGCGGCGCTTGGCGACGAGACCCCGGTGCGCCACACGCTCGCTCGCCTCGTGACAGAAGGCGTCGACCGCCACGAGGCCGTTCACGCCGTCGCCGCGACGATCGCCGCCCACATGAACGATCTCGCGCGCGGCGCCAAGCCGCCGCCCGACCCGAACGTTCTCTACTTCGCCGCGCTGGAGAAGCTGACGATCGCGAGCTACCGCAAGAATTTCGGCTGAGCGGCGCCGGCTTTTGGTCAGGGGGGAGTTGGACCGGGCGCCATGTTCGACATCGGGGCGCGCTTCGTCGCTCACGAGCCGACGTCGCGCCGATCCAGGGGCGGCCAGGGGTGGAAACCCAATGCTTGGCGCCCGTCCGGGGACGGCGCAAATGGGCGAGAGCGGACGATCAGGATGGGCGTTTCGACAGGAACCCCAGAAATCGCGGACGGATGGTCATTTTTGTCCACGGTTGTTGAAATTTCAAAGCGTTAGCTTGTCGTTTTTGTCACCCCCCCCTGTCGGGCCACGGCGGCGATTGCGGCTTCGGCTCCGGCATTTATTTTGTCTATAGACATACTTTCATAGGTCTCCTGGCCACTGTCGGATTCCGCGGACGCGATCCCCGTTGCGATATTCCCATGTTGCCGTTCGCGACCTCGACATCGTGTCGGCGAACAACGAAGGCGCATTCGTGATTACGGGGACATGATATCGATTGCAGGATTTATCGCGGACGGGCGCCCGCAATGCAGCCGAATTCGTGCATTCGGTATCGTGTCCCCCTGTCCGGGATGAGGGGACGGCGCTCGTAGGACTGCGGCAAGTCCAACCCGAAAGCGGTTCCCGAAATGCTGGAACCGTCATCGCGAGCGAAGCGAAGCGATCCAGGGGCCATGGGGCAGCGCCCTACGCCCCCTGGATCGCTTCGTCGCTGCGCTCCTCGCAATGACGGTGGTTACGCCAAATCGGAAAGCGCTGTAGCCGCGGCCGTTGACTCGGCGGCAGGGGTCGGCGCCCGAATTACGGGGATTGTTGACTGCGGAGATGGGAGTGCGGCAAGAATGTTTCGGGCGCTTCGTCAGAAGCCGTGTCGGAAAATTCGTCAATGACCGATACTCTGCGCGAACTTCAAAAGGCGCCAGGAGAGTGTGGAATCGACGGCGGCGCTCCTGCGATCGTAGCGCTCATTGCGAAGGGCGCCGGTGGGGCCGTACTCGTCGGCGCCGCCGTTTATTATGCTCGGATGGGCCTCTATGTTGTGGCCCTACTCGCGGCGGTGCTCGGCTTCGGGTTGCTGCAGATAGTTCAAGCCTATCTTTACTTCACGCGCCGAGGGAAGTTTGTGCTCTGGTCGGAACTGCTGGCAAGCCTGGCATTGCGCGGCGACAAACACGTTCTCGATATGGGTTGCGGCCGAGGAGCGGTCTTGGCGCTGGCGGCAAAGCTGATCCCTCGCGGGCCGGCAACAGTCTCGAGGCCGCCCTCGAGAACCTCGAAACGGAAGGTGTGGGGCGCCGCTGCGAACTTCAGACCGCAGACATGAGAGCGTTGCCATTCCCAGATGCGGCGTTCGATCTCGTGGTCAGCAGCCTCGCCATCCACAACATCGCCAGTTCCCAGGGCCGAATTCGCGCCATCGACGAGGCGCTGCGAATTCTCGAGCCGGGCGGACGCCTTTTGATCTTCGACCTGATGCGGACCAAGGACTATGCAAAGCGGCTCAGAGAGCGCGGGATGACCAGACGTGATCGACCGCCGCCTCGACTGGCGCTTCTTGCGCCCAACGTTGGGGATGGCGGGGTTGGTGACGGCCGTCAAACCGCGCTGAACCGTCCCGACGCTGCCCCCGAATTACGATCGAGGGCTGCACAATCACCACATGTCGAGCGCGACGCGTGCCTCTTCCGACATGCGGCTCTGGTCCCAGGGCGGGTCGAACACCATCGTCACCTTGACGCCGGAGACGCCGGGCACGGCGCCCACCGCGTTCTCGACCCAGCCCGGCATCTCGCCCGCCACCGGGCAGCCCGGCGCCGTCAACGTCATATCGATCGCTACGAAACGGTGGTCGTCGATATCGACGTTGTAGATGAGCCCGAGCTCGTAAATGTCTGCAGGGATTTCCGGATCGTAGACGCTCTTCAGCGCCTCCACGATCCGCTGCGTGAGGGCGTCGAGCTCTTTCTGCGTCATCGCAGAAGGCGCCTTCAGGGTCTTCGCCGGTGCGGTCATCTGGGTCATCGCAAGGGTCCTCAGGCGAACAGTTTTTGCGCACGTACGAGAGAATCTGCCAGTACGTCTACTTCCTCGAACGTATTGTAGAGAGCGAACGAGGCCCGGCAAGTCGAGGTCACGCCGAACCTCTGCAGCAGCGGCATGGCGCAATGCGTGCCCGCGCGCACCGCGACCCCGGCGCGGTCGATCACCGTCGCCACGTCGTGGGGATGCGCGCCCTCGAGCGTGAACGACAGGATCGGTCCCTTGCCCGGCGCCGTGCCGAAAATGCGCAGCGAGTTGATTCTGGCGAGCCGCTCGTGGGCGTAGGCCGAAAGCGCGGCCTCGTGCCGAGCGATTTTCTCCCGGCCGACGCCTTCGATGAAGTCGAGCGCCGCTCCCAGGCCCACCGCCTGCGCGATCGGCGGCGTGCCGGCCTCGAATCGGTGCGGCGGCTCGTTGTAGGTGACGCGCTCGCGAGTCACCTCTGCGATCATCTCGCCGCCGCCGTTGAACGGCGGCAGCGCTTGCAGCCGCTCCGCCTTGGCGTAAAGCGCACCAATGCCGGTCGGACCATAGAGCTTGTGGCCGGTGATCACGTAGTAATCGACCTCGAGCGCGCGGACGTCGACCTTGCCGTGCACCGCTCCCTGCGAGCCGTCGACGAGCACGGGAATGCCGCGGGCGTGGGCGATGCGCACGATCTCGGCGATCGGCGGCGCGGTGCCTGTCACGTTCGACATTTGCGTGATGGCGACAATTTTGGTGCGCTCGCTCAGCGCCGCCTCGAAGGCTTCGAGCGACAACGATCCGTCGTCGCCGATGTCGACCCATTTCAGCGCCGCGCCGTTGCGCTCGCGATGGAAATGCCAGGGCACGATGTTGGCGTGGTGCTCCAGCACGCTGAGCACGATTTCGTCGCCCTCGCCGATGTTGTGGAGGCCGAAGGAGGACGCCACCAGGTTGATCGCTTCCGTCGCCGAGCGCGTGAACACGATTTCGTCGACCGAAGAAGCGTTGAGGAAGCGCCTGACACTCTCGCGCGCCACTTCATAGGCGTCGGTCGCGGCGTTGGCGAGATAGTGCAGGCCGCGGTGAACATTGGCGTATTCGTGGGTGTAGAAATGGTTCAGCCGGTCCAGCACGGCGCGCGGCTTCTGCGCCGAAGCCGCATTGTCGAGATAGACCAGCGGCTTGCCGTAGGGCCGCTCGGAAAGAATCGGGAACTCGGCGCGGATCGCGTCGAGATCGTAGGGGGCTCTCGGCCTCATCGTTCGACCCCCCGGCCCCGGAACCAGAGGCGCGCCTTTTCCCGCATCGCCTCGGCGAGGCGCTCGTCGGCAATGCGCTCGATCGCCTCGGCGGCGAACGCCTCGAGCAGCATGGCGCGCGCTTCCTCCGGCGGGATGCCGCGGCTCTGGAGATAGAACAGTTCGTCCGCATCGAGCGCCCCCACCGTCGCGCCGTGCCCGCAGGCGACGTCGTCGGCGAGAATCTCGAGCTCGGGCTTGTTGTTCATCGTCGACGTCGGCGACAGCAAAATCGCCTGCGACTTCATCGCGCCGTCGGTCTTCTGCGCTTTGGGGGCGACGATCACCTTGCCCTGGAACGTGCCCTGCGCCTCGTCGTCGACGATGGTGCGGAAGAACTCGCGGCTCGTGCCGTGCGGCGCGGCATGGATCACCTCGATCGTGGTGTCGGCGCGGCGCGAACCGTCGAGCAGCGTCACGCCGGAGAGAGCGATCCTCGCGCCGGGCTCGGCGTGGCGGGCGAAGACCTGCCGCCTTACCAGGCCGCCGCCGGCGACGAGCGCGAAGCCTTTGAATTCGGCGTCCCCGCCGAGGCTCACGATCTGGCTCTCGACGTGCAATCCAGGGGCGTCGTCGACGGCGCCGACATAGTCGCAACGCGCGCCGGCGCCGACACTCAGAAGCAGGACGGCGTTTCGCTGCAACCCCTGCCCCGCCCCGGCGAAGGTCTCGACCAAGGTCGCCTTCGAGCCCGCCGCGAAGCTGACGCCCAAGCGCGAATAGACCGCGGTCGCCTCGCCCGCCGAGGCGAAATGCGCAATCTCGATCCGTTCGGCAATCTCGCCTTCGACCTCGATCTCGAGGCCGGTCGGCGCGAAGGCGTCGTTGAGCCAGACCAACGGATCGGCGCGCGGCGCCGGCGCGCCGAGCGCGAGGGGGCCGAGCCGGAGGCCGACGGGGGTCGGGTCGGAGAGCGCCGCGACGTAACATCCATCGAGCAGCACGAGGCGCACGTCGCCGAGCCGCTCGCCGAGCGCCCTGCGCGCCACTTCGATGCGCGCCGCATCGGGCTTGGCCGCGAGCGGCTCGGCCGTCTTCATCGCCGCGCGCAAATCGGTGTAGTGCCAAGACTCGTTACGCCGCGACGGCAGGCCCGCCTCGGCGAAACGGGCGAAGGCCGCGGCCCGGTCGCCGTCGTTGGTCGCGAGCGCGGCGAATTGCAGCTCGAGCATGGTCTCGGCGGCGGATTTCGGATGGACGGTCGCAGGACTCATGCCGCGGCCTCCACGAAGTCGCGGTAGCCGTTGCGCTCGAGCTCGAGCGCGAGTTCGGGGCCGCCGGTCGCGACGATCTTGCCCTTGGTCATCACATGAACGACGTCGGGGCGAATGTGGTCGAGCAGGCGCTGGTAGTGGGTGATGACGAGGAACGAACGCTCGGCGCCGCGAAGCGCATTGACCCCGTCGGCCACAATCTTCAGCGCATCGATGTCGAGCCCCGAATCGGTCTCGTCGAGCACGCCGATCTTGGGCTGCAACAGTGACATCTGCAGGATTTCGAGGCGCTTCTTCTCGCCGCCGGAGAAGCCGACGTTGACGGGACGCTTGAGCATTTCCGTATCTATTTTAAGCGCCTGCGCCGCGGTTCTCACCTTACGCATGAAATCCGGCGTCGTGAGCTCGGTTTCGCCGCGGGCGCGGCGCTGGGCGTTGAGCGAAGCCTTCAGGAACGTCATGGTCGCGACGCCGGGGATCTCGACCGGATACTGGAAGGCGAGGAACACGCCCTTGGCGGCGCGTTCGTGGGGCGCCAGCGCGAACAGGCTCTCGCCGTCGATGAGGATGTCGCCGCCGGTCACTTCGTAGTCCGGCCTACCGGCGATCACATAGGCGAGCGTCGACTTTCCCGACCCGTTCGGCCCCATGATCGCGGCGACTTCGCCGTCGTTCACGATGAGGCTGAGCTCGTCGAGGATCGGCTTGCCGTCGACGGATACGCTGAGATTGTTCACTTCGAGCATCTTGACTCCCGCCTTTAATGTGTCGACGCCTGCGAAGCGTTTCGCTCCGCGGCGGTTAGGGCTTCGATCGCCTTTTGCAAACTGGCGCAGTTGGCCGCCGCTCTCTCGGACGACCAATCACTTGCAACAAAGGCGCCGAGGATGTTGTTGTATTCGAGACCGCGCAAGACCTCCGCGCCTTCGGTTCGCAGCAGACCCCGACGACGTTCCGCCGAGGCGCCCTTGGCGAGCAACAGCAGTTCCCTCTTGGGGTTGGCGATTTCTTCTGGCGCGCCGGCAATCCTCCGCAGCGGTATATCTAGGAAACGGTGGATGCCGGTTCGATCCGCGAGCAGCCACGCCTCGATCTCCCGCACCGCCACACGAAGCATGAAGTTCGCGCTCTTGACCTTTCCCCGCATCCAGTCGACAACGAGCGCCGGAGCGCAAGCGGCGTTGTCCAGGTCCGTCAGCAGCAATACCGGCCGCCAATTTCCAGCCGACAAGTAGCTCGGGAGATTCGATTTCAAGTAGCCTGCACCCCTCTTGCCCGTGAAAGCGCATTGCTTCAGGTCGAACCCTGCCTGCGCGACCAGCTTCCGCGCCACCGCTTCGCTCAGGGAGTCTTCGACGCCGACGAGCACCATGACTAGAGCGCCATCTCGGCCGCGTCAGCGGGATGCGCCTTCGGCAGCAGCACTTGCGCCGGAGGCAAGCCGTCTTCCTTCATTAGGCGCAAGTCTTCCTCCTTCGGGGGAACAATCGCCGATCCCTCGGCCAGGGGCTCAACGCGCAAAACCCAACGTCCGTCGATTCCCGCGTTGTCGAGGAGCGCATAGCTGTGGGTGGTGATGACGATCTGCGCATTGCTCCCTCCCGCCATCCTATCGATCAACGCCGGCAACGCCCGCACGACGTCCTCGTCGAGCGACAGTTCTGGCTCCTCGAGCAACAAGAGGCCGTTGTTTTCCATCAACAGCCAAAAGATCGCGATCATGCGCAACGTGCCGTCCGAAAGCTGATCCTCCCGCTGCCAGCCCGCCAGGGGACGATGACGATTTCTGGCTCTGAGATGCGGGCGGCCGTCGACCACGTCGCGCTCGAACTCGATGTCCTCGAACTGAGGCGCGGCAGCGCGAAGGGCGTTCCTGATCCGATCGAGCCGGTTCTGCCGCACGTTCTCCCTCGTCCTAGCTATTCTCTCGAGGAACGCCTGTCCGAAGGGATCATTCTCCAGCTTCCTCCCGCCGATGTCCTCGCCGAACTTGAGCAACTGCGGCACCAGATGCAGATAGGTCACGCCCGCCAGCTCGTCCGCCAGAACACGGAACCCCTTGTTGGCGACCTTTTGCTCGAGCCATGTCTGAGTCAGCAGTTCCGCATCCTTCTGGTCGTCCTCGTTGGGCCGATCGAGCAGCACCGTGTGTTTGCCGTCCGCGAGGCGCGTCACGCGCTCGAGGGAAACGATCGGACGTTTGGCGCGGGCCTCCTCGGTCTTGATCCCCAGAGCATAGGTCCAGCCGTTGGCGTCGTCTCGAGGGCCATCCGTCCAGCAGACCGTGATTCGTACTTCTGGATCCTGCCGCGTGTGTAGGCATCTGAGTTTCGACAGGCCATCGCGCAGCTTTATCGCCTGCTGCAATCCCCCACCTTCGGGCTTGGCGACGTCGCGAAGAAACCGGAAAGCTTCGAGAAAATTCGACTTGCCCGAAGCGTTGGGTCCGATCACGTAGGTTACCGGCCCCAGACGCGCCTCGGCATCGGGGAAATTGCGCCAGTTCTTCAACCTGATCGCCGAAACGAACATTTCCTGTTCCCCGGTCGCCGTGGGGGCGCGTCAGCCGACGCTGCCCTCGAGCGAAATCGCGATGAGCTTCTGCGCTTCGACGGCAAATTCCATCGGCAGCTGCTGCAGCACGTCGCGCACGAAGCCGTTGACGATGAGCGCCGTCGCCTCTTCGCCGTTCAGGCCGCGTTGCAGGCAGTAGAACAGCTGGTCATCGGAAATCTTCGACGTGGTCGCTTCGTGCTCGAACACCGCGGACGAGTTCTTCGCTTCGATATAGGGCACGGTGTGCGCGCCGCATTGGTCGCCGATCAGCAGCGAATCGCAATTGGTGAAATTGCGCGCTCCGGTCGCCTTGGCGTGCGCCGAAACCTGGCCGCGATAGGTGTTCTGCGATCGTCCGGCCGAGATGCCCTTGGAGATGATGCGGCTCGTGGTGTTGCGCCCCAGGTGGATCATCTTGGTGCCGCTGTCGACCTGCTGGCGGCCGTTGGAGATCGCGATCGAATAGAACTCTCCGCGCGACCCCTCGCCGCGCAGAATGCAGCTCGGATATTTCCAGGTGATCGCCGATCCGGTCTCGACTTGCGTCCAGGAGATCTTCGCGCGCGCGCCGCGGCAGTCGCCGCGCTTGGTTACGAAATTGTAGATGCCTCCCCGGCCCTCGGAATCGCCGGGATACCAGTTCTGCACCGTCGAATACTTGATTTCCGCGTCCTCCATGGCGACGAGTTCGACCACCGCCGCGTGCAGCTGGTTCTCGTCGCGCTTGGGCGCCGTGCAGCCTTCGAGGTAGCTCACATAGGCGCCCTTGTCGGCGATGATGAGCGTGCGCTCGAACTGGCCGGTGTTCTTCTCGTTGATACGAAAGTTTGTCGAGAGCTCCATCGGGCAGCGTACGCCCGGCGGCACGTAGACGAACGAGCCATCCGAGAACACGGCGGAGTTCAGCGTCGCGTAGAAATTGTCGGTCGGCGGCACCACCGAGCCGAGATATTTCTGCACCAGCTCGGGATGGTGCCTCACGGCTTCCGAGAACGACGAGAAGATGACGCCGGCCTTGGCGAGCTCGGCCTTGAAGGTGGTGGCGACCGAGACCGAGTCGAACACCGCGTCGACGGCGACCCTCTGTTTCTCCACGCCGGCCAGCATCTCCTGTTCGACGAGCGGGATGCCGAGCTTGGCGTAGGTCTTCAACAGCTCCGGGTCGATCTCGTCGAGCGACTTCGGCGCCGGCGTCGATTTGGGCGCGGAGAAGTAATAGAGGTCCTGGAAATCGATCGGGGGATATTCCACCCGCGCCCAGGCCGGCGTTTCCATGGTGAGCCAGCGGCGGAACGCCTCGAGCCGCCAGGCCAGCAGCCAGTCGGGCTCGCCCTTCTTGGCCGAAATGAACCTGATGACGTCTTCGTTGAGGCCTTTGGGCGCCTTTTCCGATTCGATATCGGTGACAAAGCCGTACTTGTAGGCTTCGACGTCGATCGAACGGACGCGGTCGACCGTCTCTTGGACTGCCGCCATTATGACATCTCCTCGCCTTGACGGTTTCAAGGACCGTCGGTGGGGGTCAAACGAGCCCTCCCCGCGGCCGAGGCCGCCGGAACCGGCTCCCTACTATTTAGGCGCGGCGGCGGCCAAAAGCCACAGCTTTTCTTAGATCGAGACCAGAGCGGCGGGCGCCGGGTCCCGCCGGGCGGGTTTAGGGCTTTGTTAGCCGTAGCCGGGCTAGCGTCGCCCACGGTTCGCGACGCGCCCGGATTCTACCGCGCCGCGAGGCATGAGGCCGTCGAGCCGCTCGGTGAAAGACCGGATTTCCCGCCTGCCCCCGCGTTCGAGCGCGCGGCAGGCCCCCGACGGCAGCCGCCGTTTCCCGACACCCGCTTGGCCCCATGTCCATCCACCATGCCGTAGCCCGGGAGATCTTCGTCCCCGAGGGGGAATTCATCGTCCCGAAGACCGATCTCGAGGGGCGGATCCTCTACGCCAACAAGACGTTCCGCCAGGTGGCGGGATATCGCGAAACCGCCCGGCAGCACGCCGCGATGGCCGAACAAGCACACGCATCGCGCGCGCTCGTCAACGAAGGCGCCCGAGGCGCCGGAGGCCCTGGCCGCCTGAACGCGACCTCAGGCCGCGCGTTCCGCGGCCGCGTCGCCCGCGTACTCGCCCCTCAATCGCGCGACAATGGTCCTGAGCTCGACACGCGCCTGGGCCGCATCCTCGGCCGGTCCTTCCGACCACGAAGCGCGGCTGGCCTCGAACTCGCGATAGTCGCCGAACTTCATGCGCATCGGCGTCGCAATCGCCTCGCCGAATGCGATCGCCTCCCGGTCGGCGATCGCCGACAGGAAACTGATGGCGCCATCCTTGGAGGCGCCCGAGGCGGAGGCGATGATGTTCTTGTCGCGCTCGTTGCCGAGCCGCATCGCGAACATCGTCGAGCATTGCGAGAGCACGGTCGGATCGAGCTCGCTCGGGCGCTGGGTGATGACGCCGAGCGAGACCCCGTATTTGCGCCCCTCCTTGGCGATGCGCCCGATCGCGCGGCGCGTCGGCTCGAAGCCGAGCGCGACGTCGGCGGGAATGTAGCGGTGCGCCTCCTCGCAGAGCACGGCGATCCTGTACGGGCCGCGGCTCCAGGCCGCCACTTCGAACGCCATGCGCGAGAGCACCGAAACCACCGAGTTGACGACCTCGTTGGGCAGGCCGGCCATCTGTACGATGGTGACCGGCTGACCCGCTTTCGGCAGACGGAAGACATGGGCGAGCACGCGGGCGAGCACGTCCTCGACGATGACCCGGCCGAACATGAAGCGGTAGCGGGCGTCGTGGCTGAGCGCGTCGAAACGATTGCGCAGCGCGCGCAGATCGGCGCGGGCGTAACGCGGATCGAGCTTGCCCATCCACTCGTCGAGGATGAGAGTCACGTCGGAGACGCGATAGGGCACCGGCGTGTCGGCGCTGATCCACGGGGTTTCCGCCGACGGTTGACGGCGCACGCTGCTTTCCGATAGGCGGCCGACGGCCGAGGTGTTGAAGCGCATCTTGGCGGCGCGGATCACCTCGTAGAGCGCGTCGTTTTCTTCCGGATTGGCCCGGCGCCCGGAGAAGATGATCTCGGCGATTTCGTCGAAGCGGAACATCCAATAGGGCAGCTCGAGGGTTTCGGAATCGAGCAGGACCGCCTCGCGCGGGAAATGGCGCGCATATTCGTTGTGCGGGTCGGCGAGCAGCACGCGCAGATCCGGCAGATGGCGGATGAATTGCTTGATGAGCATCGACACCGCCGTCGACTTGCCGACGCCGGTCGAGCCCACGATCGCGAAATGGCGGCTCGTGAGCTCGTTGAGGCTCACTGTCGCGGGTATCGTCGGATTCTGCGTGAGCCGCCCGATCTCGACGCCCTCATCGCCGCGAATCGTATAAATCGCGGCGAGGTCGCCGGCGCGAATGCGATGGGCGACGGCGCCGAGCGTCGGAAACGAGCGGATGCCGCGATGAAAGACCGGCTTGCCCCGCTCATCGTCGACGATTTCGCCGCTGAGCTCGACCTTGGTCAGCGTCTCGTTGATGCCCTCGGTCCTCCAGCGCAGGCTCGGCGCCTTCAGCTCGCAGACGACGCCGACCAGACGCGACGCCTCCTGCACGACACTGATGAGCGAGCCGACCGTCCAGTTCTCCGCGGGTCCGTCGCCACTGGACTCACAGGCGATCAAGCCGTGCAGGCCGTCGAGCGCGACCAATCGGCCGATGATGCGGCGTCGGTCGCCCTCCCGGCGCTCGGCGCTCGACGCGCTGCCATCGTTCCCGGAAAGTGATTGGTCCGCCATCTGTCCGTCCTGAAATCGGCACGCTTCGAACACACGCGTTCGCCGGCCTGACCTTGGGGCAAAACCGTAAATAGAATGCTCTCGCGTTACGTCGATTAACGACGTTCCAACCGTGCGTGATCGGACCTCGACTTCCGCCCCGGACCGGCGGTCGGGTCACGCATCGGCGCGAACCTCGGGGTCGCCGCCGAGCAGGCGGGCGAATTGCTTGAGGCGAGACTGCAGCCGATCGCTGTCGAGGTCGGCGAGTTCTCTCGGCAGGGTTAATGTCACCTTTCCGCCCTCGAGCCGCATCGCCGCCCGCGGCAGCACGCCCGGCATCGCCGCCGATACGACGTAGGCGACCCGCATCGCGGCGCCGATCAAGCGCGCGCGCTCCAGCTGCCGCACGCTCATCAGCGAGCGCAAATCCGATGTAATGTCCTCGTCGCTGGAGACATGACGATACGAGGCGGCGAGCGCGATGAAGGCGCGCGAAGGATGATCGACGCCGATCAGATTCGAATTGGCGATCATGTCGTGCGACTGCTCGGCGCGATAATCCGGATGCGCGCGCCACGCGAGATCGGAGAGCAGACAGGCCGCTCGACGCAGACGGCGCTCATCGACTGTTTCCTCGATATGCGACGTTTCCAGGAAGCGGCTCGTCCAATCGAACAGATCCTCGGCATGCGCAGGCGCGCGCGAACGCAGATCGTTGAACTCGCTCGCCGTCGCGAGCAGCGGGTCTTTCGCCTGCTCGTCCGGCGACAGGCTCTCGTAGAGCAACCCCTCGCGCACGCCGAGCGCCGAGACCACGATTTCGCTCGGCTCCCACAGGCGGACGATCTCCTCGAGCACCGCCGCGCCATAGGCCAGCAGCGGCCGCCGCGCCGTGGACACGCTCTCGATCGCCGGCAGTTGATCGGATTCGGCGCGCTCGACGAGCTTGACCAGATCCAGAGCATCGCGAGCCGGCACCACATAGTTGTGCATGACGCGCAGCGGATATTTGCGCTGCCGCATGTGCAGCCGCGCCAGCGCGCGCCAGGTGCCGCCAACCGCGTAGAACGCGCGGCCCTTGGCCTCGCTCACCGCGCTCACCTTGCCGAGCGCCTCGCGCGCAATGCGCGCGGCTTTCTTCGGCGAGCGCTCGGAGACGTCCATCAGCGAAAGCCCGCCGAGCGGCAGCGACACGCCCTGCCCCACCCGCAGGCCGGAAACGTCGGTGAGCTCGAGCGAACCGCCGCCGAGATCGCCGACGAGCCCATCGGCCTCGTGGATCGACGACACGACGCCGAGCGCGGCCAGCCGCGCTTCGCGCGCGCCGGCGATGAGATCGATCCGTCCGCCAATCGCCTGTTCGGCGAGCTCCAGGAATTGCCGACCGTTGCCGGCGTCGCGCACCGCGGCCGTGGCGAGCGCCCGCAGGTCGCCGATCTCCATGGTGTCACAGAGAATGCGGAAGCGCCGCAACGCCGAGAGCGCCTTGGCCACAGCGTCTTCGGAGAGCACCCCGGTGGCGGCGACGCCGCGTCCGAGCCCGCACAGCGCCTTCTCGTTGAAGGTCGTCGTCAGCGAGCGCGCGAGCGACTCGTAAGCGACCAACCGCACCGAGTTCGAACCGATGTCGACGATCGCAACCGGTTCGCCCGGCAATCTTCCGCGAGTCGCGAGATCTTTCATGGGCCCCTGCCGACTTCTTCTGCGCGTCGATCTCGGGGCGCCGCGCGGCCGAGCGCCGCGGGCTTCGACTCGCTCAACGCCTGACCGCGCCCCGACAGACTCGGGCTCGTCAGGAAATAGGCGTGCGCGTTGAACGGCTCCTCGCCCGGCCCCGGGACGATGCGCTCGCTCGAGCCGTCGGCGTTCAACTCGAAGCTCTGCTGATTGTCGAGCAGATTGGCCTGCATGACCTGGGTGAGGACATGCTCGTGCACGGTCGGATTGTCGAGCGGCGCCAACGCCTCGACGCGCCGGTCGAGATTGCGCTGCATCAGGTCGGCCGACGACAGATAGACTTTCGCCTTCTCGTGCGGCAGACCATAGCCATGTCCGAACGCATAGATGCGCGCGTGCTCGAGGAAACGGCCGACGATCGATTTCGCGCGGATGTTTTCGGAGAGGCCGGGAACGCCGGGCCTCAGGCAACAGATGCCGCGCACCACGAGATCGATCTCGACCCCGGCCTGGCTGGCGCGATAGAAGGCGTCGATGATCTCGGGGTCGACGAGCGCGTTGCATTTGGCCCAGATCGCGGCCGGCTTGCCGGCGCGGGCGAACGCGATCTCCTCCTCGACATGCAGCAGCAGCCGCTTCTTCAGGTTGAGC
Source organism: Roseiarcus sp. (assembly GCA_052147395.1). Classification (GTDB taxonomy): domain Bacteria; phylum Pseudomonadota; class Alphaproteobacteria; order Rhizobiales; family Beijerinckiaceae; genus Roseiarcus. The sequence continues at coordinate 22,678 of JBKQKS010000038.1, forward strand.
GGCGACACCGCCATGCGCTCGAGGCCGTCGGGCTCGGCATAGCCGGTGATGTAGTTGAAGATGCGCGCGACGTCGCGGGCGATCGCGGGATCGGCGGTGAAGAACGAGAGGTCGGTATAGATGCGCGCCGTCACCGGGTGGTAATTGCCGGTGCCGACGTGACAATAGGTGATGAGAGCGCCGCCCTCGCGGCGCACCACCATCGTCAGCTTGGCGTGGGTCTTCAATTCGATGAAGCCGAACACCACCTGAACGCCCGCGCGCTCGAGATCGCGCGCCCAGCGAATGTTGGCCTCTTCGTCGAAGCGCGCTTTGAGCTCGACGAGCGCGGTCACCGACTTGCCCAGTTCCGCGGCCTCGATCAGCGCGCGCACGATGGGGCTGTCGGCCGAAGTGCGATAGAGCGTTTGTTTGATCGCGACCACGTTGGGATCGCGCGCCGCCTTGGCGAGGAACTGGACGACGACGTCGAACGATTCGTAGGGGTGGTGAAGAATGAGGTCTTTCTGCCGGATCGCGGCGAAAGCGTCGCCGCCGTGTTCGCGAATACGCTCGGGAAAGCGAGGAATGAACGGTGTGAACTTGAGATCGGGCCGGTCGAGGCCAACCAGCTGAGAGAGCTCTTCGAGCGCCAGCATGCCCTCGATCAGCACCACGCCGGAAGCCACCACGTCGACGTCGCCGGTGACGAAGCCGCGCAGCGACTGTGGCATCGAAGCCTCGATCTCGAGCCGGATCACCGACCCGCGACGGCGCCGCTTCAGCGCGCTCTCGTAGAGGCGCACCAGGTCCTCGGCCTCTTCCTCGACCTCGACGTCGCTGTCGCGGATGACGCGGAACCCGCCGTGGCCGGTGACGCGATAGCCCGGGAACAGCAGGGCGGAGAAGGCGACGATGATCTGCTCGAGCCTCACGAAACGCTGCTGAGCCGCGGCGCCGCGATCGAGCAGGCGAATGAAACGCTCGACCTTGTTGGGAAAGCGCACCAGCGCGTTCATCCGCCGGCCGCCGTCGAGATGTTCGAGAGCCAGCGCCACGGTATGGCCCTGGTTGGGGATGAACGGAAACGGATGCGCGGGGTCGACGGCGAGCGGCGTCAGCACCGGAAACACGTGGGTGAGAAAATAGTCCCTGAGCCAGGCGAGGTCGTCCTCGGAGAGCTCGGCGACATCGACGATGACGATGCCGGCCTTCGCCAGTTCCTCGCTGAGTTCGCGCCAACGCTGCTGCTGCGAGGCGACGAGTTCGGCGACGCGGTCGCCGATGCGCCTCAATTGCTCGGCCGGCGTGAAGCCATCGTCCGAAGTCTCGATCATGCCGGCGAGCACCTGGCCGACGAAGCCGGCGACGCGCACCATGAAGAATTCGTCGAGATTGTTGGCTGAGATCGACAGGAACCGCAGGCGCTCGAGCAGCGGATGGCTCGGGTTGCGCGATTCCTCGAGCACCCGGCGGTTGAATTCCAGCCACGACAGCTCGCGGTTGATCAAGCGTTCGGGCGAGGCCATCAAACCCTCCGCCAACGCCACTGCGGCCGTCACCTTCGCCTCCGCTTTGCTGTTGCGTGCGAGCGCGCGCCTGACCAATTCCCCCTCCGCGAATATCGCGGCGGCCGACTCGCGCGCGACGACTCCCCGCCCGCCCTTCTCTAGCCAATTTCGCGTCATCTTCAAACGTCGCGGGCGCGGCAGAGCTCGCGCGCGAGCCCCGCCAGCGCAAGGGGGTAGATGCGATGCTCCTCGACGAGCACGCGCGCCGCCAAAATCTCGGCGTCGTCGCCGGGCCCGACCGGCACGCGGGCCTGGATCAGGACCGGCCCGTCGTCGAGCTTCGCAGTCACCAGATGCACGCTGCAGCCGTGCTCGCTCGCGCCGTCCGCCAGGGCGCGCGCGTGGGTATGAAGCCCTTTGTAAGCGGGCAACAGCGAGGGGTGGATGTTGATCATGCGCCCGCGCCAGCGCTCGACGAAGGCCCCGCCGAGAATGCGCATATAGCCGGCGAGGCAGACGATCTCGACGTCTCGCGCCATGAGCTCGCCGTCGATCGCCGCCTCGAACGCGTCCTTGTCGGGGTAGGATTTTGGCTCGAGCGCGATCGCCTCGACCCCGGCGGCCCGCGCCTTGTCGAGCCCCGCCGCGTCCCGCTTGTCGGAGATCACCAGCGCGATCTCGGCGGGGTAATCCTGCGCCCGCGCCGCCTCGATGAGGGCGAGCATGTTGGAGCCGCGGCCCGAGATCATGACCCCGCTCTTGACGCGGCTCACCAAACGACCCTTCCCTTCATGACCACGCGCTCGCCCGAGCGCGGCGCCAGCCGGCCGATGAGTTTCGGCGCGAGGCCCTGTCTTTCGAGCGCGGCGACGGTCTCGGCTTCGCCGTCGCGGCGGGCGAACACGACCATGCCGAAGCCGCAGTTGAACGTGCGCAGCATCTCGCGATCCTCGACGCCGCCCGCGGCCTTCAGCCAGCCGAACACCGGCGGCGGCGCGAAGGCGGAAAGATCGAGATCGACCGCGAGATCGACCGGCAGCACGCGCGGCAGATTTTCCGCGAACCCGCCGCCGGTGACGTGGGCGAGCGCGAGAATGCCGGGCGCCGCCTGCAACGCCGCGATGAGCGGCTTCACGTAGAGGACCGTCGGCGTCAACAGCGCCTCAGCGAGGCGCTCGGACGGCGCGAACGGCGCCGGCGCCTCCCAGGAGAGCCCGGTCAGCGAAACGATGCGGCGGATCAGCGAATAGCCGTTGGAATGCGGCCCCGACGACGGCAGGCCGATCACGGCGTCGCCCGCGGCGAGCCCCGCCCGCGGCAGCAGCGTCCCGCGTTCGGCGGCGCCGACCGCGAAGCCCGCGAGGTCGAAATCGCCCTGCGCATAAAGCCCTGGCATTTCCGCCGTCTCGCCGCCGATCAAGGCGCAGCCGGATTCGACGCAAGCCGCGGCGATGCCTTCGACGATCGCCGCGCCCTGAGCCGGATCGAGCTTCCCGGTGGCGAAATAATCTAGGAAGAACAACGGCTCGGCGCCCTGGACGACGATGTCGTTGACGCACATGGCGACTAGGTCGACGCCGATCGTGGCGAGCCGCCCGCTGTCGATCGCAATTTTGACCTTGGTGCCGACCCCGTCGTTGGCGGCGACCAGGATCGGATCGACGAAGCCGGCCGCCTTCAGATCGAACAGCCCGCCGAAGCCGCCGATCTCGGCGTCGGCCCCCGGCCGGCGCGTCGCGCGCACCGCCGGCTTGATCGCCTCCACCATCGCATTGCCCGCATCGATGTCGACGCCGGCGTCGGCGTAGGACAGATTCGGACGTTCGAGACCGGTCATGGAGAGCTCCTGCCGTCCCTGTAGCCGCGGCGGCGGGCGCCGACAAGCACGCGCGCCTCGCGCCCGACGCCGGGAGTTCGCCGAATGCCGACAATGAGTGTCGGATACCCGCCAGCGGTGTCGCACAGCGGACGCGGCCGGCGCTCAGCGACGTCGAGAAAAGCTAGAGAAACCGAGGGCGTCAGCCCCTGGCCCGGGAATTGCCGGCGCCTCGAGTCGACAAGGGCTCGTACGAGTCGAGGGAAAAAAGCAATGGCCAATGTCACATTCACCTCGCCGGTCATGGCGCGGGACGTTACTGTCTATGCGGTCGCCGGCGATCGCGGAACGATCCTGGCGATCGCAAAAGCCAACAAGATCCCGATTCCGTTCGACTGCCAGGACGGCGAATGCGGCTCGTGCCTGATCGAGGTCAAGCATCTCGACCCGCTGGCAAAGCACGGCATTTCGCTGACCGAGAAAGAGAAGGGGATGCTCGCGCAGCTCGGCAAGATCACCAAGAAGGAGATCGCCGACGCCGAGGTCGACGACATGCCGCCGAAACATCGGCTCGCCTGCCAATGCTTCGTGCGCGACGAAGACATCATCGTGAGCTTCGAGGGCGACCCCACGCTGCCGGTCGCCCGGCCGTATACGACCCATGCCGCGCGCCGGTTCAAGGGAGGCGCCGAGGTTTCGACGGCGGACGAGCTGTTCTCCTACGTGGTCAAGGTCGAGGAAGACGCCGCCATCCATTTCGACGAGCTCGCGCGCACGATGGAAGCCGGCGGCGCCAAGGAAATCGCGCGGCTGTTCAACCAGCTCGCCAAACAATCGCGCGAGCAGGCCGCGATGGCGAAGTCTGAGGCGAAGACGATCGACGCGTCGAAGGAAGTTCCCACCGACTACGTCTGGCCGCACTATGCGACGCCCACGGCCGCGACCTTATGGGCGGGCGACGCGGCGCTCTCGCGTCTCGACGGCCTCAAGGCCGCATTGCAAGGCGAGCGCCGCGGCTATGACTTCTATTGCGCAGTCGAAGCGACGACCAAGAACCCCGACGTCGCCAAGCTCGCCAAGACGTTCATCAAGGCCGAAGCCGACCACGTCAAGGCGCTGGAAGCCTGGATCACGCGCGAGGAGTTCGAGGCCAGGAGCCGTTCCGGCGCGGGCCGCGGCTGACCCGACCCTGCCGATAGGAGGCGTCCGTCATGGAATCCGTTGAAGAATTCCTCGCCTATGCGGTGAGGCTGGAGAGCGATGCGGCCGAGCGGTTCGGACAGCTCGCGCACGCAATGGCGTCGTGCGGTAACCACGACGTCGCAAAACTGTTCGGCAGGCTGTCCCACTATTCGCGCCTGCACCTCGCCGAGGCGCAGGCGCGCTCCGGCTTTCGCGAAATCCCGAAACTCGCGCCGGGCGACTTCGTCTGGCCGGACTTCGAGAGCCCGGAAACCGCGGCGATCTGGGCCACCGACGCGATGATTGGGCGCGAGCAGGCGCTGCAGGTCGCGCTGGAGGCCGAGACGGCCGGGCTGCGTTACTACCAGGCCGTGCGCGACAACACCCGCGATCCCGAAGTCCGGGTGATGGCGGAACAATTCGTCGAGGAGGAGCAAGGCCACGTCGCCGAGTTGGAGAAGTGGATCGAGAGCCAAAGCGCCAGCCTCGAGCTGCCGATTGATCGGTGACGGGATGGGAGGCGGGAGGGCGCGCCGGGGCATGGGCGCTAGGATAAGGCTCCGCGCCGAGGCCCGCGCCGTCATTGCGAGCGAAGCGCGGCAATCCAGGGCCGCGGGCACGGTCCTTTCCTGGTAAGTTCGGGTATACATTTAGAACAGCGGCAACGATACAGCCTGGGGCCTCTGGATTGCCGCGCTTCGCTCGCAATGACGACGGCTCGAGCCGTCGCTAACCTAGCGCCTATGGGGCGCCGCGGCGGCCGCCGCCTACACGCCTCTCGCCACCCTCGCCGCCGCCCAAAACTCGTTCCGCCGCGCCGCGCGGCGCTCGGCGGCCTCGCGGTCTTCGCCCCATTTGGCGATCTGAAAATCCTCGTCGACATGCGCGGCGGACCAAGCCGCCTCGGGGGCAAACGCGCCGCGGGCAAGCGCCAGCGCGATGAGCGCGGAGCCGGAAAGACTCGTCAGCGTGAACAAGGCCGCGAGCGCGAACGGGTCGTCGTAGACCGCCAGCGCGGCGGCGAAGCGTTCGAGCGTCGCCGCCGGCTGCTCGACATGGATCACGCCGACGCCGAGCGTGAAGCGGGCGCCGAGCTCGCGCTCCGCCCAGGCGAGCATGGGATCGTGCGCGGCAGCCTGCAGCGCGACGAGCTCGGCGGGATTTTCTGCGCGATAGCAGACGAGATCCGAGCCGGCGTAGCGGGCGATCGCGGCGCGGGTCTCGAGAATCGTCTTCGCCACGCCGTCGATTGCGGAATTGGCGAGCCGCGTCACGGGCATCGACACGGGCTCGATCCGTTCGCGCTGCGCGTTAAACTCGGCTGCGACGAGCTCGGCGATGGCGCGGGTCGGCGCGACGAGCGGCGCCTTGCCGGGCGTGCGGGCGGCGCGCCCGTCGAGCTTCAGCGCCCAGCCGTGCGCCCCTTGTTCGACGGTCGCGTTTGCATAGAAGCGTTTGATCTCCGGCCCGCGCATGTTGGCCTGCGCGGCGCGGATCGGATTCGGATCACTCATCGGGGGCGTCCTCGATCGGATCGCGCTCCGGCGGCGCGAAGCCGAACATGTCGAAAGTCTTCCGCATATGCTCGGGCAGCGGCGCGGTGACGTCGATCATACCGCCGCGCGGATGCGGCAGCACGAGCCGGCGCGCCATCAGATGCAGCTTCGGTTCGACGCCGCTCGGCACGGCGCGCAGCGGATCGTTGCGCGCGGGATCGTTGGCGGGCCGGCGGTTGTATTTGGGATCGCCGAGGATCGGGTGGCCGATCGCCTCGCAATGGGCGCGCAGTTGATGCGTGCGGCCGGTGACGGGCCTCAGCGACAGCCAGGCGAGCCGGTGCGCGACCTTGTCGACGGTGGCGTAGAGGGTCAGCGAATGCTGCGCATCGGGGTCGCCATGGCGCGCGACGCGCATGCGTTCGAGATCGGCGCGCGGCGGCTTCGCGCCCCGCTCGTCCCCCATGCCCTCGCCCTTGGCGAGGAACATCGAAATGCGGCCCTGCGCCGGCTTAGGCGTGCCCTCGACCACCGCCCAATAGATCTTGCGCGTCGCGCGGGCGCGGAACAGCGCGCCGAGTTTTGCCGCCATCTGGCGCGACTTGGCGCACAGCAGCACTCCGGAGGTATCGCGGTCGAGACGGTGGACGAGCACCGGGCGCTGGCCGTTGCGGTCGGCGAGCGCGGCGAGCATGCCGTCGATGTGCCGCTTCGTTCCCGAGCCGCCCTGCACGGCGAGCCCGTAGGGCTTGTTCAGCACGATCACGTCGCGATCCTCGAACAGCACCATGCCGCGGATCTCCGCGGCGTCGGCGGGGTTTTGCGCCGGCGCGGCGTCGGGTTTCTCGGGCGCGCGCAGCGGCGGCACGCGCACGCTCTGGCCGAGTTCGAGCCGCGTCGAGATCTCCGCGCGTTTGCCGTCGACCCGCACCTCGCCCTTGCGCACGATCTTGGCGAGATGGGCTTGCGTCAATTCGGGATAGCGGCGGCGGAACCAGCGGTCGAGGCGCAGGCCCGCCTCGTCTTCGCCGATCACAGTCTTGACGACCTTGTCGTTCACGCGAGCGCCCTGACGGGGAAAGCGAGGCTATAGCCGGGACGGATGTGCATCGCGGCGCGCTATAACAGGGGACTCGAGGGGAGGAAAGCTCTCGACGGACGGCCCCGCCGCCGCGCGAATGGCCCTTCCCCCCGGACGAGCAAAAGGAGAAAAGGCGGCGGCGCCAAAACGAGGACGAGAGAGATGCCTTACGAACTGTTCTACTGGCCGTCGATCCAGGGCCGCGGCGAGTTCGTGCGGCTGGCGCTGGAATACGCCGGCGCCGATTACGTCGACGTCGCGCGCGGCCGTCAAAAGGGTCAAGGCGTGGCCGCGATGACCGCCATTCTCAGGTCGAAAGGCCTGGCGCAAATGCCGTTCGCGCCGCCGTTCCTGCGCGACGGCGAGGTCGTCGTCTCCCATGTCGCCAACATCCTCGCCTATCTCGCGCCGAGACTGGGCCTCGCGCCCGAGGGCGACGTGCCGAGACTGTTCGCCCACGGCCTGCAACTGACGGTCACCGACTTCGTCGCCGAGATCCACGACACTCATCATCCGATCGCGTCCGGGCTCTATTACGAGGACCAGGAGGACGCCGCGAAGCTGCGCACGGCCGCCTTCCTCGACGAACGCATGCCCAAGTACCTCGGATACTTCGAGCGCATAGTGGAGCGCAATCCGTTCGGCCCCGGCTCTGCCGTTGGCGCCGGCGTAACCTACGTCGACCTGTCGCTGTTCCAGCTCTACGAGGGCCTGCGCTACGCCTTTCCGCGCGCGGCCAGGAATTTCCGTCGCCAATATCCGCTGCTGGCGGCGCTGCGCGATTCGGTCGCCGCCCGGCCGACGATCGCCGCCTATCTCGCGAGCGACCGGCGGATTGCGTTCAACGAGTCCGGCATTTTCCGCCATTACCCGGAACTGGACCGCGACCCCGCCTGACGCGCGATCGAGATTTCTGATCCCCGACGCTAACGATTGCTCAACCACGGCGGACGCAGCCGACTTGGTGCTGTCCTAATTGGCGGTTGAGTGTCCGAATTTGGTGGAGCAAGTGTCCTAATCTATTCGTTGGGCGAATGTGTTGCTGGCTCAGGGGAAACCGGCCGCGCTAGCTGCACATGAAGCGCGCCTAAGCGGATTTCATCCCCTCCCCTATACGCCCGGATTCGGATAGAACCTTCTGCAGATATTAAGAACGGCGAAAAGGCAAGGGGTATCTGCATCGACAGAAGCCTATCGACGCCCTGATAATCCGCTGCCGAATCTAACGGTGTTTGCCTCATTTGCTCGACAGGTAGCGGCATTTCCATAAACGCCTCGGTAACGCCAGGAACAAACAATTTGAGTGTCACGGGCTCTACGCTTTCCCCCCGCCTCTCTCTGTACGTGACCATCGCAACAAATGATGGAAGCAAGAACGGCACCATAGGAACGAGCATAATGCCGGTATACACGCCCGTATATATCAATTTTCCATTCGTTTCTTGACGCAAGTCGTCAAAAAATGTAGTATATCCATATGGTGTTTGTGCGGATATTATTGTCATGCGATAGCCGCGGCCGATTCAATTGTACGAACCTGCTCTGCGTTGGCATAGTCACCGCGTCGCGGAAAGTGAAGCACCGTTGACGTATTGGTCGCGGCGCGATCGCGGTCGCTCACCCCCATTCCTGCAAGAGACGCCAAGTGCTTCGCGTCAAAACTCCGGCGCCGCGTCCCCGCGTTCGGAACGTTCTTAATGAGCGTAAGCCAATCCTCCCACTCCGGTATATCAATCCAAAGCGGAAGCTTGAACGCGGCGGCGACTTCAAGGAGAGTTTGGACCGACAGTTTGCCGTACTCTGGGTCTTCCAGCCGCGAAATTACGCTTTGCGGCTTGCCCATTAGCCGGCCAAGATCAGCTTGCGACCACTTTCGATCAGGGGCCTCCCGCAAGGCTCGAATAAGCATAGCGATCCGCATGCGAATTTGATCAGCCACAAATTCATTGCGGAAATCATCTTCCGCAAGATCGTGAACAAATTGCTCACTCCAAGGGAAACCATAAGTCATCAGTTAGACTCCGATTACGTAGGGAACTCGCCTTCCACTGAAGCGCTGTTTTGCATGCACCTTTGGGGACCAGCCGGTTATTATGCTCCGTCGCCCAAAAAAGCATCGTAAATTCGTAGGCGCCAGAAATGAATCCTAGGGGCCTCTGGGGAACATTGCCGGCAGAGAAGCGAATCTCAATCAGGCCGTCGCATTCGCCCTTCATTGGCTTTGCGTAGTCCGCGTGCCATTGCTCGCGCGGCAGTGCGGCGATTATTGAAAGACGCGAACGAAAGCGCCCGTAGTTGAGCCGAACCGTCATCGTGAACCCTTCGGACATCTCCAGCGTGACCGTTCGCCACATAATATCGGAAGGTCCAGAGAAGTGCCAAGGGAAACTATCGCTTTTTTGCTATTTCATGGTTGACATGCATATCGCAAAATTGCTATGTTCAGGACACTTCGGAGATTCGCCGAACGCCATCAATAGGTTGGTCGGCGGGTCTCCGAAGCGCAGTCCCCGGTCGTCTAATGGTAGAACGCCCGCCCTTGCAAGTCAGGCAATCCAGGTCCAAATCCTGGCCGGGGAACCAACAGGGGCCACGCCGTTGCAACGGCCAAGCCCCTAACGACCTCAACCTCGGGATTGGGCCCCGAAGCTACGATCGTTGAGGCGAATATAGCTGTGCCAATTGGCGTTTACCAGCGCCGCGGGGCCCGCCTGTCGTAATTCAAAATTAACCGTGTCGTACTTCCGGCAGCGCCGCCGACGCGAGGAGCTTGACGAGAACATGTCATGAACATATGATGCACATAACAGAAATACAGGAGGTTCTCATGTCGGTTCGCGGGCTCGGCTTCGTCCTCGATATGTGCGAAATCTGCTGCCTCGGCATGTTCGTGCTGATGATCGCGCTGGCGGCGCGCGCCGCGGGCGCTTGATGGCGCGCGGGGCGCTTGACGCGAGCCGCGGCGGATGAAAAACGCCGGGGGTCAAAAGCTGGCCCTCAGCCGCTAAAAATCCGGAGCTCACATTGTCGGCGCGCATTTCGCTCATCGTCGTCGCCGCCGGCCGAGGCTCACGGCTCGGGGGCGGGATCCCCAAGCAATATCTCGTCTGCGCCGGCAAGCCCCTCATCTGCCACACGCTCGAGGCGCTCGCCGCCGCGCACGAGTTCGCCGCCGCCACCGTCGTCATCCATCCCGACGACCTCGCCCTATACGAGGACGTCGTTGCTCGGTTGTCGCCGCGGGCGCGCGCAATGTTGACGGCGCCGGCTTTCGGCGGCGAGACGCGGCAGCAGAGCGTGCGGCTCGGCCTCGAGGCGCAGCGCGATCTCGCCATCGACATCGCGCTGATCCACGACGGCGCGCGGCCTTTTCCCTCGGCCGCGCTCGTCGCCCGCGCGATCCAGGCGGCGATAGCCCACGGCGCCGCCGTGCCGGGGACCCCGGTCACCGACACGATCAAGCAAATCGACGCCGAGGGTCGGATCGTCGGCGCTCCCGACCGCGCGACGCTGCGCGCCGTGCAGACGCCGCAGGCCTTCCAATTCGACCTCATTCTCGCCGCGCACCGGCGCGCCGAAGGCGCCGATCTCACCGACGACGCCGCCGTCGCCGAGCGGGTGGGCGTCCCCGTCCACGTGTTCGACGGCGACGCCGACAATTTCAAGGTGACGACGATGCAGGACCTGGCCAAGGCCGAAGCGCGGCTCGGCGCGCGGCCGACAGAAACGAGAGTCGGCCAGGGCTTCGACGTCCACGCGTTCGCCGAGGGCGGCGGCGTTTGGCTCGCGGGCGTGTTCATCCCCCACGAGAAGAAGCTCGCCGGCCATTCCGACGCCGACGTCGCGCTGCATGCGATCGCCGACGCGATCTATGGCGCGCTCGGCGAGGGCGACATCGGCCGGCATTTTCCGCCTGGCGATCCGCAATGGAAGGGCGCGGCGTCGTCGATCTTCCTCGACCACGCGGCCGGCCGGGTCCGCGCCCGCGGCGGCCGCATCGCCCATATCGACGTGACACTGATCTGCGAAGCGCCGAAGATCGGCCCGCATCGAGAGACCATGCGCGCGCGCATCGCCGAGATCTCAGGCATTGCCATCGGCCGCACGGCGGTCAAGGCGACCACCTCGGAGAAGCTCGGCTTCACCGGCCGGCGCGAGGGAATCGCCTGCCTCGCGCTTGCGACGGTCGAGTTGCCTGCGGAGCCCTGACGCGGCCAATCTCCCGACCGGCCGGGCCGCGCGAGGTGGGATTTGTCGTCGGACTCGACGCGTCCGACAAAGAACACATATCCTTGCCTTCGCGGCATGTTTCATGGCATGAACAAACCATGGACAGAGCGCAACTCGCCGATCCGATCCTGGTCAGTTTCCGCACCGCCCTCGAAGAGGCCTACGGTTCACGCCTAGAGCGCGTTATTCTCTACGGTTCGCGCGCTCGCGGCGATGCGCGGCCCGATTCGGATTACGACATCGCGGTCTTTCTTCGAGACATGCCCGACCGGGCGGTAGAGCTGGATCGACTTGCCGACCTGGGGACCGACTTTCTTTACAAAACCGGCGAATTCGTTCACGCCATGCCGTATCTGGCGGCGACGTACAATGACCCGCGCATGCCCTTGATGCATGAAATCCGTCGCGAAGGCCGCGACTTGTGAAGCCCCAGTCCGCCGCCTTCCTCGAAAAGTCGCATGAGCTTCTCGAGCAAGCCGAGACCATGCTGCGCGTCGATCTGCACGAGGCGGCCGGTCGAACCGCGTATCTCGCGGGATTCCATGCCGCCCAGGCCCTCATTTTCGA
>JBKQKS010000039.1:0-17800 GCA_052147395.1 Roseiarcus sp.
TGAATCGCCGCCGTCATCGGCCGGGCTGCGGCCCCTGGATGGCTTCGTCGCTGCGCACAGGGGAAACGCGAAGCGTTTCCCCGACCTCGCTTTTGCCCGGGCGCCGGTTCGATCGGAAACCGCTCTAGCGGGCCAGATAGTTCAATAATTGAATCCGTGACACCCAGCCTGGTCCCCGACCTTTGCAGCGCCCAGGATGACATCGTTTACGTATCGAAATGGTGAGACGTCCATAGCGCCGACGCCCCGACCAGCGTATCCTAGCCGAGAAATTGAAGCCAAAGCCATGAGCGTCGTCCTTATCGATACACATGCCTTCATCAAGCGCCTCACAGCGGCCGGGATGCCGGAAGCGCAGGCCGAGGTGTTGGCGGACGAGCAAACCCGTCTCATTGATGAACGTCTCGCGAGCAAGAGCGATATTGTCGCCCTCGCGACAAAGATCGATGCTTTCGCCACCCGCTCCGATATGCGCGAAACCGAACCGCGTCTCGAAGCCAAGATTGAGACAACCAAGGCCGAAATCCTGAATTGGATGTTCGGGACGATTGGGTTCCAGACCATCGTCATTCTGGGCGGCGTCCTCGCGCTGAGCCGGTTCGGGCATTGAGGCCGAAAGACATGAGCGCCAACGAAGCCGACTGTTGCCCGGAGTCGATGTTCGCCAAGATCGAAGCCGCACTGCTCCTCATCAAATGGATGGTGGGCTTCGTCCTCGCCTTCCATGCCGCCAGATGCGCCAAGCTGCTCATGCGCTGACCGCCGCCCAGGCCGAGCCGCGGCCCAAACGACCCGAAGCGATTCGACAGTTCGTTGAGAAGGGGCTGTCGCGCGCGCCTTGACAGGCTTTGCGCGCCGCCCGTATATGGCCGCCCCGTCGAGGCGCTCGCGCCGCGACGACGCCGTGGGGCGGGGTAGCTCAGGTGGTTAGAGCAGCGGAATCATAATCCGCGTGTCGGGGGTTCGAGTCCCTCCCCCGCTACCAGTCGGCGAAAACAGGCGCAAAACGCCAGGGGCGAGGAGCGTGAACGGCCGCCCATGACGTGGTTCGCGTCCGACTGAGGAGAAAATCGGAAACACGAAAGGAGGCTCGCTTGACAACGAGCTGGCTCGACAGGGCGCGTGCGTTTCTCGGCGTCGGCCCGGCGCCGGCCGAGCGCGGCGGCGCCCGCAACGCCATCGCGCTCGCGCTGCAGGGCGGCGGCGCGTTCGGCGCCTTCGCCTGGGGCGCGCTCGACCGCCTCATCGCCGAGCCCGACCTCGAGATCGAGGCGATCAGCGGCGCCAGCGCCGGCGCGGTCAACGCGACGCTGCTCGCGGCCGGGTTGATGGAAGGCGGACCGGAGGCGGCGCGCAAAAAGCTCGCCGAGTTCTGGACGCGCATGATCCGTCTCGCGGCGCTCACGCCCGGCCTCGGGCTCTCCGGCCTGGGACTCGGTATGTTGCTGCGCTCGCTGACGCCGCAGCAGCTCAACCCGTTCGACCTCAACCCGCTGCGTCAGACGCTCGGCGAACTCGTCGATTTCGACGCTTTGCGGCAAAGTTCGCCGGTCAGGCTGATGATCGCGGCGACGCGGGTCAGCGACGGCGCGTTGCGGCTGTTCGAAACGCATGAGCTGACGCTCGACGCCGTGCTCGCCTCCGCCTGCCTGCCGCAGATCCATCGCCCGATCGTGATCGAAGGCGAAACCTATTGGGACGGCGGCTATGCCGCCAACCCGCCGCTGATCCCGCTCGTGCAGGCGACGAAGGCGCAAAGGCTGCTCGTCGTGCAGATCATCCCCAACGCCACCGACAGAATTCCGGCCACGCCCTCCGAGATCGAGCGCCGGCTCCAGCAAATTCAGTTCAACGCGACGCTGAACCGGGAGCTGGAAGCGTTGCGGCAGGGCAAGATCATCGGCGCGTCGCCGAGGCTCGCCAAGCTCCGCATCGACGTGCTGGCGGCGCATGACGGGATCGAAGGTCTCGCCGAGGAGAGCGCCGCCAATCTCGACCGTTCGTTCGTCGAGCGCCTGCAAGCGAGCGGCCACGGCGCCGCCGAGGCTTGGCTCGCGAGCGCGCATTGACCCGCCGCCGCATCAGGCCGCAGCGAGAAACTCGGCGAGGCTCGTCATCGCTTCCTTGGCGAGGTTGATGGCGGGGAATCTGAGATGAGGCCGCAACGCGAGATGCGGCACGCGGGTGAGATCGAGGCGTTCGGCGAGCAGGCGCAGATAGAGCGCCTCCTCTTTGGTGGTCGGCCGGAACAGCGCGAATTCCTTGCGCGCATCCGCGAAATCGGCGTCGGACACGGCTTCGTTGGCGTAGTCGATCCACGGCGACTCGTTCTGGCTTCTGTCGAGCCCGGCGCCGACATGCAGCGCGACCTTGCGGCGCCTTCGGATCGCGATGGGCAAATGCTCGGGATAGAGATCCCACAGCTCGCGCAGCGGCTGCTTGCCGACCGGGCGCGCGCCGTGGGTCGCGACCAGCGTCTCGGGGCTGACGGCGAGCGCATAGGCCGCCAACGCCGAGTCGAGCATCGGCTCGCGCGCTTCGACCTGGAAGCGCATCGAGCAGCGGTCGAGCCGCTGCAGATTGGTGCGGCTCATGTTGGCGATCGTCTGATTGCGCAGATAGTCGCCGGCCTCGCGGCCGTGCGCGAAAGCGACCTCGGTGGGCACGTAGCCGGCGAACAACTCGTCCGCGCCTTCGCCGCAGAGCGCCACGCGGAAGCCGTCCTCGTGGATGCGCTCGAACAGAGCGTAGTTGCACAGCGCGTCGCGCACCACGCTCGGCTCGAAGGTTTCGATGGTCGAGAGGACTTCGGCGAGCCGCTCGCGCGTACGATGGCGCGGCGCCGACATCGAGACCATGCGCATGTCGAGCCCGGAAGAGTCCGCGTAGCGCGCCGCATATTCGAAATCCGGCGCCTGCTCGTCGCCGAGGAAATAGCCCGGCGCGCGCGGGGCGAGCTCCCGCGCGTAATGGGCGACCAGCGTGCTGTCGAGGCCGCCGCTGAACAACAGCGCGAACGGCAGGTCCGGCGGCACGCGAGCATGAATCGCCGCGCGCATGAGCTGGTCCAGCGCCGCCGCGCTCGCGGGCGGCGGAACGAAGGGCCGCTTGAACGCGCGTAGCGCAGCCCGCGTCAGCACATGGCCGGGCGGCACCAGCAGCGCCTTGCCCGTCTCGCTGGCCTCGAGCAGAGGCCGGATCTCGGAGGCGAACAGACAGCCGCCGCCGCTTTCGATCAGATAGAGCGGCTTGACGCCGAAAGGATCGCGCGCGGCGAGAAACTCGCCGGCGCCGACGTCATAGGCGACGAAGGCATACATGCCTTCGAGCCGGCCCACGGTTCCGGGCCCCCACAGGCTCAACGCGTTGGCGAGCACCTCTGTGTCCGACTGGGTGCGGAACCCGACCCCGAGTTCTTCGAGTTCGATGCGCAAGGCCTCGTGATTGTAGATCTCGCCGTTGAGCGCGACGAGAATGCGGCCGTCCGACGACAGTTTCGGCTGCTCGCCGCCTTTGGCGTCCACAATTCTGAGCCGCCGCGTGCCCAGCGCGACCCGCGCCGTCGGAGCGACCACCGGGTCCGTGACATCGCCCCTGTGAGACAATCCCTCGAGGACTCGACTTACCGTACGTTCCGCGTCTTCCCAATCGATGGCCACGGCTATGCCGCACATCCGCTAGCTCCCCCGAAAGCGACTTCGAATTCGAAACTGAAGATCCGAGCCCCGCGCCCCAGAGCCTAGGCGATTCGCCGAGACGCCCGCCGCGCCATATTGGCGCCGAACGAAGGCGATTCGGCGACACGTCAATCTTTGCTCAACCATGGCAGGGTTCGCCGGGAAACCTTGAGAAGACGTATATTTGCCGCCACGCTTGCGCCAACCCGGACGGGCAGTTCGACGAAAGAACGAACGACCCGGCGCCGCAGACCCATGCGCATCATCCCGCCCGCCGTCGCCGGACTCGGCGGCGACCACGCCGCTGATTCGTGTAGCTGCCAAGCCGGGGGTGAAAGGCGGCGGTTTCCGTCATCGCCGGCCCTCGGGTCGAGCCAGGGGGCGTCCCGGCCATCCACGCGGTTCAGTTGCACGAATGTTCATCGTTTTCGCGACCGCCGGTCTCGCGCCAATCGGGAAACGCCGTCTCGAGGGTCGGCGTGTATGGCTGGGACGAGCACGGCCATGACGGCAGTGCGGCGATCGGTTCAGCGCCGACGGCCCGGCTCGGGAGTTGCAGTTCGTGTATATAGGGGCGGGAACCCTTTCATTTCATTTGATTATCAGGCGCACCGATCTTATCTGTCAGAATAATTGGCCTTCCCGTTCGCAGCCGATGACCTAGCGTGGCCCGATCGGCGACGCGAGACGCGCCGCCCGCGGCAAGGGCAGAGGCCCGAAGGGGTCCAACGAAACTTCACACGCGGTCACACACCGCACAGTTCTGATCGCCACCGCCGGCGCGGCGCCGTCTCTCGCGCCCGGCGAGGCGAAAGCGCGCCTGCCGCAGAGTGCGATCAATTATCAACCGACGCCGAAGGACGGCAAGCAGCGGGCGAGATGGCGCCGACCGGATGGCTCGAGCCCTGGGTCGAGAAGGCTGGTTGATCGAACCTGGGCCGGGCTGGTGAAGAACCCGGGGGCGGCGCTCTTTGTCCGACACGGCGGGCTCGCCAAATTCCGGGAGAGTTCAGGGTGGTCGGCTGTTCGATCGAACCACCAAGCCAGCGTTGGCGGACCGGCGGCGGTTTGCGGCTTCCGGCAACAACGCCTTGTTCCTCTATGCCTGGGTCGCGTTCCGACCCCTCGCGCTCGCCCCCGAAGGGCGGGCGCATCATTTCGACTCGTGTCGCCCCCGGGGACATTATCGAGTCCCTGGCCTTCTCGAGAGGGTTGAGCGCCCGGTCCTCCAACCCCCCGGAATCGCCGCTGAACGCGAATCACTCGAGCGAATTCACCGCCAACGAGCCGCCGCGAACGCCCGATCCGACCCGCCGGCGTCGGTCGGCGACGAAAATTTAGCGATCATTCGATGACCCCGGAATTCTAAGGACACACGCAAAAGGTTCTCTGGTTGTTCTCACTGATTGTTTCTCAAACAGATTTGCTGGCCGGTCGGCCAGCTTGCAAGATATTGAAAATTGTGCTCAACCGCCCTTGTCAAGCTCCTTTTTTTTATGGATCGGAGAGATCGTGGCCAGAGCCCCCGCCAGCAAAAAGACTCCTGCGCGCCGCCCGTGGACCAAAGACGACGTGCGCATGCTGAAGAGCTTGGCGCGCAAGGAAACAGCGTCGGGCATCGCCAAGGCGCTCAAGCGCACCGAGGGTGCGACTCGTCAGAAGGCGACCGCGCTCGGCGTTTCTCTCGACACCTCGCGCGTGCGCGCCGCCGCGAAGAAGACGGCCGCCAAGAAGGCCCCAGTCAAGAAAGCTGCCGCCAAGAAGGCCCCGGCCAAGAAGATGGCGGTCAAGAAGACAGCCGCGAAGAAGGCGCCGGCGAAGACCCGCGCCGCCGCCAGGAAGGCCGCTCCGACGAAGACCGCCGCGGCAACCAGGAGGGCGGCCCCGGCCAGGAAGGCCGCGCCCGAGAAGACGAGCGCGGCGCCCAAGACTCCGCGGGCGAAGAAGGCCGCCGCCCCGAAGAGCGCTCCCGACGTGAGCGCCCCCGATTCGGAGGAATGAGAAGGTTCAGCTTCGCTCTTCGAGCCAGAAGCTTATGAGATGATGCGCGATCGCCATGCGGTGGGGCACGGTCAGCCCTGTGGGATGGCGTTTCTGCTGCATCGCCTCGACTTCGTCGCGATCGAACCAGCGCGCATCCTCCAGCTCTTTGTCGTCGATGCGCAGCGCCATGTTGCGCGCCCTCGCGAGGCATCCGATCATCAACGATGAAGGAAACGGCCAGGGCTGCGAGGCGATGTAATGCACCTCGTCGCAGTCGATGCCGGCCTCCTCGCGGATCTCGCGGCGCGCCGCCTCCTCGACCGTCTCGCCGGGCTCTATGAATCCCGCGAGCGCGGAATACATGCCCTTCGGGAAACGCCGCTGCCGGCCCATCAGACAGCGCTCGCCGTCGTGCGCGAGCATGATCACGACCGGATCGGTGCGCGGGAAATGCTGCGACTTGCAGGCCTCGCATTCGCGTCGCCAGCCCGCGGCGACGGAACGGCTCGGCGACCCGCACCGGGCGCAGAAGCCGTGGCGCGCATGCCAATCGAGGATCGCCTTCGCCAGCCCGAGCGTGGCGATCGCGTGCGGTTCGACGAGACCTTGCAGCGTGATCGAACGCAGGTCGACGAGTTCGAGATCGTCGCGCCCGGGAATGACGAGCTGGCGGCGATCGAGAAAACCGTCGCTCTGATCGGAGCGCATTTCGACCGCCTCATCATGCAAACGCGCGGCGAACAGCGGCGCGCCTGCGGCGTCGAGACCCAGCAGAGCTTCGGCCCGAGGTCCACCCAAAGCCTCCAGGTCGGTCCGAGGAAACAGCCATCGGCGCGGCTCGCTGCGGGCGAGGATCGGCATGTCGCGGCCGATCAGCGCGAACCGGGCTTCGGCGCGCGAACGCAAGCCGCGAACCGCGGCGGCGTCGTCGCGCAACTCGGCGAGCCGATCGAGCGCCACGCCGCGATAGGCGAAGTCGAAGCCGCGCCCGGCGGCCTGAAAAAAGCCGTTTTGCATCGCTCGTTCTCCCTGACCAGCTCGAGCTTTCCAATGAGGCCGAAGCCGGATTAGATCTTAGGCGAATCAGCCCTGCCAAACTGAAGTCGGAGCAAGCCCCATGGCGCTGACCATATCAAGGCGCACGGCGCTGAAAGGCGCGGTCGCCGCGGCGTTCGCTCAGCGCTTGTCTGCGGCGAAAGCCGACGACGAGATCGAGACCCATGGCCTCTCGTCGTTCGGCGACCTCGCGCTTGCCCCCGATTTCCCGCATTTTGCCTACGTGAACCCCGCGGCCCCCAAGGCGGGGCGGCTCACGCTGCAGTTGACCCTCAGCAGCGGCAATCAAAATTTCGATACTTTCGACACGCTCAACATCTATACGTTGAAAGGCAACGGCGCCGCCGGCATGTCCGCCTGTTTCGACACGCTGATGAGCGGAAACGGCGACGAGCCGGACTCGGTCTATGGCCTCATCGCGCGCGCCGTGCGCTACAGCAAAGACAAGCTCACCTACCGCTTCGAGCTGCGGCCGGAGGCCAAGTTCGCCGACGGCGCCAGGGTCACGGCCGCCGACGTCGCCTTCTCGCTCGACATCCTGAAGACCAAGGGCCACCCGATCTACGCGGAGCTGCTCGGCGAAGTCGCGAGCGTAGAGGCCGAGAGCGACGAGATCGTCAGCGTGCGCTTCGTCGTGGGGCGCAGCCGCGACGCGCATCTCATCGTCGCCGGCATGCCGGTGTTTTCTTCCGCCTGGTGGAAGGGCCGGGATTTCGCGGCGTCCACCCTCGAGGCGCCGCTCGGCTCCGGACCTTACAAGGTCGCGACCTTCGAGCAGGGGCGGTTCATCGAGTTCGAGCTTCGCGACGACTATTGGGGCCGCGATCTGCCTGTCAACGTCGGACAGAACAACTACCGGCAATTGCGCTTCGAATATTACCGCGAGCGCCAGGTCGCGTTCGAAGCGTTCAAGGCCGGCGCGATCAATTACCGCCAGGAATTCACCTCGCGCATCTGGGCGACGGCCTACGACTTCCCGGCGCTCGCCGAAGGCCGGGTGGTCAAGGAGACTTTGCACGACGGCAGTCCGCGCCCCGTTCAGGCCTGGTATTTCAACACGCGGCGCGAGGCGTTCAAGGATCCCAGAATTCGCCAGGCGATCGGCCTTTGTTTCGATTTCGAATGGACGAACAAGAACGTAATGTTTTCGTCCTACAAGCGCGTGAGCTCGTTCTTCCAGAACACGCCGATGGCGGCGAGCGGACCGCCGAGCGCGGACGAGCTGAAGCTCCTCGAGCCGTGGCGAGGCAAAATCCCCGACGAAGTTTTCGCCGACGCCGCCTTGCCGCCAGTATCAGACGGATCGGGCAGCGATCGCGCGCTGTTGAAGCAGGCCTACCAACTGCTCGTCGCTGCAGGCTGCAAGCGCGACGGCGACGTCCTCGAGCTGCCCAGCGGCGCGCCGCTCGCCATCGAATTCCTCGATTCGTCGGACGCGTTGCAGCCGCATGTCACGCCGTTCCAGCAGAACCTGAAAAAGCTCGGCATCCAGGCTTATTCGCGCATCGTCGATCCGACGCAACTGAAGGCGCGCACCGACAATTTCGATTTCGACGTGATCATGCGCGCAACCGGAGGAACGCTCACGCCGGGCGCGGACTTGCGGCAGGCGTTCTCCTCGGCGGCGGCGAAGGTTCCGGGCGCCCCCAATCTCGCCGGCATCGCCGACCCTGCGGTCGACGCGCTGGTCGAGCGCGCCGCCAACGCCGCGACCCGCGCCGAGCTCGATACGGCCTGCCGCGCGCTCGACCGCGTGCTGCGCGCCAGCTACTATTGGGTCCCCGCCTGGTACAACGATTCCTACTGGGTCGCCTATTGGAACGCCTTCTCGAGGCCGGAGCGCCAGCCGAAGTTCGGCGTCGGCGCGCCCGACACCTGGTGGTGGGATGAGGAGAAGGCGAACAAGATCGGATTGTGAGATGCGGCAGAGCTGATGCTTTCCTACCTCCTGCGCCGCCTGCTGCTCATGATCCCGACGCTGTTCGGCATCATGCTGGTGTCGTTCGCCATCGTGCAGTTCGTGCCGGGCGGGCCGGTCGAGCGGGCGATCGCGCAATTGCAGGGGCTCGACCAGGGCGCGACGGCGAATTTCGGCGGCGGCGGCGCGATTGCAGCCGGCGCCATGTCGCGCGCGGGCGACATCGCCTCGCGCTACCGCGGCGGGCAGGGGCTCGACCCGAAGTTCATCAAGGAGCTGGAGAAACAATACGGCTTCGACAAGCCGGTGTGGGAGCGCTTCTGGATCCTGGTCAGCGACTATTCGACCTTCAACCTCGGGCGCAGCTACTACCGCGACGCGCCGGTGTTGCAGCTGATCGAAGAAAAGCTGCCGGTGTCGATGTCGCTCGGCCTGTGGATGACGCTGATCTCCTATGCGATCTCGATTCCGCTCGGCGTCGCCAAGGCGGTCCGCGACGGCTCGCGCTTCGATGTCTGGACCAGCGCGGCGGTCATCTTCGGCTACGCCGTGCCGAGCTTCCTGTTCGCCATCCTGCTGGTGGTGCTGTTCTGCGGCGGATCGTTCTGGCAGATATTTCCGCTGCGCGGGCTCACATCGGACAATTTCGCTCAGCTCTCCTGGCCGCGCCAGATCCTCGATTACCTCTGGCACATCACGCTGCCCGTCGCCTCGCTGGTGCTCGGCTCGTTCGCGACCTCGACGCTGCTCACCAAGAACTCGTTCCTCGACGAGATCAAGAAGGCCTATGTGCAGACGGCGCGCATGAAGGGCCTCAGCGAGCGGCGCGTGCTCTACGGCCACGTGTTCCGCAATGCGATGTTGATCGTGATCGCCGGCTTCCCCGGCGCCTTCGTCAGCGCCTTCTTCACCGGCTCGCTGCTCATCGAGCAGGTGTTCTCGCTCGACGGTCTCGGCTACCTCTCCTACGATTCGCTGATCAATCGCGACTATCCGGTGGTGCTCGGCACTCTCTATATGTATGCGCTGATCGGGCTGTTCGTCAATTTGCTCACCGACCTCACTTATACCTGGATCGATCCGCGGATCGATTTCGAGACGCGCGAGGTCTGAGCATGCGCTCGAGATTGAGCCCGATGAACCAGCGGCGGCTGGCGAATTTCAAACGCAACCGTCGGGGTTATTGGTCGTTCTGGATTTTCATCGCCTTGTTCGCCGTGTCGCTCGGCGCGGAGTTGGTCGCCAACGACCGGCCGATCGTCGCCTCCTACAAGGGCGAGCTCATGTTTCCGGTGTTCGTCGACTACCCCGAAGACAAGTTCGGCGGCTTCGAGGCGAGGACCGACTATCGCGATCCCACGATCGCCGACGAGATCGAGGCGCATGGCTGGATGATCTGGCCGCCGAACCGGTTCGCCAACAACACGACCCAGCTCGATCCGCCGACGCCCTTTCCCTCGCCGCCGACCTGGTGGTTGACGACCGCGCAATGCCGCAACGCGCTCACCGCCGAGGCCGCGCGCCGCCATCTATCCCCGCCCGCGGGCGGCGGTTCGTGCCGCGATCTCGAGCCGGAGTGGCTGGGGACCGACGCCGACGGCCACGACGTCGTCGCCCGGCTCATCTACGGCTTCCGCATCTCGGTGCTGTTCGGCCTCATCCTCGCAGGGGCCTCGTCGGTGATCGGCGTCGCGGCCGGCGCGGTGCAGGGCTATTTCGGCGGTTGGGTGGACCTCACCATGCAGCGCTTCATCGAAATCTGGTCGTCGCTGCCGCATCTCTACATTCTCATCATCCTCTCGGCGATCCTGTCGCCGAGCTTTGTGGTGCTGCTCACGATCCTGCTGCTGTTCTCTTGGGTGAGCCTCGTCCACGTGGTGCGCGCCGAGTTCCTGCGCGCCCGCAATTTCGAATACATCAACGCCGCCCGCGCGCTGGGGCTCTCCAACTACAAGATCATCATCAAACACATGCTGCCCAATGCGACGGTGGCGACGCTGACCTTCCTCCCCTTCATCGTCAATTCCTCGATCGGCACGCTCACCTCGCTCGATTTTCTCGGCCTCGGCATGCCGCCTGGCTCTCCCTCGCTCGGCGAACTGCTGCTGGAAGGCAAATCGAATCTCTCCGCGCCCTGGCTCGGCCTCTCCGCCTTCGCCGCCGTGGCGCTGCTGCTGTCGCTGCTCATCTTCATCGGCGAAGCCGTGCGCGACGCGTTCGATCCGCGGAAGACCTTCGCTTGAGCGCGCCGCTGTTGCAAGTTCGCGACCTCAGCGTCGCGTTCGGCGACAACCTCGTCGTCGACCGCGTGTCATTCGCGCTCGAGCGCGGGCGCACGCTGGCGCTGGTCGGCGAATCCGGCTCGGGCAAATCGGTCACCGCGCAGTCGATCGTGAGATTGCTGCCCTATCCCGCGGCGCGTCATCGGAGCGGTGAAATTCTGTTCGACGGCCGCGACGTGCTGAAGGCGAAAGACGCGGAGCTGAGAGGCTTGCGCGGCGCCCGCATCACCATGGTGTTCCAGGAGCCGATGACCTCGCTCAATCCGCTGCACACCATCGAGCGGCAGATTCTGGAAATACTTGCTCTGCACCAGGGCCGCGGCGCCGCGACGCGCGCGCGCGTGGTAGAACTCTTCGAACATGTCGGTATCGCCGACCCGGCGCAACGCCTCGGCGCCTTTCCGCATCAGCTCTCCGGCGGCCAGCGCCAGCGGGTGATGATCGCAATGGCGCTCGCCAATCGCCCCGACCTGTTGATCGCCGACGAACCGACCACCGCCCTCGACGTCACAGTGCAAGCGCAGATCCTGGAATTGCTGCGCCGGCTGCAGGCCGAGCTCGGCATGGCGATCTTGTTCATCACTCACGACCTCGGCATTGTCAGGCGCCTCGCCGACGAGGTCGCGGTGATGCAGCGCGGCCGCATCGTCGAAGCCGGGCCGACGGCGGACGTGTTCGCCGCGCCGCGCCACCCTTACACGCAAATGCTCATCGCCGCCGAGCCGAAGGGCGATCCGCCGCCGATCGATACCAGCGCTCCCGTCGTCGTCGAGGTGAGCGACCTCAAAGTGTGGTTCCCGATCCGCAAGGGTTTTTTGCGGCGCGCCGTCGATCACGTGAAGGCCGTCGACGGCGTCTCGCTCAGGCTGCGCGAGGGCGAGACCGTGGGAATCGTCGGCGAATCGGGCTCCGGCAAGACGACGCTCGGGCTCGCCATCCTTAGGCTCATCCGCTCCGAGGGGCCGGTCCTCTACTGCGGACGTCCGATCGACGGGCTGAACTTCCAGGCGATGCGGCCGCTCAGGCGCGAGATGCAGATCGTGTTCCAGGACCCCTATGGCTCGCTGTCGCCGCGCATGTCGATCGCCGAGATCGTCGAGGAGGGACTCTTCGCGCAACGGGCGCAATTGAAGGCGGCCGAACGGCGGGAACTGGCGCGGCGGGCGCTCGTCGACGTCGGTCTCGACGCCGACGCGCTCGACCGCTACCCCCACGAATTCTCCGGCGGACAGCGCCAGCGCATCGCGATCGCCCGCGCCATGGCGCTCGACCCCAAGTTCGTCGTGCTCGACGAGCCGACTTCGGCGCTCGACCGCTCGGTGCAGGCGCAGATCATCGATCTGCTGCGCGACCTGCAACAGCGGCGAAAACTGTCGTTCCTGTTCATCTCCCACGACCTCGAGGTGGTGAAAGCGCTGGCGAGCGAAGTGATCGTGATGCGCCGTGGCCGCGTCGTCGAGAGCGGACCGGCAAAGGACCTGTTCGCCGCGCCGCGCGAGGATTACACCAAAGCCTTGTTCGCGGCGGCCTTCGCCCGCATCGCCGACGTCTCGGGCGTCGCAGCCCCCTGAGGAGATTGTTATGGCGCGCGCCGCGATCATCGTGCTGGATTCCGTAGGCTGCGGCGGCGCGGCCGACGCCGGCAGCTATGGCGACGCCGGCGCCGATACGCTGGGCCACATCGCGGAAGCCTGCGCCGCGGGCGGCGGCGATCGCGCCGGCTTGCGCTCCGGTGCGCTCGCGTTGCCCAATCTCGACGCGCTCGGGCTCGGCCTCGCGATGTTCGCCTCCTCCGGCCGCCGCCCGCCCGGCTTCGCCTGCTCTTCGCCGCAAGCGCAGTGGGGCTATGCGGTCGAGACGTCGAAGGGCAAGGACACGCCTTCGGGCCATTGGGAGATGGCGGGCACGCCGGTCGATTTCGACTGGGGCTATTTCCCGTTGCAAGTTCCCGCGTTTCCCGAGAGCCTCACGCAGGCGATCATCGCCGAAGGCCGACTGTCCGGCATTCTCGGCAATTGCCACGCTTCGGGCACGAAGATCATCGAAGAGCTCGGCGAACAACACCTGCGGATGCTGAAGCCGATCTGCTACACCTCGGCAGACTCGGTGTTTCAGATTGCCGCCCACGAGGAGGCGTTCGGGCTCGAGCGCCTCTACGAGCTCTGCCGAATTGCGCGCAAGCTCGTCGATCCGCTCCACATCGGCCGCGTCATCGCCCGGCCGTTCGTCGGCAGAACGTCGGCGGATTTCTCGCGCACCTCCCACCGCAAGGACTTATCTGTGCCGCCGCTGCCGGGCAATCTGCTCGAGCGCGCCGACGCGGCGGGACGCGAGATCGTCACCATCGGCAAGCTCGGCGACATTTTCGCCCATCGGCACACCGGCAAGGAGCTGAAGGGCAAGACCAACGACGACCACGTCGCTTTGCTCGTCGCGGCGCTCGGCGAAGTCGCGGACGGCGGGCTCGTGTTCGTCAACCTCGTCGATTTCGACACCGAATATGGCCATCGCCGCGACGTCGCCGGCTATGCCGCCTGCCTCGAAGCCTTCGACGCGCGGCTGCCGGAGATCCGTGCGGCGTTGCGGCCGGGCGATTTTACCGTCATCACCGCCGACCACGGCAACGATCCGACCTGGCGCGGCTTCGACCATACCCGCGAGCACGCGCCGATCCTCGCCTTCGGCCCCGACGTAACGCCCGGCCCTGTCGGCGCGCGCAACAGCTTCGCGGACATCGGCGAGACGGTCGCCCATGTGCTGAACCTCCCCGCCGGGGGGCGCGCGCAAAGCTGGCTCTGATGGACTTTGCGCTCGATCCGCGGCTCGCCGCGGACACTGTCTTTCTCGGCGATTTGCCGCTTTCGCGGGCGCTGATGATGAACGACGCGCGGTTCGAGTGGATCATCCTGGTCCCCCGCCGCGCCGGCCTCGTCGAGATCATCGACCTCGACGCGCGCGAGCGCGCTGAGCTGATGGAGGAGATCGCGGCGGTCGCATGCGTGCTGCAAGCGCGTGCGGGCGTAGAGAAGATCAACGTCGGCGCGCTCGGCAACATCGTGCGCCCGTTGCACGTCCACGTCGTCGCGCGCCGCGAGGGCGACGCCGCATGGCCGGGCCCGGTGTGGGGTTTTGGCGCGGCGCGGCGCTACGACGAGGCGACGGCGGCGCAGATGGCGGGGGAATTGCGGCGGGCGCTGGGGCTGGGGTGATACCGTTTCCGGGCATTTTGCTTCGGACGACGCGCAGTCGCGGCGCCCCTTCTCACCTTGGGCGAGAAGGCTTGGGGTGAACGGCAACGCCGCCGCCGCCGGTCGTGGTAACAATGCCGTCGCACACGAAGCGTGGGGGCTCGCATGGGAGGGTTTTTGTCGTGGCTGTTCTCGATAGGCAGGCCCGTTGAGGATCGGTCGGAGCAGAGAAATTGGGATCATCCGCGTGTTCCAAAGCCGCGGGAAGATCCGCCCCGGCC
Organism: Roseiarcus sp.; assembly: GCA_052147395.1. Lineage (GTDB taxonomy): Bacteria > Pseudomonadota > Alphaproteobacteria > Rhizobiales > Beijerinckiaceae > Roseiarcus. The sequence continues at coordinate 14,386 of JBKQKS010000039.1, forward strand.
GGCACCCGCGGCGTCGTCGCCGGAACAGGAGATTCCGAAACTCGTCGGCGTCCGCTACAGTCTGAAGGGTTTCGAGAAGATCGAAAGCAATCGGTCGCCGGGTACGTTTTACTATCGCAATGCAATGCCTGCGTTGCCCCGAGATCAGCCGGGAGTCAAGGGCGACGCGTTTTGTAGGTACTCTATCCCATCGGCGCGTCATCATCAGGACATGCTTCGCATTATTGTCGGTGGTCCTTATAAGCATGCGGTGTTCTTGCGCTGCCTCGTGTTGATTTCATCGGAACCGGATAACCCGTATGATGCCGGTGCCATGAAAGTGACGATGGGTGGATCGACGATCGGTCATATTCCGCGCGTGGACAATGTGAGGTTCCGAGCTTTTCTCGATGGGCAGGGGATCACGGGCCCGGTGGTTTGTCGGGCGATGATTGCGGCGGCGACGGAGGAAGCCGGCGGCGGAGTCAATCTGAGCCTGGACTTGCCCGATTTTTGAAGAGCTCGGGGTTACGGTTGCGCGGCTACGGTGACACGCAGGCGATTTCAAAGAGCCTCCAGCCCCCGCGTCGCCGGCGCGACGAGGCGAGGGATCGGCTTCTTGCCCCGCTCGTAGTAGGCGACCATACGCCGGGGTTTGCGGGTTTACGGTGACTCGCCCGCCAATTCCTAATTCCTCCAAGCGTGGATGAAATAGGAAAATACGGGCCTGTCACCGTAAACCGTAAATTCGTAAATTGTGGCCCGCGCCGTCATTGCGAGCAAAGCGAAGCAATCCAGGGGCCGCGGGCACAGTCCTTTCCCGGTAAGTTCGGGTATACATTTAGAACAGCGGCAAGGATACAGCCTGGGGCCTCTGGATTGCTGCGCTTCGCTCGCTTTTGACGACGGCTCGAGCCGTCGCTAACCCGGCGCCTATGCCGCCCCCGGGCTTTGACCCGGGGGGGGGGGCGATGACGGCGGATGGGCCGCGAAACCCCTTGTGTAAGCGGCTCTGCGGACCAGGCGGCGCCGTCCGGGATGTGGCGGAAATCGGGTAGCGTACCCACGGGTTTCCCGATAAACCAATCCGGGTCAGCTTGCCGCGACTTCTCGAGTTGGTGCCGGATGAGGGAATCGAACCCCCGACCTTCGGTTTACAAAACCGCTGCACTACCGCTGTGCTAATCCGGCCCGTAGCGGGATTGGCTAGCAGCGGCGGGCGCGGGGCGCAAGGGTTTAGCCGACTGTCGGCGTCCAGGAGCCCTCGACGACATAGGCTTCCCCATCGCCGGGCCACGGCGGCATGGTGACGGCGACGAAGGCGAGCGGGGCGCCGGGGTCGGCGCGGAACTGGAATTTTGCCCCCAGCGGGATCGTGAGGCTCAGCCCGGGGGCGGCGTCGACAAGGCTTTCCTCGCCGCCGAGCCGGCGCCAGACCCGCCCGCGGCCGGCGACGAAATACCAGATTTCCTCGACGGTGCGGTGGGCGACGGCGTGGCTCACCGCGCCGGCGGGAAGCTCGAAATGAGCGAAGCTGCCGCCGGCGAGCGCGGCGATGAGCCTCACCGCCGTGCCGTCGGGCGCGACGGCGTCGGGATGCGGCCCTAGCATTTTGGCGGCGAGACGGGACATCGTGAGGCTCCTTTCGCGCGCCGAACCTGCTAGATAAGGCGCCATGACGGATTCTAGCGCCCTCACCCCGGAACAGACTCTAGCCGAATTCCGCGCGGCCGGCGCGCTGCTCGAGGGCCATTTCATCCTCAGCTCGGGCCTGCGCTCGCCGATGTTCCTGCAGAAGATGTTGGTCTTCCAGGACCCGAAGCGCACCGAGAAACTGTGCCGCGCGCTCGCCGCCAAGGCGCAGGAGAAATTCGGCGACATCGACATCGTCGCCTCGCCCGCGGTCGGCGGCATCGTGCCGGGCTACGAGACCGCGCGCTGGCTCGGCGCCAAGGCGATCTTCGTCGAGCGCGAGGACGGCGTGTTCGAGCTCCGGCGCGGCTTCGAGATTCCCCCGGGCGCGCGCGTCCTGATGGTGGAGGACATCATCACCACGGGGCTTTCCTCGCGCGAATGCCTCGCTGCGCTGGCAAAGTATCCCGGCCGCATCGTCGGCGCCGCCTGCCTCATCGACCGCTCGGGCGGCAAGGCGGAGATCGGGGTCGCGCGCGTCGCTCTGGCAACCCTCGATATCCCGACCTATCCCGGCAATGCGCTGCCGCCCGAGCTTGCCGCGATCCCGCCGGTGAAGCCCGGCAGCCGTAAAATCCCTCCCGCATCGTGACCCCTTGAAAGGAGCGCCGCCGATGACCCCGCTGAGACTGGGCGTCAACGTCGATCATGTCGCCACCGTCCGCAACGCGCGCGGCGGGGCCGTCCCCGATCCCGTGCGCGCCGCGACGCTGGCGATCGAAGCCGGCGCCGACGGCATTACCGCGCATCTGCGCGAGGACCGCCGCCACATCCACGACGAGGACATGCGCCGGCTGAAGGCGGCGATCGGGAGGCCGCTCAATTTCGAGATGGCCGCGACCGAGCAGATGCTCGACATCGCGCTGAAGACGCATCCGCACGCCTGTTGCCTGGTGCCAGAAAAGCGCACCGAGCGCACCACCGAGGGCGGCCTCGACGTGATCGGCGCGCACGACTGGCTCAAACCCTATGTCGCCGAGCTCACCCGCGCCGGCATAAAAGTGTCGCTGTTCATCGAGCCGTCGGGCGAGGCTCTGGAGGCGGCGCGGAGCCTCAAGGCGCCGGTGGTGGAATTGCACACCGGCGCCTGGTGCGACGCGGTCGCGCACGGCGATGCGGCCAAGGCCGATTACGAATTCGGCCGGCTGCGCGTCGCCGCGGCGCGCACGCGCGGGCTCGGGCTCGAGTGCCACGCCGGCCACGGCCTCGACTACGGCACGGCGCGCACGATCAGCGCGCTGCCGGAGATCGTCGAGCTCAACATCGGCCATTTCCTGGTCGGCGAGGCGATCTTCGTCGGCCTCGCCGAGAGCGTGCGCGCCATGCGCAAGGCGATGGACGAGGGGCGCGCCGGCGCATGATCATTGGCATCGGCAACGACCTCTGCGACATCCGCCGCATCGAAGAGACGCTGCAGAAGCACGGCGAGCGCTTCACCCATCGCTGCTTCACCGAGATCGAGCGCATAAAATCGGATCGCCGCGCCGCCCGCGCCGCCTCCTACGCCAAGCGCTTCGCCGCCAAGGAGGCCTGCGCCAAGGCGCTCGGCACCGGCATCCACCATGGCGTCTACTGGCCCGACATGGGGGTCGTCAACCTGCCCTCGGCCAAGCCGAGGATGAAGCTCACCGGCGGCGCCGCCGAGCGGCTCGCGGCGATCACGCCCGCCGGACACGAGGCGGTGATTCATCTCACCATCACCGACGAGCCGCCGCTCGCACAGGCGATCGTGATCATCGAGGCG
>JBKQKS010000040.1:0-11613 GCA_052147395.1 Roseiarcus sp.
GGCTCAGCCCTGCGACTTCGGCAGCCCGAAGGCGACGAAGCGGTCGCCCCGGGCCGTCTGGACGCGCATCAATACCGCCTTCTTGCCGTCCTTGCGCGCCGCGTCGACCGCAGCGCGAACGTCGGCCGGAGTCGAGACCGTCTTGCCCGCGACGTCGAGGATCACATCGCCGGCGACGATGCCCTTCTCCGCCGCCTTGCCGTTCGGATCGACTTCGGTCACCGCGACGCCCTGGTCGCCGGAGCCGGCAACCTGATTGGCCGGAGCGAGCTGAAGCCCGAGCATTTTTTCGGGGTGGACCTCGGACTGATCGAGGCTCGCAGTCTTCTCGTCCGTCTGCGAAGCGAGCGTGATGTCCGCCGTGAGCTGCGTCCCGTTGCGCAGATACGCGATGTGCGCCGTCTCCCCCGGCTTCATCGCGCCGATGCGGCGGGTGAGATCGCCGGGGTCTTTGACCGGCTGGCTGTCGAGCTCGACCACGACGTCGCCGGACTTCAGTCCGGCCGCAGCGGCCGGCTCGCCCGGCATCACCTTGTCGACGAGCGCGCCCTCGGCGGCCTTCAGCCCGAGGCTGTCGGCGATGTCGGCGCTGACCGGCTGGATCTCGACGCCGAGATAGCCGCGTTCAACGACCCCGCCGTGCTCGAGTTGGCTGATCACGTTCGACGCCGTGGACGCAGGGATATCGAAGCCGATGCCGACGCTGCCGCCCGAGGGCGTGTAGATCGCGGTGTTGACGCCAACCACCCGGCCCTGCATGTCGAAGGTCGGGCCGCCGGAATTGCCGCGGTTGATCGGCGCGTCGATCTGAATGAACTGGTCATAAGGACCGTCGCCGATGTCGCGCCCTTCAGCCGAGACGATGCCGGCCGTCGCTGTGCCGCCGAGGCCATAGGGGTTGCCAATCGCGACCACCCAGTCGCCGACCCGCGGCGTTTGGCTGGCGAAAGTTACGAACGGATAGTCGCCGCCCTCGTTGACCTTGAGCAGCGCGAGGTCGGTCTTGGGATCGGTCCCGATCACTTTCGCCGGCAGCGTGTTGCCGTCCTCCAAGGTCACCGTCACGTCGCGCGCGTTGTTGACGACATGGTTGTTGGTGACGATGTAGCCGTCGGCGGAGACGAAGAATCCCGAGCCCTCGCCTTGAATCACCTGCCGGCGATTGCCGCGGTTGAGGCCGTTCGGAGCGCCGAATTGCTGAAAGAAGCGCTCGAGCCCTGGCGGCAGGTCGTCGAACTGCTGAAAGGTTTCGCCTTCGCCAGCCGCCGAATTGACGATTCTGACCTTGACCGAGACGACGGCCGGCTTCACCCGCGCGATGAGCGGCGCGAAGCTGTTGGAGTCCGGCGACTGCAGGCCGGAGAGATCGACGGCCGCCGCCCTCGCCGACGACGACGTGGCGAGCGACGACTCGGCGACGACGCCGCCGGCGATCAGCACCGCGACCGCCACAGTCGCCAACGCCGTGGAACGGGAGAAACGGAAGTTGGAGAGATTCGACATCGACGGAGAGCCTCCTGGAATAAAACGAAATCGCCTCGCGATCCGAGAAGACTCTAGGCCGGCGCCCCTTTCGACGAGTTGGCGGTTTCCTTACCGATATTCAATGTTGACGCGCCGGAGTCTGGGCAGCGATCCAGGCCGCGATCTTCGGCCAGGTCTCGTTCAACGTGCGCGCGCCCATGAACAGGCCGATGTGGCCGCCGGGCGCCAGAGTCTGGGCGATCTTCGCTTTCGGCGTCCCGATGAGAGCCGCGGCCTCGAACACCTGCTCCTTGGTCGTGATGTCGTCGCTCTCGCCGGCGAGCAGATAGACGGGACAGACGATGTCCTTCAGATTCAGCTTTCGGCCCAAGCCGACGAACTCGCCCTTCGCCAGCCGGTTGTCCTTGAACAACTCGCGGATCGCCTGCAGATACCAGCGGCCCGGCAGATCGAGCGGATTCTCGTACCAGCTCTCGAAGGTCTCGCGCTTGGCGAGATAGACCGGATCGTCGATGTGCTCGTAGAGGTCGATGTGGGTCTCCAGATAATGCTGCTCGGGATGCATGTTCTTCCAACCCTGCAGCATGAACCGGCCGCGCATGACGCCGCCGCCGAGCGCCACCAGTTCTTCGTAGAACGACATCGGCGATTCCAGCACCATGCGCTTGATCGGGCCGTCGCCGGCGTCGGTGACGATCGGCGAGCCGGCGAGCACCAGCGAATTGACCTTGTCGGGGAAGCGCGCCGCCGCCATCGTCGAGAGCCAGCCGCCCTGGCACAGTCCAACCAGATTGACGCGGCCGCCGAGATCGTCGATGGCGACGATCAACTCGGCGAGATAATTGTCGATGTCGAAATCTTTCATGTCGTCGGTCGCCGACTTCCAATCGGTGAGCGCGACGTGAGAGATTCCGCCGGCGAGCAAGGTTTCGATCAGGCTCTGGCCCTTCGCATAGTCGGCGATGACGGAGGTGTGGCCGGCATAGGGCGCGTCGACCAAGGTCGGCAGGCCGCCTCCGGATCCGTAGTCGCGCAGCGTCATGGTGCGCAGCTCGAGCCGGACCTTGTTGGCCGTCGCCAGCTTCGGCCTCAGCCCCTCGTTGATCTTTATTTCTTCCTCGACGAATTCGAGGTTCTTGGCGAAGATTTCGGCGCCCGCCTCGACGAGCCCGGCGGCCATCGCCACCGGCCAGAAGGCGGGCACGCCCGCGCTCGCGAATTCGGCGGTCTTGGCGCCACGCGTCTCCGACATGAGTCTGCCTCTTCGTTGTCCTGCCGCCCCAATACGTAACGATGGCGCCCGGAATGTCGGCGAGACTAACGAGCTTCTGTGACACGCTGCCGACCAGCGGCCGCTCGATCGCCCCCGCCTGCTCGGCGGGGCGCGAGCGCGCAAAGCTCGCCCCTTCTCCCGGCTGCGACGCTCACCCCTCGGTGAACCGGTAGCCAATCCCAGACTCGGTGCGCAAAATCGTCGGCGCCGAGGGGTCGCGCTCGATTTTTGCGCGCAATTGGCCGACGAATACACGTAAATATTGGGTGTCATCCTTGTGCGCCGGCCCCCAGACGGCGGTGAGAATCTGGCTGTGGGTCATCACTCGCCCGGCGTTAGTCGCGAGCACGGTGAGCAGGTCGTATTCGCGCGGCGTCAGCCTGATCGGACGGCCGTCGCGGATCACGAGGCGCTTGTCCGTGTCGATGACGAGGCCGTCGTTCTCGATGCGCGTCATCTCAGTCGCGCGGCCGCGCGCATGGCGCAGCGCCGCGCGCAGCCGCGCCAGCAACTCGCCGATCGCGAACGGCTTCTCGATATAGTCGTCGGCGCCGAGATCGAGCGCAGCGATCTTTTCCGCCTCGCGGTCGCGCGCCGAGAGGACGAGAATCGGCGCCGAAGTGAAGGCGCGCGCGCGGTCGAGGAGGTCCTTGCCGTCCATGTCGGGCAGGCCGAGATCGAGGATGATCACATCGGGCGCCGAGCTCGCGGCGAGGCGCAGCGCATCGCGCCCATTCGCCGCATGCAGCACCTCGTAATCCGAAGCCTCCAGCGCAGGGCGCAGGAAGCGCAGGATCTGCGGTTCGTCGTCGACTACGAGGATGCGCGCGAGACTCATGCCGGCATCTTGGCCGCCTCTTTGGCGATCTGCAAGGCGATGACGAGCCGCGTCCCGCGACGCTTCACGGCGGGGCTCTCCGCCCAGATGCGGCCGCCCATCGCCTCGACGAGGCCCTTGGCGATCGAGAGGCCGAGGCCGACGCCGGTCTTGCGCCCGTCGGACCGGCCGCCCTGATAGAATTTGACGAAGATGCGCTCGAGATCGCTCGGCTTGATGCCGGGGCCCTCGTCGGTGACCGACACCAGCGCCTCGGCGCCGACCTGGCGCGCATGCACGCTGACGACGCTTTCGCCGCCGTATTTCTGCGCGTTGTCGAGCAGGTTGAACAGCACCTGCTCGATGAGTCCGGCGTCCCCGCGCGCGAACGGAAGCTCGCGGGCGAGGCTCACGTTGAAGGTCGGACGCGGGAACGCCTTGCGCGCGCGATCGACGGCGGCGCGCACGACTTCGGCGAGATCGACGATGTCGCGTTTGGGCTTCAGCGCGCCCGCCTCGATGCGCGACATGTCGAGCAGGTTGGCGATGAACCTCGTCAGCCGCTGCGCCTCCTCCTCGATCGACAACGCGAGGTCGCGGCGCTTCTCCGCGCTCAGCGATTCGCCGAATTGCTGCAGCGTCGTCGCGGCGCCGGTGATCCCGGCGAGCGGCGTGCGCAGGTCGTGCGACAGCGAGGCGAGCAGCGTAGAGCGCAGCTTCTCGTTGTCCTCGAGGCCCGCCGTGCGCAAAGATTCCTTGACCAGCCGCGCGCGGTCGACGGCGATCGAAGTCTGGTCGAGGATCAGATTGAGCGCGTGCTCGAGCGTCGGCGCGATCGGCGCGGTCTTATCCGCCGGCTCGAAGCCGCAGACGCCGACCACGCCGCGCGCGGTCACCAGCGGGCGGAACTGAAAGCGCACGTTGGGCAGCGTGCCGGTCTTCCAGCCCGCGGCCTCGCGCTTGTCGAAGGCCCAGCGCGCGGCGCCGGTCTCGCCCGGGCTCAGCGCGTCGAGCGGCGGCCAGGCGTAGGCGAGCGTCAGATCCGAGTCTTCGGGGACCAGCATCACCACGCCGCGTGCGGAAAGCGCCTTGTGGGCGTAGACGGTCGCGGCTTCCACGATTTCGCCCAAGGACACGGCGCCCGAGAGCTTGCGCGACAGCTCGAACAGCGAACGCGTCGCGTGCGCGCTCTCGCTGGCGAGGCGCTCCTGATCGCGCGCGTGGCCGGCGAGCCAGCCCACGAGAATGGCGACCGCGACAAACACGATGAGCGCGAAGAACTCCTGCGGCTCGGCGATGGTGAACTGACGAAGCGGCGTGATGAAGAAGAAATCATAGGCGAAGAACGACAGCGCCGCCGCGAAAATCGCCGCGCGGACGCCGAACCACGCCGCCGAAATCAGCACCGCGGCCAGGAAGATCATCGACAGATTGGGCAGCGGAATCCACAGCGTCAGCAGCTTGCCGACCACCACGGCGGCGAGCACCGAGAGCGGCGCGACGGCGAGCCCGAGACGCGCTTTGGCCCGCCAGCGCCAGCGCCAGCGCCAGTTGGGCAGAGCGCGCCAGCCCCGCGCGTCGCTTTCGCGCGTCGTGTCGCCCGTCACCACGTGCACGTCGACGACCTCGGCGCGGCGCACGATGGCGTCGGAGAGCGAACGGCCGCGGAGCCGGTTGAACCATGAGGCGCGCGAGCGCCCGACCACGACCTGGGTGATGTTCTCGCGCTGCGCATAGGCGAGAATTTCCGCGGGCAGGTCGAGGCCGTCGAGCCGCGCCGAATCGGCGCCCAGGCTGACGGCGAGCGTCATCGCGGCGTCGACCTTCTTCGCGCCCACCGGCGAAACCTCGTCGCCACCCCGCGTCTCGACGGTGACCGCGACCCAGCTCGCGTTCAGGCCGGTCGCGAGCCGGCTCGCGGTGCGCACGACGTCGAGCGACTGCGGATCGGGGCCGACGCACACCAGCAGCCGTTCGGCGGTCTCCCAGGGGCCCTGAATTGCGCCCTGTTTGAGGTGCTCGACCATCGCATCGTCGACGCGCTCGGCGGCGCGGCGCATCGCCAGCTCGCGCAATGCGACGAGGTTGCGCGGGGTGAAGAACTTTTCCTGCGCGAGCTTCGCGGTCTGCGGCAGATAGACCTTGCCGTCCTTGAGCCGCTGGATGAGCTCTTCGGCGGGGATGTCGACCAGCACGAGGTCGTCGGCGTCGCGCAGCACGATGTCGGGCACAGTCTCGCGCACCACGACGCCGGTGACGCGCGATACGACGTCGGCGAGACTTTCGAGATGCTGAACATTGAGCGCGGTCCACACGTCGATGCGCGCGTTCAGCAGCTCCTCGACGTCCTGCCAGCGTTTGGGATGGCGGCTCTCGGGCGCGTTGGTGTGCGCGAGCTCGTCGACGATGATGAGCTTTGGCCTGCGCTGCAGCGCCGCGTCGAGGTCGAATTCCTCGATCACGCGCTGCTGATAGTCGACGCGCCGCCGGGGCAGGACTTCGAGGCCGCGCAGCAGCGCTTCGGTCTCGACGCGCCCGTGGGTCTCGACGAGGCCGACGACCACGTCGACCCCTTCCTGTTTGAGCACCCGGGCCCGCTGCAGCATCGCAAACGTCTTGCCGACCCCGGGCGCGGCGCCGAGGAAAACCAGTAACCGCCCACGCCGGCCCTTTTCGGCGAGCGCCAGTAGCGCGTCCGGATCGGGGCGGCCGTCTCTGAAACGTTCGTTGCCCAAGTCTCAATCCGTTGCTCGGTAACCCTTGTTCGGTCGAGACGACCCGTCGCTCCGTCATCGGAGAGCGCAGCCACGCGTCAGTTTAAACCCTCGGCCTTCGTTGCGCCAGAGCGCAGCGGCGCGGCCGGCATAAGGATTTCATAAAGACGCCGCCGGGCCCTCCTTATGTTTTCCTTATACCTCGAAGCGGCAGCGCGAATGGACCTCTTACGTCGCTGCGGCGCACAAAGGCCCCGCATTCACAGGGGGATTCCGGTGGCTGATATCGTTTATCTCGCAGTCGGGCTCGCGTTCTTCGCCGCAATGGCGATCTACGCCACGGCCTGCGCGCGACTGTAACTCGAGGGGCTTCAACATGTTCGAACCGATCCTCGGCCTCGCGGTCGGCGCGATCCTCGCCGCCTACCTCGTCTACACGCTGATCTTTCCCGAAAAGTTCTAGGGCGGCGCGCTCCGTTCTCGAAACTCCCAACCGAAGGCAAACGCCATGACCGTCGTCGGCTGGTCGCAAATCGCGATCGTCCTCGTTCTCGTGCTCGCGGCCGCGATTCCGCTGAGCCGCCACATCGCCGCCGTCTACGCCGGCGAGCGCAATTTCCTCACCCCGGTCCTCGGGCCGGTCGAGCGCGCGTTCTACAGGCTCGCCGGCGTCGACGAGCGGCGCGAGCAGAGCTGGCACCTGTACGCGCTGGCGATGATCGCGTTCTCGATCGCGGGCTTCGTTTCGCTCTATGCGCTGCAGCGATTGCAGAACTATCTGCCGCTGAACCCGCAGGGCTTCGACGCCGTTCCGCCGGATCTCGCGTTCAACACGTCGATAAGCTTCATCACCAACACCAACTGGCAGAACTACGGCGGCGAGACGACGATGAGTCATCTCACCCAGATGCTCGGCCTCACGACCCACAACTTCCTCTCCGCCGCGACCGGCCTCGCCATGGCGTTCGCGCTGGTGCGCGCTTTCGCGCGCTCGTCGGCGGCGACGGTCGGCAATTTCTGGGTCGATGTGACGCGCATCACGCTCTACCTGCTGCTGCCGCTGTCGATCGTGATCGCGCTGGCGATGCTCATCGGCGGCGTGCCGCAGACCTTGGCCGGTTCGCTCGACGTGACCACGCTCGAGGGCGCCAAGCAGACGATTTCGATGGGTCCGATGGCGAGCCAGGAGGCGATCAAGGAGCTCGGCACCAACGGCGGCGGCTTCATGAACGCCAACTCCGCGCATCCGTTCGAGAACCCCAACCCCTGGACCAACATTCTCGAGATCTGGTCGCTGCTGTTGATTCCCGTCGCTTCGGTGATCGCCTTCGGCCGCGCCGTCGGCGACATCCGGCAGGGCCGCGCGATTCTGGCGACCATGGCGATCCTGCTCGTCGTCGGCGTCGGCGCCGTCTACGCCGCCGAGAGCTACGGAGTCACGCGAATCAACGCGCTCGGAGTCGATCGAAGCTTCGGCAACATGGAGGGCAAGGAGGTCCGCTTCGGTCAGGCGCTCGACGCGCTGTTCACCACGGCGACCACCGGCACCGGCACCGGCGCGGTGATCACGATGCACGATTCGTTGACGCCGCTCGGCGGCCTGGTTCCGATGTTCGACATTCTCGCCGGCTGCATCTGGCCTGGCGGCGTCGGCGCCGGTCTCTACGGCTTCCTCGTCGTCGCGGTCATCGCCGTGTTCGTCGCCGGCCTGATGGTCGGGCGCACGCCGGAATATCTCGGCAAGAAGATCGAGGCCAAGGAGATGAAGCTCGCGATGTTCGCGGTGCTCATCTACCCCGCTGTGGTGCTCGGCTTCGCGGCCGCAACCGTGATGATCAAGTCGGTGCTCGACGCCAGCCTCGGCAACAGCGGGCCGCACGGGCTCTCCGAGGTCATCTACGCCTACGCCTCGACCAACGCCAACAACGGCTCGGCCTTCGCCGGCCTCAACGGCGACACGCCGTGGTTCAACACGACGCTCGGCCTGGCCATGCTGTTCGGCCGCTTCGCCTACGCCGTTCCGATGCTCGCGCTCGCCGGTTCGCTGGCGGCCAAGAGGAAGGCGCCAGCCTCGGCGGGCACGTTCCCCACCACCGGGCCGCTGTTCGTCGGCCTGCTCATCGGCGTCATCGTCATCCTCTATCTGCTCCAGTATTTCCCCGCGCTCGCGCTCGGGCCAATCGTCGAGCATTTCCTCATGCTCGCCGGCAAGACCTTCTGACGGCCACATGTAGCCGGGGGCGCCGACCCCGGCTTGGGGGCGCCGACCCCGGCTTGGGGCGCCGACCCCCGGCCCTCGGCCCGCCGGGGTCAACGCCCCCGGCTACAAAATTCTGGAGAGATTCATGTCGCACAAATTGAAGCCGACGGGGTTGTTCGACCCGGCCATTCTCGGGCCGGCCGCGATCGACTCGTTCAGGAAGCTCGATCCGCGCGCACTCGCCAAGAACCCGGTGATCTTCGTCACCGAGGTGGTCTCGGTGGTGGTCACCTTGTTCTTCGTGCGCAATCTCATAGCCCATGGCGAGTCGGCGCTGTTCTCCGGCCAGATTGCATTCTGGCTGTGGTTCACGGTGCTGTTCGCCAACTTCGCCGAAGCGGTCGCCGAAGGGCGCGGCAAGGCGCAGGCCGATAGCCTGCGCAAGACGCGCAGCGATTCTCGCGCCAAGCGTTTCGTCGATCCCCGCAACCTGTCGGGCCCGACGACGGTCGTCAACGCGGTCGATCTGAAGGTCGGCGACGTCGTGCTGGTCGAAGCCGGCGACCTCGTCCCCGGCGACGGCGACATCGTCGAGGGTCTCGCCTCGGTCAACGAGAGCGCGATCACCGGCGAGTCCGCGCCCGTCATTCGCGAGGCCGGCGGCGACCGTTGCGCCGTGACCGGCGGCACGACGGTGCTCTCCGATCAGATCAAGGTGCGCGTCACCGCGGCGCAAGGCAGCACCTTCATCGATCGCATGATCGCGCTCGTCGAAGGCGCCGAGCGGCAGAAGACGCCGAACGAGCTCGCGCTGTCGATCCTGCTCTCGGGCCTGACGCTGATCTTCCTCATCGTCTGCGTCACGCTGTGGCCGCTCGCCCTCTATTCCGGCCGGACGCTGTCGGTGACGGTGCTCATCGCGCTGCTCGTCTGTCTGATTCCGACCACCATCGGCGGCCTGTTGTCGGCGATCGGCATCGCCGGCATGGACCGCCTCATCCGCTTCAACGTGATCGCGACCTCGGGCCGCGCGGTCGAGGCGGCGGGCGACGTCGACACGCTGCTGCTCGACAAGACCGGCACCATCACCTTCGGCAACCGTATGGCCGACGAGTTCCTCGCCGTCGGCGGCGTCGGCGAGCCCAAGCTCGCCGAAGCGGTGCTGCTGGCGAGCCTCGCCGACGAGACGCCCGAAGGGCGCTCGATCGTCGCGCTCGCCAAGATGCGTTACGGCCTCGAGCCTCCGGCGAATGCGGCGAACGCGACCATCGTGCCGTTCACCGCGCAGACGCGCATGTCCGGCGTCGATTGGAACGGCCGCGTGCTGCGCAAGGGCGCGGTGGACGCAGTGCTCACGGAGGCGCGCCTCACGCGCGACAATGCGCCTGCCGACTTCAACCAGGCCGTCGACCGTATCTCGCGCTCGGGCGGCACGCCGCTCGCGGTCTCCGACAACCGGCAACTGCTCGGCGTCATCCACTTGAAGGACATCGTCAAGCCCGACATCCGCCCGCGCTTTGCCGAGTTGCGCGCGATGGGCATCAAGACCGTCATGGTGACCGGCGACAATCCGCTCACCGCCGCGGCTATAGCCTCCGAAGCGGGCGTCGACGATTTCCTGGCGCAAGCGACGCCGGAGGACAAGCTCGCCTATATCCGCCGCGAGCAACAGGGCGGGCGGCTCATCGCGATGTGCGGCGACGGCACCAACGACGCGCCGGCGCTGGCGCAGGCCGACGTCGGCGTGGCGATGCAGACCGGCACGCAGGCGGCGCGCGAAGCCGGCAACATGGTCGATCTCGACTCCGATCCGACCAAGCTGATCGAGATCGTCGGCATCGGCAAACAACTCTTGATGACGCGCGGCTCGCTCACCACCTTCTCGATCGCCAACGACGTCGCCAAGTATTTCGCCATCATCCCGGCGATGTTCAACAGGACTTATCCCGAGCTCGGCGCGCTCAACGTGATGGGGTTGCATTCCGACGCGTCGGCGATCCTGTCGGCGGTGATCTTCAACGCGCTCATCATCGTCGCGCTGATCCCGCTGGCGCTGAAAGGCGTCAAATATCGACCGGTCGGCGCGGCCGCGCTGCTGAGGCGCAATCTCGCGGTCTATGGCCTCGGCGGCGTCATCGCTCCCTTTGTCGGCATCAAGATCATCGACGTCTTGGTCGCCCTGCTGCATCTGGCCTGAGGAGGGCGCCATGCTCAGAGAAATCCGTCCCGCGATCGTGCTGCTGGCGCTGTTCACGCTGCTCACCGGCCTCGTCTATCCGCTCGCGATCACGCTCGTCGCTCAGCTCGTCGCGCCCAAACAGGCCAACGGCAGCCTCGAATATATCGGCGGCAAGGCGGTCGGCTCGTCGCTGATCGGTCAGAATTTCGCTGCTGACAAATACTTCCACAGCCGTCCTTCGGCGACCCAGACCCAGGACCCGGCGCATCCCGACGATCCGTCCAAGACCATCGACGCGCCCTACAACGCCGCCAATTCGACCGGCTCCAATCTCGGCCCGACCTCGCAGAAGCTCATCGACCGCGTGACCGCGGACGTGAAAGCGAAGCGCGACGCGGGCTGGAAGGGGCCGATCGCGGCGGACGCGGTGACGACCTCGGCTTCCGGCCTCGATCCCGACATTTCTCCTCAGAACGCCTACGCCCAGGTCCCCACGGTCGCCAAGGCGCGCGGCCTGCCGGAGGAGAAGGTGCGGGCGCTGGTCGCGGCGCATGTGAAGGGCCGGACGCTGGGCCTCGTCGGCGAACCGCGGGTCAACGTGTTGAAGCTCGACATGGCGCTCGACGCGCTGTAGCCGGGAGCCGGTCCTTGTAGCCGCGGGCCCTCATCCCGAGCTTGTCGAGGGAGACCGCGGCTGCCGGGGTCGGCGCCCCATAGGCGCTAGGATAAGGCTTTGCGCCAAGGCCGGCGCCGTCATTGCGAGCGAAGCGCGGCAATCCAGGGGCCGCGGACACAGTCCTTTCCTGCTAAGGCGACGCCGAACAATAAGTGCTGCGAGAGAGGGTCGCTCAGCCCGGAGTGTCAATCAGCCAGGGAAGTGGCGGCGCCCTTTCCGTCATGGCCGTGCTCGTCACGGCCATCCACGTGGCGCCGCACAACTTTGCT
>JBKQKS010000041.1:0-4774 GCA_052147395.1 Roseiarcus sp.
GCCCGTGCGCCGCCAGCGCCTCCGGCGTCACCCACAGCCGGCGCCGGTAATCGAGCGACTCGAAGCTGTGGGGATGATCGGGGCTGTAGAACGAGACGGCGTCGCCGAGCGCATAGGAACCGCCGACATAGCTCAGCGGCAGGCCGGTCTTCTCGCGCCACAGCGCCGTCGCCTGCGCCGCGAGTTCGCGAATCGGCACGGCGACGATCGGCCTCGTCGTGAACCAAACCAGAAAGAGGCCCTGGAGCGGCGCCAGCGCCAGCTCAGCGACGAGAACGACGGCGGCGACGCGCTTGGCGAGCCGCGTGAGGCGCTCGGGCTCGACGCCGAGCGCGCGCATCGCAAACAGCGGGACGAGCGGGAACGTCCCCTGCAGCATCGGCGTCACCAGCTTCGATTGCAGTGCGAGGCTGGCGGCGAGCGACAGCGCGAGCGGCGCCAGCGCGAGAATGGCCAGAACCTGGGTCTCCGGCTCGGCGAGCGCCGTCCGGATCCGCGACGGGCGCCAGCCGGACGCATAGACGACGAGGCCGACGGCGAGAGCGTTTTCGGCGAGCGAGCCCAACAGCGTCGCGAAGACGTTGCGCAGCGCGGTCAGCGGCCCGAGATGCGACACCTCGCCGAAATAGCGCAGCGGCGGCGCGCCGTTGGCGATGAGCCAGACGACATGCGGGGCGATCACGACCCCGGCGACCGCGATCGAGATGTAGGGCGAGGCGGAAGTGAAATAGGCTCGGCGCGACGGATGTCGCACCGCCGCCAGGAAACAGGTCGCGCCCAGGATCAGCGCGTAATATTTCGACAGCAGCGCCACGCCCATCATCAGGCCGAACGCGGCCGCATCCCACGCCCGACGCGATCGATAGGCGCTGACGAAGGCGTAGAGCGTCCATGGCCAGACGGAAACGAAGATGATGTTGGCGTTGAAGCCGTAGCCCCCGAACGTGTAGAGCGGCGTCGCCAGCAGCAGCGCGGTCGCCGCGATGCGCTCGGCGCCCCGGGCGAACTCTCCGATCAGCGCCCACGCGCCGGCGAGCCCGATGGCGCAATTGACCGCCGACAACAGGCTGTACGACCCGTTCGTGTGCGGGAACACGAGGAACCACAGCCCGGCGATCCAGGCCCAGAACGGGGGGTGCTGATTGTAGCCGAACTGGAACTCCTTGCCCCAGGCTGCGGCCTCCGCCATGCTCTGGAAGATCGCCATCGGCTCGGAGTAGATCGCGAAATAGAGCGCCTGCCAGAGCGCGAAGGCGATGAGCAGCGCAAGGCTCGGGCGGAGCATCGCATCAGAGATGAACTTCGGAGTCATGACCTGCCGGGGATTCGCGACCGCGCCTGCATAGACCGGCCTCGCCGAGGCTCCAAGCGCCCGCGCGGGCTCGCGGTCGAAATCTGTCGCTTGGCGCCCCGGGGTCCACCTCGGACGTTCGAGGCGACATTGCCGGCGAATTCGTCCTTCCCTATCTCGACATCGACGCCAACGGGCTGAACAAGAGCGTCAAAACGAAGGGCTCGGCGGGTCCGAAGTTCACGTCTCGCGTCGTCGCCGAGGCGCGCGCCTTGCTATCGACGATCCGAGTTGGATCGCCAGAGGCGCGATTTGAACACTGACTGACCGACGACGAACAATCACAACCCAACAGGCGATCGCTTCCAGGCAAATGACCGACAACACCATCTCGATCACGGGCGGCGGCGCCGTTCTGGCCAACCAGGGCCATGATCTCTCCCGCCCCGACCTCGAGCGAGGCCTTGGCGAGCGCGTGCGCGCCCTGGAAGCGCTTGTCGATATTGCGCATGACGAGGAGCGGCGCCGCCAGAGCAACAGAAGGAATACGCCAAATACGGACGGTCCACCGATTCGAATTCGGCCGAGTGGAGCACCACAATGCCACCGCAATTAGAGTCGCATTTGAAGGCTTTGAAGTCGCGTAGGCGACGGTGTTTTCGCGGACCGGCCTGGGCTTGGCGCGGTCCGGGTGGTCCATCGGGCCGCCGAAAGGGGCTGTCCGATGACGCCCGCTCGAGGCGGAAGGCCAACGGAGGAATTTCCATGGCGCGGCGCCCTCCACTTGCTGGTGTGCGGGTCCACCTGTCCGGCGCGGTCCCAGACCAATGTCCGGACGCGCAGCGTGACGGCATCGTGTCGTTTGTCCAGCAGTTTGCTGCGGCCGTCTTCCGCGAGGGCGGCACGCTCATTCATGGCAGCCATCCGAGCTTTCAGAAACCGCTCGAGGATGCCGCCACACCGGTTGTGGGCGTCGGCGGTCCGAGGGACGCGCTGACGCTCGTCCGCGCCCAGAAATACGCGAGGACGGCTGAACAACTGGTCGAGATCGAGGCGCAACGGGAATACGCCGCGGTTCAAGTCATCCCCGAAATTCCCGACCCGAATAACCCTGCTCGGACACTCAGCTTGGTTCCCATGAGGGAGTGGATGGCGGAACGGTGCGACGTCGTTGTCGCGATCGGCGGCCGGCACTATGACTTCGGCAAGGCGCTCGCCGGTGTTCCGGACGAGGTGGAGGAGGCTCTGCGCCGGGGCAAGCCTGGCTTCCTCGTCGCCGGTTTCGGCGGCGCCGTCGCGGGATATATCGCGGATGACGAGGCGATCTTTTCCCGGCTGCGAAACGGACTGCCGACCGGGCAAAACCGGTCCCTGGCTGCGAGCACCGACGTTACGGAACTGGTCAATCGCATCGTCTCGCAGATCAAATTGTTGCCGCTGGTTCGCGAAAACGTCCCGACAGGACGTCTTTTCCGCATCTTGGCTCTCGATGGCGGCGGCCTGCGAGGAACGTTCACTGCGGCCGTCCTGGCAAAATGGGACGACATGCTGAAAAGCGGCGGCGGCAATGAGATCGTGAAGCACTTCGACCTGGTCGCCGGCGCCTCCACCGGAGCCATCCTTGCGATCGGCCTCGGTCTCGGCGTCACACCGCTCGGGATGCTGAATTTTTACAGGAACGAGGGACCTAAGATATTCCCCAAGAATCGCCAGCTTCGTCATTGGCTGCGGTCCAAGTACGAGTCCAGGACGTTGCGCGCGACGCTGCAATCCATTCTCGAAGATCGCAAGCTGTCCCGGGATTCATGCTGCCGGCTCGTCATTCCGACCGTTCGGGCGATCCACGGCGAAGCCGAGGTTGTCGTGACCGCGCACTCGGCCGATCGCACGGCGTTCGTGAACATATCGGCCGTGGACGCGGCCTTGGCGTCTGCGGCCGCGCCGAGCTACTTCGATGAAGCCGCCGTCCCCAGCGATATTGCCAATCAGAGCTATCTCGACGGCGGCGTCTGGGCGAACAATCCCGTCCTGCCCGCGATCGCCGAAGCGGTGAGGCGCCTGAAGGTCCCGCTCGACCGGATCGACGTCCTGAGCGTCGGCACGATGGGCAATGAGGCCGATTTCACCAAATCCCTCGGCGACGGCAAACTTGGGTGGGCGTCCGCCAGCGTCGACCTGTTCTTTGCAGCGCAGGAGCATGGCGCAGCGATGCTCGCCGACAGCTTCCTCAGCGCCGCCCGCCACCTGCGGATCAACCAGCGAACGCCAACCGAGATCGCGCTCGATAACGCCGAAGCCATCGACGACATGGCGCTGCGCGGCGCCAATGTGGGGCAGGATTCGTTCGTTGCGGTGCGGTCCCGGTTTCTGGACGGCATCCACGTGCCGGATTGGCGGTCGGAAATGCGGTGAACGGGCGGAACGGTCCGCGCGAGCGCGTCTCCCGACGCATATTGCGTGCGGGTCGAATTTCAGAATATCGCGTGAAACAAGCGTGACATCCAATCAAACATCACGCCCCCTATCCATCGAATCGCGGTGATAAGTAAAAATCCACAGATGAGAAAAATAATCCAAGCAGAATTCCACGATATATATTGCTTTTCTACCTCCTTGTAGATGTGATTGGTTTCTATCTCATTCACAAAGCCATAATCATTGTATTTTCTGGTATAGGCAGATAAAGCATCAAGATATTCATTTTGGCGTTGTTTTGCATTTTCCTCCGACCTAGCCGCGCCCGGCTTTGCTTGCTCACTCATTCCCGCAGCGGCTTGCGCGTAACCGGCGATGGCCGTTGCTCGCGCCGCCTCTTCGGCCTTTTTGCGCAGCTCCTGCCGAGCTTGCTTTTTTGGGCGCTCCAGCACGATATCGAGAATTGAGCTGATGCCGGCATCCCAGCCGCCACCGTCGAGACGAATCCAATGCAGGTCCTCGAGGGTCTTGCTGTCATCCAGTCGGATGTTCGGTATCGGACAGTCCTCCAACTTGACCGGGAGGATCCACTTGCTGTCGCTTGCGGCCCGGCTACGCCAGAGACCCGCTGCAATTCGAACCTCCATCGCCATTGTGGATGTATGCCAGCCCTGGAAGGCGCTGAAGCAAGGGATGAAGTAGTCACACTCGCTGATCGCCAATTCGATGTTGTCCCGCCAGGGATCGCCCACAGCGAGAGCATCCTCATCCCACCAGATGTCGGCGCCAAGGTCGGTTAACTGTTTGACGAGGCGTGCGACTTGGTCCTTGTCGCGTCTGAGGTAGGATACGAAAATCTTCCCCATGGGGTAATCTCGCCAGCGGCGGGCGTCCGTCGCGCCATCATCGTTAATTGGATTGCCGCCGGAAGAGACCTCCCGCCGATTATGGCATGCAGCGAGTCCGTTTGCGAGCGGCTGCGATCGGAGCGCCCCCTCCGTGCCAATGATGATGAGACAAGCGCCCCGCTGGAGTTTAGCGTCGAGGGCAGAGGTCACATCATCCCAT
>JBKQKS010000042.1:0-19819 GCA_052147395.1 Roseiarcus sp.
GCGTCGTTCGATGGAGGGGCATGGATGGCAACCGTAGCGTCGATCCGGGCGCGGGCTCTGCAATCGCGCGACGCTATCGAACTGCTGAGCAGCCTATGGCGGATACCCATTCTCCACCTGCTCACGACTGGCCCCCTTCGCGCGAACCAAATCCAACGCGCAATCGAAGGGGTCTCACCGAAAGTATTGACGCAGACCCTGCGAGGTCTGGAACGAGACGGATTGATAGCCAGGGACGTGCGAAGCGTCGTACCGCCTCACGTGGAATACCGACTGACAGAAATGGGCGAGCAGGTCATCCCGTTGCTGCGCAATCTCTGCAAATGGGCCAGGCGCAATGCGCACGAGCGCGACGAAGCGCGACGTCGGTTCGACGATGCCTCGCGCCGAGTCACGGCGGCGGTCATCGTCGATACGTCCCAAAATCCCGCGCCGACGCCCCGTCTGGAAAAGATCGTATCGCGGGTGTGACAGGGATTCCGTGGCTGCGGCGGCGAGTATCGCCCGAGGCCCGGTCGGCGGCGGACCGATATTGCCGCGCCATCGAGCGTTTTGCGAAGTCTCGAGCCAGAGCGGTTCCCGATCAATGGGAATCGGCGCCGTCAAAAGCGAGCGAAGCGAAGCAATCCGGAGCGGCGTGGCTGTGGCCCCTGGATTGCTTCGTCGCTGCGCTCCCCGCAATGACGGGGTGTCAGTTTGGCCGGAAACCGCTCTAACGGCATCGCCGGTTTTTGGTGGCGAGCAGATCTGAGTCCGCTTCCTCAAAGAGCTCGGAATGAGGGCGCAACATAGGGACGATCTCACTTCGGCTCGAGCGACAGCTCCTTTGCCCCCTCGGCCTTCAGCTGGTCCTCCGTGCCGGTGATGGGAATCGACTTCACGGCGATCCACAGCGGCGCCAGATCGCCGTAGTGGGGCGAGAAGATGTGACCGGATTCGCCGGTCGTGATCATGAACCGCGACTTCTCCGGATCGGAGAGATCGTAGAGGCCGCGGAAGCCGCCGCCCTGGGTGCGCGCGAACGGCATGTCCTTGGGCGGATCGTAGCTGCCGCCGCGATCGAGCGTATAGAACCCGCCGCTCGACGGCATGGAGAGATCGCTCACCCAATCGAGCAGCGGCACGTGGCTGTAAACCTTGTGCTTCAGCAGCGCGACGTGCTCCTTGCCCCAGCGCCATTGGCTCATGTCGGCGCCGTCGCGTTGGACGATCAGCGCGAGTCCCTCGTCGAGCGCGCGCGACATTGCGCGCCGGCAATCGGGATCGGGCGCGTCCTTCGCTTCCCTTTCGTCGCACCAGGCCGGATGCTTCTCGATCAGCGACAGCAGCGTCGCCGCGTCATAGGGGCCGTTGTCGCCGAGCGCGAAGCCGAGCCGGTCCTCGATCAGGATTCGATGCGCCGCGGCTAGGAACGACGTGTAGATGAGCGGCTCGGGACGGTCTTTGTCCATCGTTCCGTCCCAGGCGGCGATCAGCGCCAGCGCCTGCCGCGCGCGCTCGTCGCTCGGCGCCAGCTTGGCCATCAGCGGCTTCAGATCGAGCGCGGGGAGCGAGACGTGGTCGGCCTGCATCCGCGCCGAGGTCGCGAGCGAGTGCTTGTCGATCTCATCGAAGAACTGCTGCAGGCGTTGGGCGCGGAACGGCTCCTCCCAGTCAACGCCGACCTTCGCCTCCTGATCCGGGGGAACGAGCGCGTTGTTGGCGTTGAACACGAAGCCGGCGGGCGGATTATGGATTCGCGGCAGCTCGTCGAACGGCAGGAAGCCCGTCCAGTCGCCTTCACCCGTCGCGCCGTTCGCCGGCGCGAGCCCGTCGCCCGACTTGCGGATCGGGATCAGCCCCGGCGCGATGAGGCCGATATCGCCGCGGACGTCGGCGTAGCCGAGGTTCTGCATCGGCGTCTGCCATTTACGCAGCGCCGCGACGAACTCGTCCCAGTTCTGCGCCGCGTCGAGGCCGACCATCGCGTCGGTCGTGGTGTCCTGGTCGGAAAGGCCGGTGAAAGCGAGCGCGACGACCTGGCCGGGACCGGCGACGGACGCGAAGTCCTTGCTCACGTCGGACATCACGGGGCCGTGCCGGGTGGCGCGAATGTGCAGCACGACGCCCGGCGCGCCCTTGACGCGGATGATCTCGTCGCGGGTCTCGAACGGTTTTGGCCCGTCGGGCGTCAAATACTGGCCGGGATTGTTCGGATCGATCGTCTCGACGAACAGGTCCTGCGTATCGGTCTGCGACGAGGTGATGCCCCAGGCGATCGAGCGGTTGCGGCCGAGCAGGAACACCGGCAGGCCGGGCACGGTGGCGCCGACCAGCGTCTCGTTGGGCGTATCGACCCGCGCCAGATACCATAGGACCGGCGCCTCGATCTCGAGATGTGGATCGTTGGCGAGGATCGGCTTGCCGGTCGTCGTACGCGCGCCCGCGACCTCCCACTGGTTCGAGGCGCCGTGCGCGAGCGGGATGAGGCTTGCCAGCATGCGCTCGGGATCGTCGAGCGCGGCGTGCCCGGGATGCGCCTCGGGCTCGATCGTGATCGGCGAGTTTTCCGCAAGCCGCGGCATCAGCCACGAAGCTTCATCGGCTGGCAGCGCCTTGGCGAGGCGGGCGCGCGCGATCTCCTGCGCGTGATTGCGGCTCAGATCCCAGGCCATCAACTTGCCCCAGACCAGCGAGTCCGCGGGCGCCCAATGTTCCGGCTCGGCGCCCGTCAACAGGAATTCCACCGGCGCCGCGTCGGCGTGGGCGTCGAGATAGGCGTTGACGCCGTCGGCATAGGCCTGCAGCCGCGCGCGCGCCTCGGGCGACAGCGCGGATAGGCTCGCCTCAGCCTCGCGGTAGAGCCCGAGCGTGCGCAGGAACTCGTCGACGGGGAGCATGTCGGGGCCGACGATTTCGGCGAGCCGCCCCTGGCCGGCCCAGCGCGTGAGCTCCATCTGATAGAGCCGCTCGCTCGCATGCAGGTAGCCTAGCGCCCGCGCGGCGTCGTTCATGTCGCCGGCGAAAATGTGCGGGATGCCGTAGCCGTCGCGCCAGACCCGGACTTCCGAGTCGAGGCCGGTGAGCACGGCGCGTCCCGAATAGGCGGGCATGGCGCGATAGAACAGATAGCCGGCCGCGATGAGGGCGACGAGCGCGAGCGCGACGAGGAGCTTCAACAGACCTTTGATGAGCCGGTAGGCCATGGTCTCCCTCCGCTTGCGCGCCGCGCCGACACGGGCGAGGATGTTCATATGTCAGCTAATGCGACGCGACGGCGACCATGCGCAAGGATTTCGTGAGCCGCCGTGGCCGGCCGCATGTAGCCGGGGCGTCGACCCGAGGGCCTTGGCATGACCCGCCGAGATGAGCGCCCTAAGGGAGCGACACTTCCTGGCGCAGCCGCCATGACCCTCGTCCTGAGGTGGCCCGAAGGGCCCTCGAAGGACGCTCCAGAAGTCTGCGCAGCTCGCGCAGGCTACATTTCTCCATTTGGGCGTTGGCGGCTTGGTGCGGCGGGACCGGTCGTGCAGGCTGGAGCGTCCTTCGAGGCCCCCTTCGACAAGCTCAGGGGGCG
Source organism: Roseiarcus sp. (assembly GCA_052147395.1). Lineage (GTDB taxonomy): Bacteria > Pseudomonadota > Alphaproteobacteria > Rhizobiales > Beijerinckiaceae > Roseiarcus. Next base: position 3,557 of record JBKQKS010000042.1, read on the forward strand.
CCTCAGGACGAGGGAGTTGATGGCGGCGCCGTTGTTTTCCGCGGTTCGGCGTCGCTCGGCAAGATGCGCGCATGCTGAGCGTCGAAGCCTCCGGCTACAGGGGACGCCGCCTTGACCCCGCCGCTGCTCGAGGTCGATGGCTTGCATCAGCACTTTCACCTGCCGCGGCACGACTGGTTGCAGCCGCGACAGGTGAGACGCGCCGTCGACGGCGTCAGCTTCGTCGTAGAGGCCGGGCGCTCGTTTGGAATCGTCGGCGAATCGGGCTCGGGCAAATCGACTTTGGCGCTCGCGGCGATGGCGCTGAGGCGCCCGACCGCGGGCGCGGTGAGGATCGAAGGCCGTTCGCTCTATGACCTGCCGCATGCCGAGTTGAAGGCGTTGCGCGCGGATTTCCAGATGATCTTCCAGGACCCCTACGGCTCGCTCGATCCGCGACAGACGGTCGAGCGCATCGTCGCCGAGCCGCTCGCCAATCTCGAGCACGTGAAGCGCGCCGAGCGCAGGCAGCGAGTGAGCGAGACGCTCGCCGCGGTGGGCCTCGACGCCCAGGCGGCGCGCAAATATCCGCACGAGTTTTCGGGCGGGCAGCGCCAGCGCATCGCCATCGCCCGCGCGCTGGTGACGCGCCCCAAGCTGGTGGTCGCCGACGAGCCGGTGTCGGCGCTCGACGTCTCGATCCAGGCGCAGGTGCTCAACCTGATGGGCGATCTGCAGCGCGACGCGGGCGTCACCTATCTCCTCATCAGCCACGATCTCGCCGTGGTCGGACACATCTGCGACGAGATTGCGGTGATGTTCCACGGCCGCATCGTCGAACAGGGGCGGTCGCGGACGCTGCTCACGCGACCCGCGCATCCCTATACCCGCGAACTGATCGACGCCGCGCCGAAGCTCGAAGAGGCGCCGCCCGCGCCGCCGGAGCCGCCGCCACGGCCCGAGGCGAAGACGGGCTGCGCCTACGCGGCGCGCTGTCTCTACGCGCGCGATGTCTGCCTGGCCGAAGCCCCCGCGCTCATCGCGCGCGGCGACGGCCGGTTCGCCGCCTGCCATGCGCCGCTGCAACGATAGCGGCGCCACGGGGCGATCGGCGGCCGTCTGGACAGGCGGCGTCGGGGGTGTTTCAATTCGTGCGTACAACGAGACCGATGAATTTCATTGACGGACACGAGGGAGCGTCGCATGCGTCACGGACTTCGCCTTTTACTGCTGCTCGGGGCCGCGCTCGTCGCCTCCAGCGGGCTCGCCGCTGCGAAAGACAGCGTCACCATCGGCATGACGCTGGAGCCGCCGGGGCTCGATCCGACCACCGGCGCCGCGGCGGCCATCGGCGAGATCACGCACTACAACATCTTCGAGGGTCTGACCAAGATCAACGAGGATTTCTCGATCAAGCCGCTGCTCGCCGACAAGTGGAGCTTCTCGTCGGATCTGAAGACCCTCACCTTCACGCTGAAGAAGGGCGTAAAATTCCAGGACGGCGAGGACTTCACCTCGAAGGACGTCAAGTTCACCTTCGAGCGCGACGCCGCCAGCGCCTCGACCAACAAGGACAAGGCGTTCTTCGCCTCCATCCAATCGATCGACGCCAGCGATCCCTACGAGGTGGTGCTCACCTTCGCGGCCCCGAGCTTCGATGCGCTGTTCCATCTCGGCCTCAACACCGCGGTCATCCTCGATGAGACGAGCGCGCCGACGGAGGCGACGGCGCCGGTCGGCACCGGTCCCTACAAGCTGACGGCATGGAACAAGGGCGCTTCGGCGACGCTCGACGCCTGGCCCGGTTATCGCGACCCGGCGAGCGTCGAGATCCATCACGCGACTTTCCGCTTCATCTCCGACCCCTCCGCCGAGGCCGCCGCGCTGCTCGCCGGCGACGTCGACGCCTTCCCGCGCATCGCGCCGGAAAACCTCGACCAGTTCAAGAGCGATCCGCGGTTCCAGGTGCTGATCGGCGGCACTGAGGGCAAGACCATTCTGGCGATGAACAACAAGAAGCCGCCGCTCGACAAGCTCGCGGTGCGCCAGGCGATCGCCTATGCGATCGACCGCAAGGCGATCATCGACGGCGCGATGAACGGACTCGGCACGCCGATCGGCAGCCATCTGACGCCGAACGATCCTGGCTACATCGATCTCACCGGAATGTATCCTTACGACCCGGCGAAGTCGAAGGCGCTGTTGAAGCAGGCGGGCGTCGGCCCCATAACCTTGAACCTGACCCTGCCGCCGCCGGACTATGCGCGCAAGGGCGGCGAGATCATCGCCGCCGAGCTCGCCGACGTCGGCATCAAAACCAATATCGAGAACGTCGAATGGGCGCAGTGGCTGAGCAACGTTTACAAGGACAAGAACTACGACCTCACCGTCATCAGCCATGTCGAACCGCTCGACATCGGCATCTATGCCAAGCCCGGCTATTACTTCAATTATGACAACCCGGACTTCAATGCCATCATCGCCCGGCTGAACGGCGCGGCCGACATCGAAAGCTACAAGAAGGCGCTCGGCGACGCTGAGCGTAAGCTCGCCGAGGACTGCGTCAACGCGTTCCTGTTCCAATTGCCCAATGTCGTGATCGCCGACGCGAAGCTCCAGGGCTTATGGAAGAACGCGCCGATCTTCGCCAACGACCTCTCGGCGTTGTCATGGAAGTGAGGCAAGACTCCCTTCTCCGCCTCCTGAAGGGCGCGCCGCCCCTGTAGCCGGGGGCGCCGACCCCGGCAGCCGCGCTCACCGCGCGCGGCTACAAAGGGGCGCCTTTCATGCATCGAGGCGCTCGAAGCGCACGACAACTCATCCCGGGCCCGTCGAAGGAGCGGGAGAACGTAGCGCGAAGCGCCGATGAGGGTCCCCTCTCCTGAAAGGCAACCTTGTAGCCGGGGTCGCCGACCCCGGCAGCCCAGGGCGCCGACCGCGGCGCCCGAGGTCAACGACCGCGGCTACAATTGGCGGTCTTTCATGCATCAAGGTGCGCGAAGCGCATGAAAACTCACCCCAGCCCTCTCCCGCCCCCTCGACAAGCTCGGGATCAGGGCGGGAGAGGGGGAAAGCCGTGAAAGCCTATGCCCCTCCACGATCTCACCGCCATCCAGTTGCTCGACGGCTACGCCGAGCGTTCGCTGTCGCCGGTCGACGTCATGCGCTCCGTGCTCGCGCGCGTCGAAGCGTTCGAACCGAAGATTCACGCCACATACCTCTTGAACCCGGAGCGAGCGCTCGACGAGGCGCGCCGCTCGGAGGCGCGCTGGATCAGCGGCTCGCCGCTCGGCGGTCTCGACGGCGTGCCCGTCACCGTCAAGGACAACATCGCGACCCGCGACGAGCCGAAGCCCTGCGGCACGGCGGCGAGCGAACTCGACCCTGCGCCGGAGGACGCGCCGCCGGCGGCGCGGCTGCGCGAGTCCGGGGCCATCCTGTTCGCCAAGACCACGATGCCGGACTACGGCATGTTGTCGTCGGGCCTGTCGACCTTCCATCCTCTGACCCGCAATCCCTGGAACCTCGAGCGCAATCCCGGAGGCTCGTCGGCCGGCGCCGGCGCGGCGGCGGCGGCGGGCTACGGGCCGCTGCACCTCGGCACCGACATCGGCGGGTCGGTGCGCCTGCCCGCCGGCTGGTGCGGCGTCTTCGGGCTCAAGCCCAGTTTCGGCAGAATTCCGATCGACCCGCCCTATTTTGGCCGCGTCGCCGGCCCGATCACCCGCAGCGTCGCCGATGCGGCGCTGATGATGGCGACGCTGTCGAAGCCCGACTCGCGAGACTACATGAGCCTGAAGCCGGAGGCGCTCGACTGGCCGCGCGCGCCGCTCGGCGTCGCGGGGCTGCGCATCGGCCTGATGCTCGAAACCGGCTGCGGCTGGCCGCCGCACGACGACGTGCGCGCGGCAATCGAGCGCGCCGGGCGCGACCTCGCCGCCGCGGGCGCCACGGTCGAGCCGCTGGCGCCGTTCCTCAGCCAGGACATGCTCGACGGCCTCGACTGCTTCTGGCGCATGCGTTCGCTCATCGAGATCAAGGCGTTGCCGCCCGAGCGGCGGGAAAAAGTGTTGCCGTTCATCCTCGCCTGGGCCGAATCGGCGCGCGGACTCGACGGCGAGGACGTTTTTCGCGGTTTCACTCAGACGCTGGAAATGCGTCGCCGCACGATCGCCGCCACGGCGCCGTTCGACTTCGTGATCTCGCCGACCGCGCCGATGCCGCCTTTCTCCGCCGAGCTCGCCTCGCCCAGCGACGATCCGCTCGATCCGTTCCCGCACATCGGCTTCACCATCGCCTTCAACATGTCGGAGCAGCCGGCGGCATCGGTCAACTGCGGCTTCACCGCCGATGGCCTGCCGATCGGCCTGCAGATCGTCGGCCAGCGATTCGACGACGTCGGCGTCATCGGGCTCGCCCTGGCGTTCGAGGAGATGCGCGCCGGCGAGCGGCGGCCCTGGCCCGAGCCGTGAACCGGCGTCGGCGGGCCGGTTAACCTCACCGTGCGTTAACCCCAGCCTTGGCTCGGTAATTAACAATTCCCGGCCTGACGCGGCGTAAAATGCCGCCGATCGCGCCCGCTCCCGTGTGGGCGCGTCGGAGGCTCCGATGCCCGAGACTGCACGTGTTTACAGGCGCATCGCCTGGCGGCTGCTGCCGTTCCTTCTGCTTTGCTACGTCGTGGCGATGGTCGACCGGCTCAACGTCGGCTACGCCAAGCTGCAATTCCTCGCCGATCTCCATTTCGACGAAGCGACGTTCGGCATGGCCGCCGGCGCGCTCTACATCGGCTATATCCTGTTCGAGGTGCCGAGCAATCTGATGCTCGAACGCGTCGGCGTGCGCGCGACCTTGTTGCGCATCATGATCCTGTGGGGCGTGTTCGCGATGGCGATGGCGTTCGCCGCCAATCGCTGGAGCTTCTATGGCCTGCGCTTCCTCATCGGGGCGGCGGAGGCGGGCTTCTTTCCCGGCGTCCTGTTCTATCTGACGCTGTGGTTCCCCAACGCCTGGCGGGCGCGCATCATCTCGCTGTTCGCCCTCGCCGTGCCGCTCTCCGGCGTGCTCGCGGCGCCGGCGTCGAGCTGGGTCATGACCCACATGGCCGGCGTTTCCGGCCTGCACGGCTGGCAATGGCTGTTCGTCCTCGAGGGCGCGCCGGCGGTGGGGCTGGGACTCATAGCCTACCTCTATTTGCCGAACCGGCCTGGCGACGCGCGGTTCCTCGGCGAGGAAGACCGCGCGATCCTCGCGCGCGACCTCGCCAAGGACGAACTCGACGGCAGCTCGAAGGGCGGCTTCGCCGCCGCGCTGAAGGACAGGCGCGTCTACGCGTTGGCGCTCGTCTATTTCGCCTTCTTCTCGGCGCAGAGCATTCTGCTGCTCTGGGTCCCCACTCTGTTGAAGAGCGCCGGGCTCGCGGACATCACCGAAATCGGCTGGCGCGCCTCGGCGGTGTTCGTGGTCGGCGCCGTCGGCATGGCGGCGATCGGCTGGAGCTCCGACCGGCTGCAGGAGCGGCGCTGGCATCTCATCGGCTGCGGAATCGTCGCCAGCGCCGCGCTCGTTGCGCTGCCGCTCGCCGCGCACGACGTCGATGCGACGATGCTGCTGCTGATGGCGGCGGCGGCCGGCATCTTCGCCTATCTCGCATTGTTCTGGACGATTCCGACCGCGGTGCTCGGCGCCAAAGCGCGCGCCGGCGGCATTGCGCTGGTGTCGTCGATCGGCGCGTCCGGCTCGGCGGTGAGCCCGACCTTCATCGGCTGGATGAAGGTGCTGACCGGCAGCCTCTATGGCGCGATCACCGTGCTGGCGCTGGTGTTTTTGGCGAGCCTCGTCGTGCTGTGGGCGACCGCGCCGCAGCCTCGGCGCGCCGCCCGCGAGCCGCGGATGGCGGCCTTCCCCGAGCACAGCCGAGAGGCGAGCGCCGCGCCTCTGTGAGCCCTACGCCCTCTTCCCGAGCCCGTCGAAGGGCGGGCGGATTGTCGGCTGCTCGCGAGCCCGTGCGGGCGCATGGCGGCCGGGGTCGTCCTTCGAAAAGCTCAGGACAAGCTCTGGATGAGGGCTCCCGGCTACAGGCGCCGGAAACGAAACCGCCGGCCCCTCGCGAGGCCGGCGGCGCGATCCATTCGCTCGAGCATATCCGCTTCAGGCGGCTTCCTCGATCTCGGCTTCCTCGGCCGTGCCCGGTTCGGCCTTCTGAGCGCGCTTGACGTTCTTGCGCAGTTGGACGTCGATCAGCTTGAGCGCCTCGGTCTCGCTCAGCTTGTGCACCACGGCGATCTCGCGCATCATGCGGTCCAGCGCCGCTTCGTAGAGCTGGCGCTCGGAATAGGATTGCTCGGGCTGCGCCTCGGAACGGAACAGGTCGCGCACCACTTCGGCGATCGCGTTGATGTCGCCGGAGTTGATCTTGGCCTCGTATTCCTGGGCGCGCCGCGACCACATGGTGCGCTTTATGCGCGCGCGGCCGGTTAGAACCTCCAGCGAACGCCTGGCGGTGTCGGCGTCCGACAGCTTGCGCATGCCGACCCCCGTGACCTTCGAGGTCGGCACACGCAGCGTCATCTTGTCCTTGACGAAATTGATGACGAACAGCTCCAGCGTGAAGCCGGCCACTTCCTGCTCCTCGATGGACACGATCTGACCCACGCCATGGGCGGGATAAACCACGTATTCGTTCAGCTTGAAGCCGGTTCGATTTGCGTTTGTCTTCATGGTTTTCTGTTCGCTGCTCTGCTCGTCGCGTTTTGTCTTGGCCGGAACGGGCGCCTTGGCCGCCTTGGGGGCGGCCACAGCCTTCGCCGTTCCGACGGCGCTCGATGCGTTCGCGGCGGGAACCGCGGACGCCTTCGCGCCCGCGGCGGCGGCCGGCCTGGCCGTCGTCCCGGGCGCCGAAACTATTTTTTGCTCGACCCGCCGCGCCTCGGCGGGCGCAGGGGTCGGGGCGGGCCTGGCCGCCGCCTCGATGTCTGCCGGCGTCGCGCCGATCACGTCGACCTCGTTCGTGGCGCTCGTCTCCGTCACAGAGGCTGCCGAACTCCCCGATCTCGTCGCGGAGCTTGCCGTCCTTGCCTTGCGCGACGCGGAATCGGCGCTCGACGGGTCGGCCACGGGCGTCGACGCATTCGTTGTTTTTTCCTTGCGCGCCGCCATGGACGATACTCTCCGAACGCGAGACACTCCGTCGGCGGATCCTTCGATACGAGGAAACAACCGTCGACGCCTCAGAACTGTGGGCAATAAACAAGCCTCGCGGCAGGCCCCCGCCGCCACGGTCCGCCCGTTTTGCGGATTAACCACCTCTTTATCACAAATTTTCAGCCGAATCAAAGGCGTTGCGGAAAGGCCGTCGAGCCAGCCCCTCTACGGTTAATAATTCGCTTCGAGTTTCTGGGCGCCGCCGCGGCGGCGGCGTCAGTCGCCTTCGCCCGGCTCCGGGGAGAACAGCTTCAGCTTGTCCGGCTTGCCGTCGAAGTCCTTGGCGTCGGGCGGCTGCTCGCGCTTGACGGTGATATTGGGCCAGACTTTCGCATAGTCCGTGTTCAGCACGAGCCAGGACTCCAGGTTCGGCTCGGTATCTGGCTTGATCGCTTCGGCCGGGCATTCGGGTTCGCATACGCCGCAATCGATGCACTCGTCGGGGTGGATGACGAGCATGTTGGCGCCCTCGTAGAAGCAGTCGACCGGACAGACCTCGACACAGTCCATATACTTGCACTTGATGCAATTCTCGGTCACCACATACGTCATCGATCTCGTCCTCGAATTCCCGGTCGGCCGCCGCGGCGGCCCTGGTCGAGCGGCTTCCCGCTACTTTCTTTTGTCCTGCCGTTCAAGCAGTGGCTTGAGCGCGAGCAATTTTGCGAACGGCGAATCGGGATCGATCTGCGGCGCGCGGGCCTCCTTGCGCTGGCCGCCATCGCCATAGGTCTTCGGCCCACGGTCGTTGCGCCGAGATCCCTTGTTCTCCTGAAGGCGCCCGCCCTGGCGCTCCTGTCCGCCCTCGGCCTGGCGCGGCTCGGACTGCGCCGGATGCGCGGGCGTCTCCCGCGCCGCCGCCCCGGGGGACGCTTCGCTCTTCGTCTCTGCGCGCGGGGGTCTAGGGCCACGCTCCCGTTCGCGTTCGCGCTCCCCCTGCGGAGCGGGCTCGCGCGCGCGCCAGACGATGCGGCCTGTGCCTTCGCCGCCGCCATGGCGGCGATGATGACGGCCATGCTGGTGGCGCTGCCGCGGCGCCGGGCGCCAGACTTCGACCCATTCTTCGGGGGCCGGCTCGGAGGGTTCGGCGGCGGCCTCGACGAGCGTTTCGCCCTCGTCCTGCGACTCTTCGCCGCTTTCGGCCGTGGGCGCCGAATCGAATCGCTCTTCGCTCGGCGCCGACTGTTCGCCAACCGCTGGCGCGTCCGCCTGCGACTCTTCGCCGCTGCCCGACGCGGGCGCCGAGCCCTCTTCGATCGAAGCCGGTTCGTCGGCGGGCGCGAGTTCCTCGGCCATCGCCTCGTGCGCCTCGTGAAGTTCGGGCGCCCCGGCTTCGTGGACATCCTCGGCGGGCTCGGACGCGGTCTCGCTCGCCGCGGGCGCGGCGGCCGGAGGCTCGGGCTTCTTCATCGCCGCGTCATGGTCGGCCTTCGACACCCGGTGGCTTTCGAAGCCGAGCGAGCGCAGGATCGAGGCGAAGGCGTCGCCGGCGCAGCCGGTGAGCGAGGTCATCTGCTGGGTGACGACGAAACCCGCGGCGTCGGAGGCCGGCGCTGCGCCGGGACGCATCTGATCGGGGATCGCCGAGCGGATGAGGTCGGTGAGCCGTTCGACGATGTCGATGCGCACCACGCGCTCGCCGCACAGCCGGAAGCCGGCGATTCTGTAGGCGTCGGCCGAAAGCGTCCCCTCGGCCGCGAACGACGTGCGTCCGGCCGCCGCGAGCGCGTGCAGCCGTTCGGCGCCGGGCTCGGCGGCGCGCTTCAAGGCGAACAGCTGCGAGCACAGCGCGCGCGGACCGGGTTTCAGCAGCGCCGGGACGAAGATGTAGTGGGCGCCGAAGCGCACGCCGAGCTTGCGCAGCACTGCGCGCGCGTTCTGATCCAGCGCCTTCACCTGCGCGCGCACGCGCTCGCGATCGAGCACGCCGAGCGCCTCGACGAGCTTGACCGCGACCTCGCGCGCCGAATCCGGCAATCCGTCCGACGCCGCCAGCCCTTCCAGCGGGCCGAGCACACGGCGCATGTGCGCGGCGACCCACAGCGTGAGCCGCGTCTCGGCCGGCTCGCGCGCCTCGGCGGGCAGCGCGTCGTCGGTGAGCAGCACCGCGCGAGGCTTCAGAACGTCGTCGCCGGGGATGAGCCGCCCTATCGGGTCTCCGAGCCAGCGGATGACGCCGTCGCTGGCGAGCACGATGGCGTTATCCACCGAGTGGACAAATCTGTCTGCCCGGGCGCAGAGCTCCTTTTCCAACTCCTGGGCATAATCCTCGGAGGCCTCCGGCTTCTCGGTCCCGACGAACTGCAGTCCGCGCAGGTCGGAGAAATCGTGGGCCGGCGGAGGCGGCGGCGGCGGCGGGGCTTCTGGCGCGACCTGCGGCGCGTCTTCGCTCGACGTCGATTCGGTGTCAGCCATTCGGTTTCCTTGAAGTCGCGGCGCGCCATTCCGAAATCGCTTCGGCAACGGAACGGGGTTGGGGCGCCAGCGCTTTTTTTTAAGGCCCGCACCTTTACCCTACGCGGCGGCCCGCGCCAAGGGCGCGCCGATCGACCGCGCGGGCCCGCGAACGGTCGCCGCCGCTGGCGTCGGCGGCGCGGTTCCGGCTAAGGGTGGACATGTTCAGAAGTTTCTTCTCCGTCGGCGCGCTCACCGCGCTCTCGCGGCTCACCGGATTCATGCGCGAGATGGCGATCGCGGCGCTGATGGGCCAGACGGCGCTCGCCGACGCCTATTTCGTGGCGCTGAGACTCCCCAATCAATTTCGCGCCATCTTCGGCGAGGGCGCATTCAATTCTGCGTATGTGCCGACCTATTCGCGCGTGCTGATGAGCGAAGGCCAGCCCCGAGCGACGCTGTTCGCGAGCCGGATTCTGACCCTGCTCACGGTCTCGCAGGTTGTGCTGCTCGCGCTCGCCTGGGCCTATACGCCGGCGTTTGTCGCGATCATCGCGCCGGGTTTCGACGCCTATCCCGCCAAGTTCGATCTCGCCGTCCAGATGACGCGCATCACCTTTCCCTATCTCGGCTTCATCACCATTGCCACGCTGCACAGCGGCACGCTGAACGCGCACAAATATTTCGCCGTCGCCGCCTTCGCGCCGGTGCTGCTCAACCTGTTCATCATGGCCTTTCTCGCCGTCGCCTTCCTGTTTCCCAACGCCGGCGTCGCGGCGAGCTGGGGCGTCGCGGTCTCCGGCGTCGCGCAGCTCGCGCTGCTCATTCGCGAGGCCCGCCGCCGCGGCGTGCTCGAGCGGTTCGCCATGCCCCGGCTCGACGCCGACGTGCGCCAGTTCTTCTCCGCCCTCGGCCCCGCGGTGATCGGCTCGGCCGGGCAGCAGATCGCGATTCTCGCCGACACCATTCTCGCCTCCGGCATGCCGACCGGGTCGGTCGCCTCGATCAACTATGCCGACCGGCTCTATCAGCTGCCGCTCGGCATGATCGGCGTCGCCGCGGGCACCGTGCTGCTGCCCGAAATGTCGCGCAAGCTCGCCGTTGGCGACGAGGATGGCGCGGCGCGGGCGCAAAACCGCTCGATCGGGCTGTCGCTGGCGCTGTCGGCGCCGTTTCTCGTCGGCTTCCTGATGATTCCGAACGAGTTGATTCGCGGCGCCTTCATGCGCGGACGGTTCGACGCCGCCGGCGCGGCGACGTCGGCGCACGTGCTCGAGGCCTACGCCTTCGGGCTCGTCCCGATGGTGCTGATCCGCTCGGCGGTCGCCCCGTTCCAGTCGCGCGGCGACACGACGACGCCGATGACCTGCTTCTTCGCCGGGCTCGGGTTCAACATCCTCATCAAGATCGCGCTCTCGACGCCGCTCGGGCCGGCCGGCCTCGCCATCGCCACTGCGATTGGCGCCTGGGTCAATTTCCTGCTGCTGACGTTCCTCGCCCGCGAGCGCGGGCTCGCCCATGCCGACGAGCGGCTCCACGAAAATCTCGTGCTGACGCTGTTCGCGGCGGGCGGCGCCGCGCTGATCACGTCTCCCGCGCTCGGGGTGGCGGATGCGCTCGCCGGGCGGCTGCCGTTTCTGCGCAACGAGACCATCGTCGTCATCGCCTTCGGCGCGCTCAGCCTCGTCTATGCCGCGCTCTATACCGGCGGCGCGCGGCTGTTCGGCCGGGGCCTGCGCCGGCAGTTGACCTGAACGTTTGCCCCGAGGGGACCGGCGCCCTATAGGCCGCTCCGGGATTTTTTGGGGGCGGGCATGGACGCCATCTCATCGATCGTCATCGTCGGCGCCGGGCACGCCGGCGTTCAGGCCGCCGCGAGCCTGCGCGAAGAAGGTTTTTCGGGCGCGATCACGCTGCTCTCCGACGAGAGCGAGCCGCCCTATCAGCGCCCGCCGCTCTCCAAGGCCTTCCTCAAGGGCGAAACGGACGCCGACGGACTGATCTTGCGCGCGGAAAAATTCTTCCGCGATCACCACATCGATCTGAGGCTCGGCGCCAGAGCCGTGGCGATCGATCGCGCTGGGAAGCGCGTGAAACTCGCGGGCGGCGAGAACCTCGCTTACGACCGCCTGATCCTGGCCACCGGCGCCCGCGCACGGGCATTCGAAATTCCCGGCGCCGATCTCGACAACGTGCTGACGCTGCGCGCGCTGCGCGACGCTGAGGCGATCCGCGCCGCGCTCGGCGAGGGCCGGCGGATCGTGATCGTCGGCGCCGGTTTCATTGGCCTCGAGATCGCGGCGACGGCGCTCGCGCTCGGCGGAACGGTGACGGTCATCGAGATCGCCGAACGGCCGCTCGGGCGCGCGGTGTCGCCGGCGATGTCGGCGTTCTTTTTGCAGGCGCACGAGGCGTTCGGCGCCTCGTTCCGGCTCGGGACCGGGGTGAAGGCGATTTTCGGCGACAACGGCCGCGTCGCCGCCGTCGAGCTCTCGACCGGCGAGATTGTGCCCGCGGACGCAGTCATCGTCGGCGTCGGCATTTTGGCCGAGGACTCGCTCGCCCGCACGGCGGAGTTGAACTGCGAGAACGGCATCGTGGTCGACGCGACGATGACGACCTCGGACCCCGCGATTCTGGCGATCGGCGATTGCTCGCAATTCCCGAGCGCGATGCTCGGCGGGCCGCTGCGCCTCGAATCGGTGCAGAACGCCACCGACCAGGCCAAGACCGCCGCGCGCGCAATCCTCGGCAAAGCCGCGCCCTATGACGCGCTGCCGTGGTTCTGGAGCGACCAGGGCGACCTCAAACTGCAGATCGCGGGCCTGTCGCACGGGGTCACGAAGTGGGTGCGGCGCGGCGACCCCGAGACCCGCGCCTTCGCCATGTTCGGCTTCAAGGACGACGAATTGCGGGTCGTCGAGACCGTCAATCGCGGCGGCGACCACATGGCGGCGCGCCGCCTGATCGCCGCCAAAACCCCCGTGACGCCGGAACAGGCCGCCGACCTGTCGTTCGACCTGCGCAAGGCCGCGCTGGCGGCCAAGCCCGCGGGGCACGATCGGCGGGGGTAGCCGGCATGGGCGCTAGGATAAGGCTTTGCGCCGAGGCTCGAGCCGTCGCTAACCTAGCGCCTATGGGGGTAGCCGGCCTCGTCCCTCGACGGGCTCGGCGCGAGGGAGGCCGGCGAATGCGAGCGCCCGGGCGGCGGCGGGGTTCGCCATGGATCCTCCCGAAATGGTCGAAGCCATTGTGCGCGAACGCGCGACGGACCCATCCCCCCTCGGCGAGCCCGGTTCCCGCCGTCAAGCCGCCTCGGGCCGACGCGCATGTTGCTTTTCCCATCCGCCCCCGCGACAATACCTCGATTTTGCGGCGGTAATTCGTCGGAGCGTGGCGGGGCGAAACAGTGATGTTGGCTTACATAGTCCTGTGGGGTTGCTATTCGATCGTCGGCATGGCGATCGTCTGGCTCGTTCGGACAACCGTCATGTCGGAGCATGGCGGCGCTGCGGCGCGTGTGGCATGGCTTTCGGTGTTCATATTTCTCGTTGTTGGCCTGGTCATGGTCAACCTCTCGACATTGGGTTACAGTGAGAGCACTGCGGTCCGGCTCGTGTATCTCGGTCAGCCGGCGACGACAGCCGCTTTGGCCGCCTATGCCGCGGTATTGGCGTCATGCATCGGCGGATGGGTATTCGCGGACTTCCCGGCCCGGTTGTCGGTGAAGATTTACAGCGCCCTCGGGATCGGTTTCACGCTGATCTCGTGGCTTTCGAACGAGACTTGCGGCTGCGGGATTCCGAGCATCGCCTGGCGCGGCTACGATCTTCATCAGGCGCCCATCACGATATTGCTCGTTTTGTTCGTTGTCTTGTTCGGCCTGTCTCATGTGGCGAGCAACAGGCCCGGCGTCAAAGTCGTCATTCCGGTCACAGCGTTCGTTGGCGTTGTCGATCTGGTGTTGGTCAACACGTCGGGGATATGGTTTGGCCGGCTCGGCATACCCGAGGCGTCGACCGGTCTCGAAAAGGTGGGGTTGAAGGGGACGTATTACCCCCCGGGCTACCCGGCTGCCGCTTACGTCATGCTTGCAGCGTTCGTCGCGTTGTTCTTTGCTCTCAGCCTGACGACGTGGCGCACGGCGCTGGGCGCGAAGAGCTAGCAACTTCGTCGCCCGCGAGCGATCGCGCCGCGAAAAATGAATACGCATTCCATGTTGACTTGCGAGTAGACTCGCTTGCTTCATGGCTCGGTCGAAGCGGCCGCGACAAGCGCCCTCGGACAGACGCGAAACGGAGGACTCCCCATGGCGAGCGAGCGCGCGCCGTACGACGGCCCCGCGAACCTGAAGGGCAAGCATGCGGTGGTCACCGGCGGCACTCAGGGCTTGGGCGAGGCGATCGCGCGGCTGTTCGCCGAGCGCGGCGCCGCCGGTCTCGTCGTCTGCGGCCGCAATGCCGCCAACGGCGAGAAGGTCGCCGCCTCGATCGGCGAAACCGGCTGCCCGACGTATTTCGTGGCCGCCGACCTCGCCAAGGTCGCCGACTGCCGCGCGGTGATCGCCGAAGCCGACCGGCGATTCGGGCGCATCGACGCGCTCGTCAACGCCGCGGGGCTCACCGACCGCGGCAACATCTTCGACACGACCGAACAGCGTTACAACGAGATCTTCGACGTCAACGTGCGCGCGCCGTTTTTCCTCATCCAGGGCGCCGCGCTGATCATGAAGCGCGAGAGGATCGCGGGCTCGATCGTCAACATCCAGTCGATGTCGGCGCATGGCGGGCAGCCGTTCATCACCGCCTATTGCACCTCGAAGGGCGCATTGGCGACGCTGACCCGCAACGTCGCCCATTCGCTGGTCAAATACCGCATCCGCGTCAACGGCCTCAACATCGGGTGGATGTCGACGCCGGGCGAGGATCGCATCATGCGCACCTATCACGGGGCCGACGACGGCTGGCTCGAGGCGGCGGCGAAAACCAAGCCGTTCGGCCGCCTCATCGATCCCCGCGAGGTCGCCCGCGCCTGCGCCTTTCTGGTCTCCGACGAGTCGGGGCTGATGACCGGCGCCAACATCGATTTCGATCAGAACGTCGTCGGCGCCAGCGATCCGCCGCTCGAGCCGTGACAAAGGCGACCGGCGTTGACGCCCGGGCCGTGGGATGATGAGGTCGGCCACATTCGAAGCTGAGCGGGCCGAGACCATGCAGGGCAAAGTCATCGTCGCCACCGGGGCGACATCGGGCATCGGCGCCGTCGCCGTCGAGACGCTCGCCAAACGCGGCGCGCGCATCGTGTTCATCGCCCGCGATCCTACCCGCGCCGAGGCGACGCTGCGCCGGCTCGAAGCGGCGGCGCCCGGGCTCGGACATCGCTTCCTGATCGCCGACCTCGCGCTGATCGGCGAGGCCAAGCGCGTCGGCGCCGAGACCGCGGCGAGCGAGCCGCGCATCGATGTGCTCATCAACAACGCCGGCGCCATGTTCAACGCGCGACGCGTCACCGCGGAAGGTCTGGAGATGACCTTCGCCTTGAACCACATGTCTTATTTCACGCTGACGAAGATGCTCGACGAGCGGTTGAGGGCCTCGACGCCGTCGCGCATCGTCTCGACCGCATCGCGGGCGCATTTCGGCGCCGCGCTCGACTTCTCCGACCTGCAGAGCGCGCGCGCCTACTCGGGGTTCCAGGCCTACGGCCGCTCGAAGCTCGCCAACATCCTGTTTACCCGCGCACTCGCGCGCCGTCTCGCCGGAACCGGCGTCGTCGCCAATTGCCTGCATCCCGGTTTCGTCGCTTCTCGGTTCGGCGACCAGGCCGGCGGCCCGCTCAGCCTCGCGATCAAGCTCGCCAAGCTGTTTGCGATCTCGCCGACGCAGGGCGCCGACACCATCGTCCATCTCGCCTGCGATCCCGCGGCGACTGCGATCAGCGGCGAGTATTTCAGCAAGCGCGAGCCGGCCGCGCGCTCCGACGCCGCGCGCGACGACGCCGCGGCGGCTCGGCTCTGGGAGGCGAGCGAAGCGCTGTTCGCGGCGCATTGAAGGGCGCGCTGTCCGCAGCGCGGCTGGACGGCGCCGATAGGCTGGGGTTATGATTCGGGCGCGGCCGCTCGCCAGTCCGCTGATCCTGAACGGCGACAAACGAAAGACTTCGTCATGAAGATTTCCGCTCGCAATGTGCTTCCCGGCAAGATCATCGCCATCACGCTCGGCGCCACGACCGCGCATGTGAAGATCGAGATCGCCGAAGGAACGGTGATCACGTCCTCGATTACCAACGAAGCGGTCGAGGCGCTCGGCCTCACCGTCGGCATGGCGGCAAGCGCGGTCATCAAATCATCGGACGTGATGGTCGGCGTTGCGGATTGACGTAAAGTCGGCGCCATTGGACTGGGAATCGATCGCCGCGGAGCTCGCTGCCGAGGACGCCGCCCTCGGCGCGATGAGGATCGTCGGCGTCGCGCTCGCCGAAGCCACGGCGCCCCGCGGCGGCGTGGCGGACCCCCTCGCCCCCTCTCCTGAAAAGGAGCCTTGTAGCCCGGGTCGCTGACCCCGGCAGCCGCGGTCAACGACCGCGGCTACAATTGGTCGCGTTTCATGCATCGAGGTGCGCGAAGCGCATGACAACTCACCCTGAGCCTGTCGAAGGGTGTCGAGGGAGCGGGGGACGGAGCGGGAT
>JBKQKS010000043.1:0-4904 GCA_052147395.1 Roseiarcus sp.
ATGCCCTCCATTTCAAGCAACCGAACGATCCGTCACAGGACCCTCTAGTTTGACCTGGACAGCAGGTTGGACGGGCTTTCCGTGGAAAGCCGCGGTTTTCCTGTCTATCTGTGGTTAGGACTCTCCAACGACAATGGTCATCGCCTTTCTCCAATCAGTTTTCCGTAAGATACGTATCACGCGAAACATGGATCGTCGGTTTTTCCTTGCCATCTGCGTCCAATAGTCCATTGGCGCGATCTTCAGTCCGATTCCGAACAGCATGTCGAACGACGATCGGTAGTGACATCGCCGGTTCCAGCGGAACACGAACTCGGCGAAATAGGCTCGCATACGACGCCGGCAAGCGTTCGCCTTGGCGCCGGGCGGGATCGCGGTATCCAAATCCCCTCATTCGAGGGGTTCGTCTGCGAAGGCCGCTTCGGGTCGCAACTCGAGACCGAGGTCGAGACTGCCCCGCTACTGGGCGCGGCTTGCGTCGTCCGAGGCGCGAAGGCTACAGTCGTCATGAGCGCGTCGCGACGTCGCGCCAGGATACAACCGTCACCGGGGAGGAGAAAATGCGTCACTGGCACTTGGCGGCGCTCGCAGTTTCGGCGTCGCTGTTGGCTGCTGCTGCCGCTGCGCGCGCCGACGATCTGAAGGTCGCCCTCATCGAAGGCCGCACCGGGCCGCTCGAGGCCTACGCCAAGCAGACCGAGACCGGGTTCCAGCT
Source organism: Roseiarcus sp. (assembly GCA_052147395.1). GTDB lineage: Bacteria > Pseudomonadota > Alphaproteobacteria > Rhizobiales > Beijerinckiaceae > Roseiarcus. Next base: position 716 of record JBKQKS010000043.1, read on the forward strand.
CGGCCTCGAATATGCGACCAAGGGGACGATGACGGTCGCCGGACGCAAGATCGTCGTCATCGCCAAGGACGATCAGAGCAAGCCCGACCTTGCGAAAACCGCGCTCACCGAGGCCTACGAGGACGATGGCGCCGACATCGCCGTCGGCACGACCTCGTCGGCGGCGGCGATCGCGATGCTGCCGGTCGCCGAGGAGCACAAGAAGATCCTCATCGTCGAGCCCGCCGTCGCCGACGAGATCACGGGCGGGAAGTGGAACCGCTATATCTTCCGGACCGCCCGCAACTCGTCGCAGGACGCGGTCGCCAACGCGGTGGCGATCGGCGCGCCGGGCGTACATGTCGCGACGCTGGCGCAGGATTACGCGTTCGGCCGCGATGGCGTCGCCGCGTTCGAGCAGGCGCTCGCCAAGACCGGCGCGACGCTCGACGACGAGGAATTCGTCCCCTCGAACACCACCGACGTCACCGCCGTCGCCGAGCGGCTGTTCAACGCGCTCAAAGACAAGCCGGGCCGCAAGATCATCTGGATCATCTGGGCCGGCGCCGGCGATCCGTTCTCCATCGGCGATCTCAACCCGGGCCGCTACGGCATCGAGATTTCCACCGGCGGCAACATCCTGCCCGCGCTGGCCAAATACAAGCGCTTCCCCGGCCTCGAGGGCGCGACCTACTACTACTATGGGATTCCGAAGAACCCAGTCAACGACTGGCTGGTCGCCGAACACGAGAAGCGCTTCCACGCCCCGCCGGATTTCTTCACCTGCGGCGGGTTTTCAGCGGCGATGGCCTTGGTGACGGCGGTCGAGAAGACCGGCGGCTCGACGGACACCGAGAAGCTCATCTCGACTATGGAGGGCATGGCGTTCGAAACGCCCAAGGGCAAGATGGTGTTCCGCAAGGAAGACCATCAGGCGCTGCAGTCGATGTACCAATTCAAGATCAAGGTCGATCCGAATGTCGCCTGGGCGATCCCCGAGCTGGTGCGCGAGCTGAAGATCGAGGACATGGACATCCCGATCCGCAACAAGCCGTGAACGCTGGGGCGCGCGTAATGGCGGAAGGGCTCGGCGGCTTCACCAAGGCGCGGCTGGAGGCGTTCTCCGACGGGGTCATCGCCGTCATCATCACCATCATGGTTCTCGAACTGAAGGCGCCGGGGAGCGCGCGGCTCGAGGACCTCCTGAGACTGTGGCCGGGGTTCGCGATCTACGCGGTCAGCTTCATGTTCATCGCAATCTACTGGATCAACCACCACAGCCTGCTCAATCTGGCCAAGAGCGTGACGGCGCCGCTGATCTGGGCGAACAACCTGCTGCTGTTCTTCATGTCGCTGATTCCCTTCGCCACCGCCTATGTCGCCGCCACGCGTTTCGCCCCCATGCCGACGATGGTCTATGGCGCTCTGCAATTCCTGTGCGGCGCGGGTTTCAATTTCACGTTGATGGTGATCGTGGCGCAGCGCCGCCACGACCGGGAATTCATCGATGCGACGCGCGCGCGGCGTCGCAAGAACTGGGTCTCGCTCTCCGTCTACGCGCTGTCCGTCGTCGTCGCCGGCTTCAGCCCTCTTGGCGCGCTCGCGCTGTTCATCGCGATCGCGATCGCCTATGTCGCGCCGTCGCTGTTCGCTCGAACAGATACGGAGGGCGCCGAAGCATGACGCCCTCGCTCGAAACCCGCGACCTCACCATCCGGTTCGGTGGCCACATCGCGGTCGACGGCGTGAGCTGCGCCTTTCACCCCGGCGAGCTCACCGCGATCGTCGGCCCCAATGGCGCGGGAAAAACGACCTATTTCAATCTGATGTCCGGCCAGTTGCGCGCGACAGCGGGCGCGGTCGTCGTCAAAGGCGCCGACGTCACCCGCCTCGGCGCCGCGCAACGCGCGCGGCTCGGCCTCGGGCGGGCGTTCCAGCTCACCAATCTGTTTCCGAATCTGACGGTGGCCGAGAATGTGCGCCTCGCCTCGCAGGCGAAAGCGGGCGTCCACTACGATCTCATACACACTTGGCTCGCGCGCAGAAACCTCATCGACCGCGCCGAGGCGACGCTCGCGCTCGTCGGCCTCGCCGCGCGCTCGGCTCAACGGGCGTCATCTTTGTCGCACGGTGATCAGCGCAAGCTCGAAGTGGCGATGATGATGGCGCTGGAGCCCGATATCCTGATGTTCGACGAGCCGACGGCCGGCATGGGCGTCGACGAGGTTCCCGTAGTGCTCGATCTCATTGCGGCGCTCAAAAAAGATTCGAGCAAGACCATTCTGCTCGTCGAGCACAAGATGGACGTCGTGCGCTCGCTCGCCGACCGCATCATCGTGCTGCATAACGGCCGGCTCGCCGCCGACGGCGAGCCCGCGCAGGTGATCGCCTCGCCGATCGTGCAGGAGGCCTATCTCGGCGTCTCCAGGGAGGGCGGGCGTTGAGCGAGCGGCTCGTGCTCCGGGGCGTCCACACCCACATCGGACGCTATCACATCCTGCAAGGCGTCGATTTCGACGCGCCGTCGGGCAAGACGACGATGCTGCTCGGGCGCAACGGGGCCGGCAAGACGACGTGTCTGCGCACCATCATGGGCCTGTGGCGCGCCTCGCGCGGCGAGATCCGGCTCGGCGCGGAGCCGATCCAGGCGCTGAGGGCGAGCGAGGTCGCGCGCGCGGGCGTCGCCTACGTGCCGGAGACGATGGCGATCTTTTCTGACCTGACGGTGAAGGAGAACCTGGTTCTCGGCGCGCGCGAAAAGCGGATCGACGAGGCGCGGCTCGCCTGGATTTTCGGCTTCTTTCCGGCGCTCAGGAAGTTCTGGCTGTCGCGCGCGGGATCGCTCTCGGGCGGACAGAAGCAGATGCTGTCGATCGCGCGCGCGATCGTCGAGCCGCGCAGCCTGCTGCTCATCGACGAACCGACCAAGGGTCTCGCGCCGGCGATCATCGCCGGGCTCATCGACTGCCTGAAAGAGATCAAGCGCGGCGACGTGACGATCGTGCTGGTGGAGCAGAACTTCCGCGTCGCGAAGGAAGTCGGCGACTTCGTGCGCGTGATGGACAACGGCCGCATCATTCATGAGGGCGACATGGCGGAACTCGCGGACGATGCGACGCTGCAGAGCCGCCTCCTCGGCCTCTCCCTGGAGTCACACCAATGAGCATCGCCGACGTCGGCGCCGCGCTGCCCCGCGCGCGGCGGGAGCTGCTGCCGGCGTTGACGCCGCTCATCGTCGCGCTCGTGGCCTGGCCGCTCATCGGCTCGTTCTCCGCCTTCGCGACCTTGACGCTGGCCTCGCTCTCGATGGGCATGATGATCTTCACCATGGCCTCGGGGCTGACGCTCACGTTCGGCATGATGGACGTGCTCAACTTCGGCCACGGCGCCTTCATCGCGGTCGGCGCCTATGTCGCGACGCTGGTGTTCCTGCCGCTCGGTCACTGGGCGCACAGCGATTCGCTCGCCCTGAACCTCGCCGTGCTCGCGCTCGCCATCGCCGCCGCGATGGGAGTCGCCGGGCTCGTCGGACTTGCCTTCGAGCGGCTCATCATCGTGCCTGTCTATGGGCAGCACCTGAAACAGATCCTCGTCACCATCGGCGGCGCGATCGTGATCGAGCAATTGCTCTATGCGTTGTTCGGGGCGGCGGAAATCCCCATCGCGCCGCCGAAGGCGTTCGAGGGCTCGCTGTCATGGGGCGAAATCGCGATCGAGAAGTTCCGGCTCGTCGCAGCCGTGATCGGGCTCGCGGTGTTCGTCGGTCAGCTCGTGGTGCTCAACCGCACCAAGATCGGCCTCATCATCCGCGCCGGAGTCGAAAACCGGGAGATGGTCGAGGCGCTCGGCTACCGCATCGATCGGCTGTTCGTGCTGGTGTTCATGGCCGGCGCCGGGCTCGCGGGGCTCGGGGGCGTGCTCTGGGGCCTCTATCGCGGCCAGGTCCACGCCTCGATGGGCGGCGAGCTGCTGGTGCTCGTGTTCATCGTCATCATCATCGGCGGGCTCGGCTCGGTCGGCGGCTGTTTCCTCGGCTCGATCCTGGTCGCGCTGATCGCCAATTACGCCGGCTTCCTGGCGCCCAAGCTGGCGCTCGTCTCCAACATCCTGGCGATGGTCGTGGTGCTGTTGTGGCGTCCGCGCGGGCTCTATCCGGTGGGCGGACGATGAACCTGTTCTCCCACGATGCGCCGCGCGGCTGGCCGCTGCG
>JBKQKS010000044.1:0-7509 GCA_052147395.1 Roseiarcus sp.
TGCAAATAAGGGGTCCCGATTCCATGATCATTGACAGTCGGCCGCACGGACGCCTTCACCGGCGTCTCGTAATCGATCGGCATGATCGCTTCGGCGAGCTCCGCCGCCTCCGCCGGATTCTGGAGACGAAACACCGCCTTGAAGTTTGTCGTGTTCAACACGGCATGCCGCAGCAAATCTTGCGGCTCGCCGAGCTGTTGCAGGAATTGATGCGCAAGAATTGTCCCCAGCCCGTATTTGCGGGCTTCCGCGAGCAAGTTTGGGATGTCGCCGGAGAGGTAGCGATGACATTCGTCGAGATAGAGGAAGAACGGCCGCTCGGGATGCGCGCGCCGCTTCGCGTGGAAGAAGAGGAAGCGCGTCAGGAGCCGGCCGAGCAGATCGGCATCGTCTTCGTAGACGGCGTCGCCGCCGGAGAGATTGACGAGGACGATATGCCCCTCATCGAGCACCGCGCGGAAATCGATCGAGGTTTCCGTCTGCCCGATGATTGCGCGGATCGCGGGACTGCGCGTCAGCTTTGAGATGCGGTTCAGCGGCCCGATCGTCTCCATGTCGAAGTCGCGCGGCGAGCGGCCGAGCCGATCAAGACGCGCGAGGAACGATTGCGCCGTACGATCCGTGACCTTCGCGCGCACCAGGGCGCGAATGCCGCGCGTGTCTTCGGGATCGTAGAGCAACTCGGCTTCCGCGAGCGTAAGCCCGAGCTCGGCGAGCGTGACGAACGTCGCTTCGAGCACGCGCTGCATCGTCGGCTTCTCATCGATATTCTCATCGCCCCACACCCGCTCGAACGCTTCGAGCGTAGCGGCGGCGATCACCGAGAGCGCAACTCCCCTATCCGGCCGCGCGAGCGGGTTAAACCCCACCGTATGCGTCGGCGCGTTCGGATCGATGATGTGGACGGGGCGATTGATCCGCCGATCGCCGAGCCAGGCCAAGGTCGATCGGTACAGACTTTCGGGATGATTGCCGTGCGGGTCGACGACGCACACTCCCCTGCCCGCTTGAATGTCCTGGCGGATGCAATGTTCGAGAAACTTGCTCTTGCCACCGCCCGACGCGCCGATGACATGGGCGTGCTCCAGGCGCGCCCGAAGCGGCAGCAGGAAGGGCTTGCCGGCCGCGTCGCGGCCGAGGACGAGCGCCGTCGGATCGACGACGCGCGGCGGAGCGGGAACCGGCGCGGCCGGCCGAGTACGGCCGAGCTTCGCCTCGACTTCCGACCGTATGCGCTCGCGAAGCGCCCTACCCTGTTCGTCGATCCGGCTCACGCCCCACTCCCCGCCGATCGTCGGCCGACGTGTTCATACCCTTGCGTTATGTCGAAATCGCGCGATAGTTCCAATAGTTACATAGACCTGGTCACTCCCGCCCGCGTGCGAGCCCCTGAATTCATCGGGCGCTCGCTATCAGGCAGGAGCATAGAAACATGGGCTTGTTTTTCAACCGTGGCACGCGTAGCCGCCCTCTCTACGAGTTTGACGTTGCGGCGGCGTTCGACAACATGAACGCCTTTCACGCGCAAAGGAAAAGAGACCATGCGGAGGCCATGGCGATCGGCGAACAGCAGCGACAACGTTCAATCGCACTGATCCGGGCACGAGCGCTTGAGCTTGGCGCGACAGTGGACAGCGCCGCCACGATTCTCTTGCTCGCCCACCCACACGCCTTCCGAGCGGACAACGACTATCAATCAGGCAAGCCGCCGTTTCAACTTAACGCCGGCATGCCGTTCCGTGACGAAATCGCCGTCGTGCTGCACTTGGCGATTCAGCAGGCCGTCTTGGTGATTACGAAAGCCAAAGGCCACGTGTGCTACGATCTCCGGCGCGAAATCGAGGCGCTCTTGCTCGCGGCGCATAGCGCGCTCGCCTAATGGTGCGATCTTTGCCAAGCCCCCGCTCAGCCGGGGGTTCTTTTTTTCATGAGGTCGATCGCACGATCAACGGCTTTGAGATCATCGAATAGCTGGCGCGCGTCCTCCCCTCCGGAAAGCGCCTCCTGGATTTTTGCGTACAGGTCCGCTTTTTCCTCTTCGAGTGCCGCGAGCGGCGAGACCGGCGGCTCCGGCGTCACGTCGATCATTGGCCCAGGAGTTTCGGCAGCGCGATATTCCGCCGCGCGGATTGTCGCTTCGGTTCGGGCCGAATAGGCGTCGGCCGACCAGAGCTCTTCCTTGAATGTGCGGACGCTCTTTAGTTTGCCGAGCCCTTGGTCGGCGTTGAACACGCCGCGATCGGCGTCCAATTGCTCTTGCCGCCGGCGCTTGGTGGCGAGCTCGCGCTTATGAGCATTGTCGGCGAGGTTGTCTTCGTGCCGGCTGACCGCATCCGAGTAATACTCGGGAGCCTTTTCGTCTCGCGCTTGATAGTCGTCGACCGTGTCCCGCATGCGCATGATGGCGCGAACGACGGAACTATGAGCGTCGATGTTTTCGACGGTCGCGTTCGCTTCCGCTGTGCTCGTCTGAAGCGCCTTAGTCGCCGCGCGGCCACCGATTCCGTGGAAGAAGCCGGTGATCGGATCGCGGACTTGCTTCGCCCGCCCCGTCTCATCTACGTGCCGCGCGACATCGTTGTTGGTGTCTCGCGTCGCCGGCAGCTTGTCCTTGCCCATGCAATGCCCTCACCTGGTGCGGCGGCTGATTCTTTCCATGTCTCGATTCAAGCCTGCCTCAAATTTCCGCGACTTATAGGCCATGATTTTCGACTGCCAGTCGGCCTTGTCGAGCGTGCCCTTGCGAAGCGCCAACACGAGCTCCGCCGTGGTCGGCCACCTGCCCTCTCGGATGGCGCGCCGATAGGCGACCTGGAGCGGCAAGCGGACGAAGAGAAAGTAGAGCACGATCGGAACGCCTATGAGGAACCCCGGCAGGAACCACAGCGCCGCACTCAACGCGCCAGTGACGAACGCAAAAGCAAAGACCATGAGCACGCCCGCGCCGATCAAGACCACGAGGATCAGCGCCATACCGCCGAACAGGGCGACGCCCACGCTGGCCGGTGTGAGGACCATGATCGCGGCGAGCCCAAAAAGCTTGACGAGGATATTTGATCCGTCACGGGTGAGGTGCTCGGCCCACTCCAAGAGCGGTTTGAACATGCCTCCAATCCACGGCATGTAGCCCGTGTACATCCAATGCATGAAATCATCGATCGGGTACTGGTGCGTATCCGAGACAAGCAGGTGCCGCCAGACGAACATCAGCAGTGCGATGAGGATCGCCCCGCCCCATGCCGCCGCTCTACGCGTCGGATCGGGCTCGGTAATGTCTCGCCGCTTTCCGACGCAGGCGATGTACGCGTACATCCAGCCGAGCGGGATCGCGAGAATCATCAGCACAAACGTAGCGTAGAAGCCGTACGGCCCCCAGCGCAGAAATTCGTGCAGTGATTCCATCGCAGAGACGCCCCATTCCCAAGACGAGCAACTGAACAATCCGCGTGGGGTCAGGTGACGAAAGTGCATTTTATGCCCCTTTCGCGCGAACGAACTGGCAACAAGGGACTACGGCGCGCGAGCAGAGGGGTGTTTCGCTTCGGAGAGAGCCCGATAGAGCGCGGTTTTCCCGACTTTCACCCTCATGGCCGCCTCGCGAACGGTCAGGCCATTGGCGAGGAGTCCTTTGGCGCGCGTGAGCTTGTCGGCCGTCACGACCGGCTTACGACCGCCCTGACGGCCGCGCGCGGCGGCCGCGGCGAGGCCGGCCTTGGTGCGTTCGCGGATGAGGTCGCGCTCGAACGAGGCCAGCGCCCCGAAGACGTTGAAGATCAACCGACCTCCCGGCGTGGTCGTGTCGATATTTTCCGTGAGTGAACGCAGGCCGACGCTGCGGACTTGGAGAGCGGTCACGGTCTCGATGAGATGGGGCAGCGATCGACCGAGCCGGTCAAATTTCCAAACGACGAGCGCGTCACCGTCGCGCGCATAAGCGAGCGCTTGCGCGAGCCCCGGCCGGTCGACTTTCGCGCCGGACGCCTTGTCGGTGAAGATGCGCTCGCAATCCGCCCTTTTGAGCGCGTCCATTTGCAGCGCGAGGTCCTGGTCGCCGGTCGAGACGCGCGCGTAACCGACATTAGCCATGGCCGTTCCGTCGACTGTCCGGTTTTCCGTCCGTCTATCATTCTGTCCGCATCGCCGATGTCAAGCATGATTTCCGGACAGGCTGACGAGGGACCGGCAAACGAGGGAATGACGGACAGCGGGGCCGCGCCATAATCGGCCTTGGGCGGGAGGCAATGACAATGGCGCGACGACGATTACTGAGCGAGGCGGCATGGGCGACCCGGCTAGCTTGCGCGACCGACGAAAGGGAGGTCGTCCGGCATTACACGCTGAACGACGAAGACCTCGACGTGATCGTGCGCAAGCGCCTCGACGCCAACCGGCTCGGCATCGCGGTCGCGCTCTGCTTGATGCGTTTTCCGGGGCGGGCTCTCGAGCGCGGCGAGACGGCGCCGGAACCGATGCTCGGCTATGTCGCGCGTCAACTCGGCGCCGCGGACGCGATTTTCGACAACGGCGCCGACCGCGACAAGGAGCGGCGCAAGCATCTGGCCGAGATCATGCGCCGGTTCGGCTATCGTTCGTTCGACCGCAGCGCACTCAAGCAAATGATCGGCTGGCTGACGCCGGTCGCCCAGATGGACCGCAGGGCGGAGCCGCTGATCGACGCGGTGATCGGCGAATTGCGCCAACGACAGATTCTGTTGCCGCCGCCGCGCATTCTTGAACTTATCGTTCACCAGGCGCGCGGTCGCGGCGAGCGGGTCGCCTATATGGCGCTGATAGGCACGCTGACATTAAGCCAATGCGCAGCGCTCGACGCCCTGCTGTGCATTAAGGCCGAAACGACGCTGACGCACCTGGGATGGTTGCGGACGGCCTCGCGCTCGCCCGCCGCCCGCAACATTGTCCGGCTAATCGAACGCCTGCGCTTCGTCCGGGAGCTTGGCCTCGATCGCGAATTGGCCAAACGGGTTCCTGCCGCCGTATTCGAGCGGTTGGCGGACGAAGGGATGCGAATGACGGCGGGACATATTGGCGACCTGGCGCCCGACCGCCGTCACGCGGTTTTGCTCGCGACGATCATAGCGATCGAGACGGACCTGACCGACGCCACCTTATTCATGTTCGACAAACTGATGGGGTCGCTCGCGCGCAGGGCCGAGAACCGGACGTCCGCACGAGCGGCGCTATCGGTGCGCGATCTTCAAAAACCGCTGCGCATCGTCACGGCGACGTGCCGCGTCGTTCTGCGGGCGATCGCGTCGAAACAGGATGTCGCGGCGGCGATCATTGAGGAAAGCGACCTCGCGGCGTTCGCGCGCTGCCTGGCCGAAGTGGAAACCCTGACGGCTTCGGACATGACCGGCAACAAGGCGGACCTGATCGGCAAATACGCGACGGTGCGCACGTTCGCGCCGACGCTGCTTGGTCATTTCACTTTCCGGGGAGGCGGCGCCGTTGCCGGGCTTCTCAAAGCCCTGGCGATCATCGCCGACCTGTATCGCACGGGTAAGCGCGCGCTGCCGCGCACTCTCCCGACTGGCTTCGTCAAGCGCGCTTGGCGACCGTTCATCTTCAAGGACGGGGGCGTCGACCGGAAAGCCTACGAGTTGTGCGCTCTGAGCGAGCTACGCGGTCGCCTGTCGGCCGGAGAGATATGGGTCGAGCGCTCCCGGCAATATCAGGCGTTCGAAGCCAATCTCATTCCTGAACCCACCTTCGCCCTTCTGAAGGCCGCCGGGCCGTTGCCTGTCGCGGTCGAACAAGACGCGGAAAAATATCTCATCGGCCGCCGCGCGGCGCTCAACGTGGAACTTGAACGCGTGGCGCGCCTCGCCGACGCCGGCGAGTTGCAGGACGTCGATCTTGCGAACGGCGTGCTGAAAATAACGCCGCTCGTCGCCGCGGCCCCTGACTCAGCGCGCATGCTGAAAGCTCGGGCGGACGCGCTATTGCCGCGTGTTCGCATCACCGATCTTCTTGTCGAGATCGACTCCTGGACGGGCTTTTCGGAGTGCTTCGTTCATCGGCGTAGTGGGCGTCCGGCGGAAAATCGAAGGGCGTTGCTGACGGCCATTCTGGCGGACGGCACCAATCTTGGCCTGACCCGCATGGCCGACGTGTGCGAGGGCGCGACATTGCCTCAACTCGCCTGGGCGCATGATTGGCACATTCATGAAGAGACCTATGCGGCAGCCCTCGCCCGGCTCATCGACGCGCAACGCGCGTTGCCGTTGGCTCAAGTCTGGGGTGATGGAAAAACCTCGTCTTCGGACGGGCAATACTTTCGCGCCGGCGGACACGGCGAAGCGCTCGCGGATGTGAACGCTCGGCATGGCGACGAGCCTGGCGTCTCCTTCTATACCCATATCTCCGACCAGTTCGGCCCGTACCACACCAAGGTCATCGCCGCGACCGCCAGCGAAGCGCCGCATGTCCTCGACGGCTTGCTCAACCATCTCAGCGGCGTGCACATCGAAGAGCACTACACCGACACAGGCGGCGCGACGGATCACGTGTTTGGGCTTTGCCACCTGTTCGGCTTTCGCTTCGCCCCCAGGCTTCGGGATATCAAGGACCGCAAGCTGTATCTGTTTCCCGGCGACGCGCCGCCGCCGGCGCTGGCGCCGTTGGTGGGCGGGGTCGTCGACGCCGATCATTTGGCCGCGAATTTTGGCGATGTGTTGCGTCTGGCCACGTCGATCCGGTCGGGCGCGACCCAGGCTTCGGCCATGCTGAAGAAGTTGTCCGGGTTCCCTCGGCAAAACGGACTGGCGGTCGCCTTGCGGGACATCGGCCGAATCGAGCGCTCCCTGTTCATGCTCGACTGGTACAGCAACCCCGAACTGCGGCGGCGTACGGGCCTTGGCCTGAACAAGGGGGAAGCCCGCAACACTCTCGCGCGGGCGATCTTCTTCAATCGTCTCGGCGAGCTGCGCGACCGGTCATTCGAAAACCAGGCCTATCGGGCTTCGGGCCTCAACCTCATCGTCGCCGCGATCGTCCTATGGAACACGCGGTATCTGGCGCCCGTCTTCGCCGAACTCGCGCGACTCGGACACGACACTTCTCCCGAAATGATCCGCCACGTCGCCCCCCTCGGATGGCAGCACATCGCCCTCACCGGCGATTACACGTGGAATCTTGCCGAAACCGCCGCGTCCGAAACGCTCAGACCGTTGCGCACCGGGGCCTCGATGCTCGCGGCCTGAGTTCGCGCTTCGTTCGCACGAAAGGGACATAAAATGCACTTTCGTCATCTGACCCCTACGAGGTCGGCAGGGCGCACAGGAACGATCGGCTCGCTGAGGCGCCCCACGGCCTGATCCAGACGACGGCCGAGTTCCGGACCAAAACGAAGCGTTAGCGGCGCCCGGGGCTTTGCCGCAAGTTCGCCAATGCGCTCAAAGCCGAGAACGCGAAGGGCGTCGATCATATCTTTGGGAAGACGAAGGACCGCGATCCGAAGATCGAGAACCGTTTTCGCGCTTTCTCCCG
>JBKQKS010000045.1:0-13708 GCA_052147395.1 Roseiarcus sp.
GCGCCGGCGCGCCGAAACCGAATGTTCACTGTTATTTTCCGACCAAGGCCGAGCTGTACCGGGCCGTGATCGATGAGGCGCTCACCGCCTATATCGAAGCGAAAATGGACCTCGCCCGCGAAATGCCCCGGGCTCGCGCATATGGGCGAGCGAAATCATGCGCGGCGCCCCGTTCATCCAAGATTTTCTCGAGACCACGCTCAGGCAGTGGGCGCCCTCCCGCGAGGCTGTGGTCAGGCGCTGGATCGCCGAAGGCCGCTTGCAACCGATCGAACCCAAATTTCTGTTTTACATGATCTGGGCCGCCACTCAGCATTACGCCCACGCCGCGCACGAAATCGCGACCTTGGAGAAGACCGGCCGTGCGCTCGACGAGGCCGCGTTCGAACGGGCGAAGAAACAAGGGGGTCCAGACCATCCTCGGCGGCGTCTGCCCACGGGGCGGCCGGCGGGCGAAAAAGCTTACAAAATGATGACGAACCAAGCCGCTCGCGGATCATACGAATTCACAGTCTTATAGAAAAAGTGACTTGACAAGGAAGCGCGTTGGTACGAGCTTGGTCGCGCCTGAGCGGTTGCTCTTCTAGCGAGAAGGCGCCTAGGGCCGACACGATGGAGGAGGCGCTGATGCGGGCGTCGAAACAATCTGATGGAGGGGCCATGACTCCACCGGGCAAGGAAGGTTGACCTCGCGGGAGCGAGGTGGGAGAGGCGGCGCAAAACGAATGGCCATCGTGGGGCGCAGCCGACAATCAGGTTGGTGACGACGATCGGAGTTTCGAAGGCCAAGCATGCTCCGATCGGGATCATAACTGCGAACCAACAGCTAATGTCGCATGATAGCGAAAGATAGGGCCCCGTTGTCGCCACAGAGCGCCGGGGCCCATTTCGTTTGTGCGGGCGGTGGTCTGTGCCGGCGGGCGTCGTATCTCGACCAACAATTGCGGGCGAGCGAATTTAGCCGACGCGGCGAAATTACTGAATCGCTCGAGATGTCCGACAACGGTCAAAAGCGAGGTCGGCGAATCGCTTCGCGTTTCCCCTGTGCGAAGCGACGAAGCCATCCCGGGGCCGCAGCCCGGCCGCCCTGGATTGCTTCGCTTCGCTCGCAATGACGGCGGCGATTCACACTGATCGGGAACCGCTCTAGCCGTTCGTCGATGGCGCCTCTGGATCCGGGCCGCAGTCGATCGACCCATTCTCCGGCCTCGGCGCAGGCGAAGCGCGACGCGCAGGCGAAGCGGCGGCGCGGAAGAGCGAGCCGGGCGCGCCCTCGCTGCGCCGCGGTCGGCGTCGGATTGGCCCCTGGGGAACCTCATCCCGTCGACTTATACTCACTCTTTTCGAGCGCGATTCGTCGCGCTCGACGATTGCGCTCGAGAGCCGCGGGCGCGCTTCGGTCGGGGCGATGATCGGTTCCTGTTCATCGAGTCTTGGTATTGAAGCGGCGACCACAACGCCGCCGAGAAACGATCTGGCCGATGCGGGGCCGCGGTTTGCGAGGACCCGACGAGCGAACTTTGGCGCTCGGCGCCGACCGCGAGCCCACAGGGGCGCTGGTTCGGATAGGCGGGGTGGCCCGAGTCGACGCGATGAGCCTTGCGCTCGACGCGGGGTTCCACGAATTGATCAAAGTCGTACGCTACCTTGTCCGCTAGGGATCGATGTGCGAGTGTCGCGCGCGATTTTCGTGTCGCGGCGCAATATGCGGCTCGCGCTCCGGCCCGGCGATGGACTTCGAAGGGGGCAAGCGTGGCTGACGCCTTGGGATCGCTGATGAGGGCGGGATTCGGCGAGGTCGACGCGCAGCACGCTTGCAAGCTGCTCGAGGACAAATGGTATTATCGCATCCAGTTGACTCCCGAGGTTTGGACAACCCCAGCTCACGTCTTCGAAAGCGTCGCCCTCACGAGAATGCTGCTGTCCAGAGCCGAAGTCCGGGGCGCATCCGTGCTCGACATCGGAACTATGGAGGGCATGATTCCGGTCCTGGCGCGGGCGGCCGGCGCCAACCATGTGGTCGCCTACGATCGGCTGCCGAACCTGCGCGCTCGCGTGGCCCTCGTTCAACGGGCGTACAAGCGCGAATTCGAACATTGCACGGGACAGTCGCTTTTCGACTTCCGCCGGCAACGTCAAGAGCAGTTCGACGTCGTGGTGTTTTCGGGTGTTCTGTACCACATGTTCGACCCGTTGGGAGGCCTTGTCCTGGCGGCGAGTTTCGCCAAGCCGGGCGGTCTGTTCATTTTCGAGAGTTCAGCGGTGGTGCGCGATGATTGCGCCCTGCATTTCAATCGCAGGGGGCGCTATTATCCAGGAACGAATTACTTTCAGCCCACCCCGGACGCCCTCGACCATTTCTTTCGCTTCATCGGCCTGGCTGCGCTCGACGGTGAATACATTGTTCAACGGACGATACCGACCCCGATCATCAGGATCGCGGTCGCCTGTCGTGTCGTCGCCAAGTCTCTTCCAACCCCGGACGATACCTGGATGGCGCAACCGTTCGCCCAGGAGTTTCGCGAGTTCCACCTCGCTCGACGCAACACTTCCGCCGAGGCGCCGGAACTGGTGAAATACGCTGGCCCGGATCGGCGCAGGGCCGTCGATTCGCACACGCACACCCTGAACATTTCGAACTTCATCGAGAGGTATCCGGCGATGCCGATTCGCAGCGAACTGACGGAACTTTCGCTCGCGGCGGCGGATGACCAAACCCGATTTGGGTGACGAGATTGGCGAGCCTCATCTCTCGTCCTTTGCGGCGTTCGGCTGAACTTGGATCGTGGGAGGGGGACAGTTCTCTGTCGTGAGGTGCTTACGATGCGAATGGCGTTTTTTGTCAGTTCGGTAGAATTGAGGGCAAACTTGGTCCGCTGCTCCCGTCTGACGGGCGCGCTAGGTCTTGCAACCGTGTTGCTGTGCGCGCCAAGCCTCGCGGCAGAGGCCGCCTCTACAGTCGCAGTTGGGGCAATGCCATGCATCAACCCCGTCGCCTTGGGCGCGGACCCGACGGGCGCGAAGGACAGTACTGACGCGGTTCAGACGGCAGTCAGAGACGCTCAATGGCGTCAAGGGTCGACGGCGCCGGGTATAGTATGCCTACCCGCCGGGCAATATAAGCTCACTCGCACGATAGTGATCGACCGTGGCGAGGTCACAATCGAAGGGGCTGGTTATTTCGAGACGACGTTTCTGCCGTCGGGTGATTATGGCGACGTGTTTTACGTCGCCAAGCCGCGGCCGGAGCCGTACATTTTTGGCGTCAATTTTGCCGATTTCAGGATTTTCGATCCGTCGAATCCAACACACGGCGCAGGAATTCACTTCAATCAGGCAAATTCGTCGACCGTTACCCGCGTAAAGGTCGACGGCGCCTATGGCGCCTACGATGTCGCCTCGTCCATCCACCTATTTTTCGAAGCCGCCAATTCCGTCGGCAATAATTCCAATAAAGGAAGTTACGGCTACCGATTTCATCGGGCGACCAGCGCGGCGCCCAATCCATCCGTAGATCTCATCACGAATTCCGATGTGGGTGGGCAAGGCGGTCAGAGCATCGGTTACGCCCTTATTATCAACGACTCGGATGGCATTCAGTTCTCGAATTTTCACTTTGGATGGTCGTCCGAAGCCGCCGTATTACTTCAACCGGAGTATGATAACGATGTAATATACGGAGTTTTTTTTGGCACCGGCGTCTTCGATAATTCCCGCTACGATATTTTTGCGACGGCGCGAGCCGGCTTCACGGGGGCTATGAGCCTGTGGACGTTCACCGGCGTCTTGTTCGAAACCGCCACCCTCGACGCATTCTACGCCGACGCGCCGCAGCTCTCCAACGTCACCGCCATCGGCAGCCTGTTCGTGCTGAATGGCCACAGCGCGCTCAATATCAGCGCCGGTAGCCGGTTTCGTTTCGGACAGTCGATATTTTCTGCGAGCAACCGCTCCAATGCCGGCGCGAGTCATGTCGTGTTGGCGGGATCGGTGAGCGATGTCAATCTGGATGGCGCCAGCTACAGCACGGCGCAAAGCAAACATGCGGCGCCCTTCAATGTCATCGTGAGAGACGCGGCCGATTTCATAACCGCGCGGGACCAAGCCTTTTCGGGGGCAACGCAGAGCAATGTCCAAAATACCAGCTCGGGCCGGAGCGTTCACATTACCTCTGCAAGCCCGGACCATTGACCAGCGGCGCGGCCGGGCCCGGGCAACAAAGATTCGCACCATCGAGATCGGGGAACTTATATGTCGACGCGCATTCTGAAGACACAAGCTGGCGAGACCGAAATAACGATTGCGACGCCTGGACAGTTTCGTTCGTTCTTTTTGTTCGCGATGCATAAGAGCGGCAGCACTCTATTGAACAATATGATGACGGCTGCGCTCTCGTCGGCAGAAATTCCCGTTATCGATCTGGCGTGGGCGGCGTTTTCTGCTGGATTGCCCGAGAACAGAATAACAAACGCCGATGAATTTGTATTTGATAATGGATACTGCTATCTAGGGTTTCGTATATATGCGCCGTACCTGAAGCAATTCGATCTTTCTGGTAATAAAAAGATTTTGCTCGTACGAGATCCGCGAGACATGCTCGTCTCGTATTATTTTTCTATGGCCAAGAGCCATGGCATTCCGGATACCGGGGTCATTCGCGAATCCATGTTGTCTGAACGGAAATCGGCCAATACGTCGAACATAGATGAATACTGCCTCGGGAAAGTTAAAAATTTCAAATCGGAATTCGCCAGTTATCGGCACTTGACCAGCGATAAACCACTGGACTCTAATGTCAAAATTTACCGATATGAGGACGTCATATTCAGCAAGTTCGAATGGCTGCGGGACATGTTGACATATTTGTCGGTTCCCTTCGACGTCGACAATCTCCGAGCCATCGCTAAAAAGAATGATGTGTGGCCCGACAAAGAGCGGCCAGAACACCATGTTCGGCAAGTCAAGCCGGGCAATTTTCGCCAACACTTGAGCGACAAAACTATCGACATTCTCAATATTGAATTCAAGAACGAATTTGAAACCTATGGCTATAGTATATGATATACTACCAGGACTCGATGAAATAAACCGAGCCTAAAGTCTCGCCGTCACCCCTCACCGCCCCGGATACCAATATTCCGCCTGCGGCTTGGTGCGGTCGAGCACGACGAACTGGTTGGCGAACACGCGGTAGGGATAGCTCCACTCGCCGTCCGGCCATTGCACGCGAATTTCCGCGCGCTCCGCCGTGCCGAGACCGACGTGGACCCAGCCGCTATGGCCGCTGGCGTCGCCGCCGCCGACTTCGATCGTGCGAATCTGCGTGCGCACCCCGGTCTTGACGGCGATATGGGCGCCCACCGCGTTGCGATTGGGATTGGGCTCGACGAGCCGGATCTCCGTCCAGTTGCCCATCGGCAGCGGATCGCCGCCGGGCTCGAGCGCGCCGAGGTTGCGGAACAGCGCGACGTTCGAGCCGCGATCGATCTGCAGGATGTCGAGCCTGCCGTCGAGGTTGAAATCGGCGATCAGGGCGCCGCGACCGGTGCGTTTGCCCGCGATGCCGGCGAGGTCGCCGGCCTCCGCGAACCTGCCGCTCCACTGGCCGAGCAACAGATTGCTCGGATCGTAGTCGGCGAAGTCCGGCATCTGCGCCAGGTTGCCCTTGGAAATGAACAGATCGATGAGGCCGTCGTTGTTGAAGTCGGCGAATTCCGAGTGCCACCCGGTCGAGGGTTTCTTGTCCCCACCCGTGTAGGGAATGTGCGCCGTGGCGCCGACTTCGCCGGCGATGTCGCGGTAAACAGGATATTCGCCGCGCTGCGCCTCGTCGGGATCGAGCTTTTGCAGCCTGGTGTCGCCCATCGACGTCAAGGCGTATTGCGGATAGCCGGAGCCGTCGATGTCGCCCTCCGCGATCCCCATGCCGAAGATCGTGACATGACGCCAGCCGTCGGCGCGGGTGTAGAGTTTCGGCGGCTTGTCCGGCTCGATGCGCCACATCTGCTCCTCGCCGCCGCGGTAGTATTGGCGGTCGTTGGAGATGCGCAGCGCCGGCGTGCCCGAGCGGTTCCAGTCGGTGAACAGCATCGACAGCGCGCAATAGCCGGGCGACAGCGCCGTGCGCTGGGAATAGTCGGGTTTGTCGCCGGCCTGAGGGCGGAACAGCGAATTGTCCTGGCACGTGCCCCAGGGCGAGCCAGGCGCGTCGCGGTCGACATAATGGCCGAACGCGAGGGTCGGAAATTTCTGCCCCTTCTCCCATTCGGCGGAGAACGAGGTCGTCCAGCCTTGGTCGCCGTCGAAATTCCATTCCTTGTTGGCGAGCGTGAAGGTGCAGCCTGGGCCGCCCTTCAGCAGCAGGTTCTCGCCGACCCTCAGCACCACGAGGTCGATGTAGCCGTCGCCGTCGATGTCGATGGGGTAGGCGCCGATCACGTTGTCGAGCAGTTTCGCATCGGCGCCGATATCCAGAGGCTTCTCCTCGAACTGCAACGGCCCGCCGCGTTTCGACACGTTGACATAGAGTTTCGCGCGGTTCTTGCCGCCGGCCAGGAACACGCTCGGGTAGCCCGAGCCGTCGCAATCGAAGGCTGCGCCGCCGCCGCCGACGAAGAACTCCCACGGGCCGTCGTAGACCTGATTCAAGCCCGCGGCGACGGCCTCCTCGTGGAATTGAGGCACGTCGCTCAGCGGCGTCTGCCGCTCGTCCATGGCGAACAGCTGCGTCGCGGCGAGCGCGGCGACGAGCGCGAGAACAAACGTTCGCATCACGGCGCCTCGATCACCAGCGAGCGCAGGAACGCGACCACCGTGTCGCGATCGGGCTTGCTCAGCGCAAGATAAGCGTCGCGGGCGAACCGCGCCTCGCCGCCATGCGCGTCGATGATTTCCTCGAGCATGCGGAAATCGCCGCGATGGCCGTAGGGCGCGGTCGAGCCGACGCCCCACAACCGCGGCGTCAGGAACACGTCGCGCTCGACGAAGCGCTGCGCCTGCAGCTCGTTGCCGAGCGCGTTGACGTCCGAATCGACGATGAGGTGACGCTTCAGATCGCTGTAGAGCGGGATCAGCCACTCGCCCTTGTCATTCTTCTTCAGTTCGCGCGCGAACTGAAACTGAGCGAGGTCGATGGCGATCCCCTTCTTCACCTCGCCGGCGCGCAACGTCCCTGCCATGTCATAGGGCGCGGGATCGGTGAAGGTCAGCGACTTCAGCGGCAGCGTTGCGCGATGGCACGACGCGCAGCCGAGCTCGTCGAAATGCTTCTCGCCCTCGGCCGCCGCGACGCGCCAGTCATCGGGGAGGTCCTGCTTCAGCGTCGGCGGCGGCAGCGTCGCCTGAAAGGCGACCAGCGCCGAGACGTCGCCCGGCGTCACCGCATCAGGGACGCCGCTTTGGTCGAAGTCGTGCGAGCCGGTCCAGCGCGCGCCGAAGCGCTCCGAAGCCTCCATGCCGTGATGGGCGTTGAGCGCGTTGACGGTGAATTGCCTCAGCGAGGTGAACACGCCCTTGCGGCTGAACGGCCTCACAATCAGGTCGGGGTCGACGCCCTCGACGGTGTCGAGCTCGACGATGCCGTCGGGGTGGGCGCTCAAATAGCCGAACCGCACGCCCTTACTAGACAAATCCGCACGCACGTCACGGCGTTCGGCGCGAGCCTGCATCACCGCGGCGGCGCGCTCGGCTTGCAGGTCCGCCGTCATCTCGCGCGCCAGCAGCTCGACGAGACCCGCCCCCATCAGCGCGATCGTGTGGCGTTCGCTGGAGAACGACGGATCGGCCGAATCGAACTCGGCGCTCTCGAACCCCTCGGACACGAACGCGTCGGCGACGAAATCGCCGGAGCCGCCGGTCACCGGGTCGTTATGGCAGCCGGCGCAGGAATTGGAATCCGGGCCGCTGGTGCGGGTGAAAGCGGGATTGACGCCGAACTTGCGCTTGGTCGGCACGATCGCCTGCGTCGCCTTGGGCCGCCCGGCGCCGTCCGCAGTGGTGAACTTGGCTTTGAACAGCTCGCGGCCGCGCGCGATGAGCGCGGGCAGCGCGGAGGGACCCGCCGCGGCGACGGCGTCGAAATCGACGTGGGACCCGAAGACTTTCTCGTCCCAGCTCGCGGCATAGGCCGCGCCGACGACGCTCGCCGCCCCGAGCGGGGCGAGCGTCGCGGCGCGCCTCATCCTTCCTCGCCTCATGCGAACCCTCTTCGCGCCCCCGCTCGGTCTCGACTTTCTCGTTTTCGCACTCTTGCGACGAAGGGCCCCGACCCGCAAGGGCTTTGATGTCGCAGACGACGTTTTTGAGTTGCGCACCTCGAGGCCGAGCGCTAAGACAACGCCAACGAATATGGAAACGCCGGTAGGTCATCTTACCTTGAAGGATGTCGCACGCGAAGCGGGCGTGAGCGTCGCTACCCTCGATCGTGTGCTCCACGGTCGCAGCGGCGTACGGCCCGAGACGGCTCGCCGAGTGCGCGAGATAATCGCGCGGCACGACTTCCGCCCCACCCGCGCCGGCGCGGAACTCGCGCGGGCGCGACCGTTGAAGTTCGCTTTCGTGATGCCGGAAGGGACGAACGTCTTCATGAGCCTGATCCGCGACCACGTCGCGGAAATGCGGTCGTGGCTGTCGGCGCGCAGGGCTCACGCGGAAATCGTCGTCACCGACGTCTTCAACCCCGATGCCCTCGTCAACACACTGGAATCTCTCGTAGGGCGTTACGACGGGCTGGCGATCGTCGCGCTCGATCAGCAGAGCGTGCGCGCCGCGATCGACGATCTCAGTTCCGGCGGCGCCCATGTGGTGACGCTGGTCTCCGACGCGCCGGGCTCCAAGCGGCGCCACTATGTCGGCATCGACAACGTCGCGGCCGGCCGCACGGCGGGTTCGCTGATGGGACGATTCTGCCGCGGCCTCTCGGGCAAGATCGGCGTCATCGCCGGCTCGCAAATGCTGCGCGACCACGCCGAGCGCATATTCGGCTTCCAGCAGGTGACGGGCCAGGAGTATCCCGACCTCTCGCCGCTCGCCGTGGTCGAGGGCGGCGATCAGGACGAGACGAGCGAACGCCTCGTCGCGAGGCTGATTGCCGATCACGCCGATTTGATCGGTGTATACAACGTCGGCGCGGGGACGCCGGGCGTGATCAAGGCGCTCGCCGATTCCGGCCGCGAGCACGACATCGCGCTCATCGCACACGACCTCACCAGCTTCACGCGCCGGGCGCTGCTGCGCGGCGTCGTCGACGCCGTCATATCCCAGGACCCCGGCCACGAGGCGCGCTCGGCGATCCGCGTGCTGCTGTCGCTGGCGCGCGGGGAGCCGATCCTCGACGAACAGGAGAAGATCCGCATCGACATCATCCTGCGCGACAACCTGCCGTGAGGCGGCGACCGCTCGCCGCCGCGAGGACGGTTGCGCTGGGAAAGAGCGGCGTCTAGCATCGCGGAACCACCGCGCGCGAGAACCGGGGCAAATCAGTTTACCGGTCCAGTTCGGACCGTAATGAGGAGGAAAGCAATGAAGTCCGTCAAAACTTTGATGATTGGCGCGGCGCTGCTCGCGTCCGCGAGCGTGTATTCGATTTCGGCGATGGCGAAGGACCTCGTCGTCGGCGTATCGTGGTCGAACTTCCAGGAAGAGCGCTGGAAGACCGACGAAGCGGCGATCAAAGCGGGGCTCGGCTCGAACGCCAAGTACATCTCCGCCGACGCGCAGGCCTCGCCGACCAAGCAACTGGCCGACGTCGAAGACCTGATCTCCAAGGGCGCGAACGTTCTCGTCATTCTGGCGATGGACAGCGAGGCGATCCTCCCGGCGGTGAAGAAGGCCAACGACGAAGGCATTCCGGTCATCGCCTATGACCGGCTGATCGAGAGCCCGAACGTGCTCTATCTCACTTTCGACAACGTCGGCGTCGGCCGCATGATGGCCAAGGCGATCGAGGCCGCCAAGCCCGCCGGCAACTATGCCTTCATCAAGGGCGACAAGGGCGACCCGAACGCCGATTTCCTGTTCTCCGGCATCACGGAAGTGCTCAAACCCGCGATGGACGCGGGCAAGATCAAGAACGTCGGCGCAAGCTACTCCGACGGCTGGAAGCCCGATAACGCCCAGAAGAACATGGAGCAGATCCTGACCAAGAACGACAACAAGGTCGACGCGGTGGTCTGCGAGAACGACGGCATGGCGGGCGGCGTCGTCGCGGCGCTCGCGGCCCAGGGTCTCGCCGGCGTCGTGCCGGTCTCCGGTCAGGACGGCGACCACGCGGCGATCAACCGCGTCGCGCTCGGCACCCAGACCGTCTCGATCTGGAAGGACGCGCGCGATCTCGGCAAGCTCGCCGGCCTATCAGCCGTTGCGCTCGGCGAAGGCAAGAAGATGACAGAACTGCCCAACGTGAAGCCGTTCTCGGGCGGCGCCAAGCACATCACCGTCAACAGCGTCCTGCTCACCCCGCTGGCCGTCACCCGCGACAACCTCGACGTCATCGTGGGCAAGGGCTGGATCACCAAAGAGGAAGTCTGCGCCGGCGTGAAGCCCGGCACGGCCAAGTTCTGCGGCTGATCCCCGACCGCCGCCCTTCGCAGGGTCTTTTTTAGAAACGAGGCCGCGCCGCCGCTTTGGCTGCGCGGCCCTTTTCGAATGCGGATTGGTTGCGCGCTCGCCAGGCTCGTCGCCGCGCCAGCCCGATAGAAAACGAACGAACAGCGTAGGAGGAACGATGTCCTCGATGACCGCCCCGCGATCGTCGCCCAGCATTCCGGAAGAACCGCTGCTGCGCCGTTTGATGCGCGCCACTGAGATCGATACGCGAATGATCGGCATGATCGGCGCGCTCGCGCTGATCTGGGTCGGATTCCACGTCTACACGATCGTGCTCAACGGCGAAGGCCTGTTCCTGACGCCGCGCAATCTGTGGAATTTGATGGTGCAGACCTCCTCGGTCGCGGTGATGGCGACGGGCATGGTGCTCATCATCGTCATGCGCCACATCGACCTTTCCGTCGGCGCCATCGTCGGCTTCGTGTCGACCATCATCGGCGTCGCCCAGGTGCGCATCCTGCCGATCTATCTCGGCCTCGACAATCCGATGATCTGGATCATCGCGGTGCTGCTCGCCGTCGTCATCGGCGCGGCGATTGGCGCCTTCCACGGCTCGCTCGTCGCCTATCTCGGCATCCCCGCCTTCATCGTCACGCTGGGCGGGCAATTGTTCTGGCGCGGCGCGGCGTGGTGGGTGACGACGGGTCAGACCATCGCGCCGCTCGACGATCGCTTCGCGCTGATCGGCGGCGGCCCGCTCGGTTCGATCGGGGCGATCGCGAGCTGGGCGCTCGGCGGGCTCGCCTGCCTCGGCATCGTCTGGGGCCTCTATGTGGGCCGCCAGCGCCGCGCGCGCTACAACTTCCCGCAGCGCCCGATGTGGGCCGAGGTCACGATCGCCGCAATCGGCTGTTTCGTCGCGCTCGGCGCCACCGCGGTCGTCAACGCCTACCCCTGGCCCGAACGCGTCGCCGCGCGCTATGCCGAAGTCCACAACATTGCCGTACCGGAAGGCGGCCTGCTCATCGCCACGGGCTACGGCATCCCGATGCTGATCGCGCTCGCAGCCGGCGCAATCGTCGCCTTCATCGCGCGGCGCACCCGGTTCGGCCGCTACGTCTACGCCGCCGGCGGCAATCCCGAAGCCGCCGAGCTCGCGGGCGTCAACACCAGGGTCATCACGATCATGGTGTTCGCGCTGATGGGTCTGCTCGCGGGCATTTCAGCCTGCATCGAATCGGCGCGCCTCGATTCGGCGACCAACGTGCTCGGCCAGTTCGAGGAGCTCTATGTCATCGCGGCGGCGGTCATCGGCGGCACCTCGCTCGCCGGCGGCGTCGGCACGATCTGGGGCGCGCTGATCGGCGCCGTAGTGATCCAGTCGTTGCAGTCGGGCATGGTGCTGCTCGGCTTCGATTCGGCGTTCCAGCAGATGGTGGTCGGCGTCGTGCTGGTCGGCGCGGTCGGCCTCGACACCTTCTATCGCCGCAGAACCGCGAAGGGCTGAGCCATGGAAGCTCGTGAAGAAACTCCGCTCGTCCGCATGCAGGACATTTCGCTGGCGTTCGGCGGCCTCAAGGCCGTCGACCACGCCTATCTCGACGTCTATCCCGGCGAGGTGATGGGCCTGCTCGGCCACAACGGCGCCGGCAAGTCGTGCCTGATCAAGGTGCTGTCGGGCGCTTACAAGCGCGACGGCGGGCAGATCTACATCAACGGCGAAGAGGCCCATATCGGCAACCCGCGCGACGCCAAGAATTATGGCATCGAGACGGTCTACCAGGCGCTGGCGCTCGCCGACAACGTCGACGCCGCGTCGAACCTCTATCTCGGCCGCGAGCTGCGCACCCGCTGGGGCACGCTCGACGACGCGGCGATGGAATCGGAAGCGCGCAAGGTGATGGGGCGGCTCAACCCCAATTTCCGCCGCTTCAAGGAGCCGGTGATCGCGCTCTCCGGCGGCCAGCGCCAATCGGTCGCGATCGCTCGCGCGATCCACTTCAATGCCCGCATCCTGATCATGGACGAGCCGACGGCGGCGCTCGGGCCCGCCGAGACCGCGCAAGTCGGCGAGCTCATCAAGCAGCTCAAGGCCGAGGGGATCGGCATCTTCCTCATCAGCCACGACATCCACGACGTGTTCGACCTCGCCGACCGCGTCACCGTGATGAAGAACGGCCAGATCGTCGGCGTCGCCAGCGTCAAGGACGTGACCAAGGACGAGGTGTTGGGCATGATCATCCTCGGCAAGTGCCCCCCGGGAGCGACGCCGGGACCAGGGGCGATGACGGCTTAGCGGGCTTTTCGCCGCGCGGAGTTTGGAGGAATGTTAGAGCGTTTTCCGATCAAACCGACACCCCGTCATTGCGAGGAGCGTAGCGACGACGCAATCCAGGGGCCGCGTGACGTAGGCCCTGGATTGCTTCGCTTCGCTCGCAATGACGGAAAGGTAAGTTGACCCACTTATTTCGCCGCGTCGCCTAAGATCGACATTGGCGCCGCGGGAGGCGAGCCGAAGCTGATTTCGTTCGTCGGGCTGAGCGATTCGGATTTGCGGCGCGCGATGCGGATCGTCGGTGAAAGACGGCTCGAATTCCTCGCGCGCTGGAGGGTGATCCATGGTTGAGCCGACTCGAGCCGAAATCGACGCCGGGCGCGAGCGCGGACTGCGGGCGCTGGCCGAAGAACCCCGCGCGGTCGCGGCGCGCTACGACCGGCGCCGCCGCAAGATCGTCGTCGATCTGGCCAACGGTTGCGTCTTTGCTTTTCCGCCGGCCCTTGCCGAAGGGCTCGGCGAAGCGAGTGAGGAGGCGCTCGAGGCGGTCGAAGTGCTCGGTCTCGGTTCCGGGCTGCATTGGGAGGCGCTCGACCTCGATCTCTCTGTGCCCGCCCTGCTCGCCGGCATGTTCGGAACCCGCTCCTGGCTCGCGCGCCTGGGAGGCGCCTCCGTCAGCCGCGCCAAAGCGGCGGCGGCGCGCGCCAATCGGACCAAAGGCGGAAGGCCGAGAAAGGCGCCGGCGGCGCCGTGACGTTCCACCCGGCGCGCTCGCTGTGATAGAATGCGCTGTTACCGCAATCCCGAGCGGCGCCGTTCAGACACGACAGGCGCAATCGAGCAGCGTCGGCGTCCACGCCGACGTTTCGCCGCGAGACGTCGGCGTGG
>JBKQKS010000046.1:0-19128 GCA_052147395.1 Roseiarcus sp.
CGCGCCTCACGCTGGCGAGCAAATCCACTCTGGCCTCGAACACATCTTCGAGATCGGGCGTCCCGGCGGGAAAATAGATACGCCCGGCGTTGGCCGTGTGGGCGTTCATCTCGCCGATGAGGAAGGCCCCGTCCGAGCTTTGCAGCGCGGCCGTCGAGAAGCAGTTGCAGACGGTCTGGCCCGGCGAGCCGAAATCGCGCCAGCTCAGGAAACGCGAATAGGCGGTCTGGAAAAAGGCGCCGCCGATCGCGAGCCGTCCATCCGCCCGGCTGCGAAAAGCGTGCCGCTGCGACAGCAGCACGCGGCCGTCGTACAGCGCCGGCTGCGCGCCGCGCCGCTTTGCCCAGTGCGCCGCGATGTCGGCCGCCCGCTCGCTCGCGAACGGCCAGTCGTAGGGCTCGAGCGAGAAGTCGAGCTCGGCGACTTCGCGAATGTGCGAGAAACTCATACGTCCAACATTCCCTCGCAGACGATGCGGGCGAAACCGCCGATCGTCGCGTCGACGAGCTCGCCGTGCTCGATGACCAGCCCGAGCGAGATCCGGCTCGGGCGGTTCATCTCGAGACCCTGCTCGATGACGAACATGTGCTCGCCGTCGCCGGGTTTTTCGAACGCCATCAGCGCGCCGGCGAAGGCCGCGGCCGCGGAGCCGGTCGCCGGATCTTCCGCGATGCCCCACCCGCCGGCGAACATGCGGGCGTGGAAATGCGAGCCTTTTTCGACGCATTCGCGCGTGTAAGCGTAGAGGCTGGGGCCGCCGCTCGCGCCCCAGGCCTTGCGCAGCGGGTCGAGGCTCGCGAGCGCGGAGAGCGTTTTCAGCGGTGCGAAAATATGCGGCGCGCCAACGCCGAACACCGACGGGATATGCGAGTCGAAGCCGATCTCGTCGGGCGCGACCCCGAGGTCGGCGGCCAGCGCGGCGGCGTCGGGCGCATCGCCCATGCGCTGCGGTTCCTTCGGCAGATGGAAATAGGCCGCCATCGCCTCGCCGCGGCGATGCCGGGCGACGCAGACGACGTCGCCGATCGGCTCCTCGAGCACGATGCGCACGTCCTCGGTTTTGACGAGATCCCGCGCACGCAGATGCGCCAGAAGCACCGCAGTCCCGACGGTCGGATGGCCGGCGAAGGGAAGCTCCTGGCCGGGGGTGAAAATGCGCACCGCCGCCGTGTTGACGGCGTCCTTGGGATCGGCGACGAACACCGTCTCCGAGAGGTTGAACTCGCGAGCGATCTGCTGCATGCGCGACGCGTCGAGGCCGTCGGCGTCGATTACCACGGCCAGCGGATTGCCGGCCAGCGGCTGATCGGCGAACACGTCGAGCGTAAAGTAGCGGCGGCGCATTTCGGCTCCTGCTAGAGCGGCTCGGGCGCGAACATGCGCGACGGTTTGACGATCTCGTCCTGCGCCGCGATCAGCGCCAGTTCGCGCTTGTTGAGCGCCGCGGTCGCGGCGACGACGGCGTAGACGCTGGAGGCCGCGCTGGCAAGCGCAGCCGGCGCCGAGCGGGTCTCCAGCCAATGGGCGAGAAACAGCGCCGACATGAGATCGCCCGCGCCATTGACCGCGATCGGCAGCTTTGGCGTGCGCACGCGCCAGCAGCCGTGGTCGTCGGCAACGACGACGTCGAGCGCGTCTGCCGGCGTATCCTCGAGGCGCATCGAGGTGACGAGCGCGACTTTGGGCCCGCGCGCGCGCAGCGCCGAGATTGCGCGCTTGGCGTTTTCGACACCGGTGAGCCAGCCGAGCTCGAACGCGTTGGGCGTCACGATGTCGGCCTGCGGCAACGCCGAATCGCGAAAGAACTCGGCGACGCCGGGCGCGGTATAGACGCCGCGGCCTTCGTCGCCGATCACCGGATCGCAGGCATAGACGGCGTCCGGGCGGGCGCGCCTCAGCGCTCCGAGCGCTCGGAGCGCCGCCGCGCCGATCTCCGGCTTGCCGATGTAGCCGGTGAGCAGCGCCTCGCAGTTTGCGAGCGCGCCGATCGCGTCGAGCCCGGCCAGCAAATCGTCGATCAGGCCCGCGTCGAACGCGCGGCCGCGAAAACCGGGATAGCCGGCGTGGCTGGAGAACTGCACGGTGTGGATCGCCAAAACTTCGCGGCCGAGCCGCTGCAACGGAAACATCGCCGCGCTGTTGCCGACATGGCCGTAGGCGACATGGGATTGGAGGGAGAGAATCGCGCCGAGCATGGCGGGAGCGGACACGGTTTTGCGGGCGGCGTCCAGCCCGGCGGACGGGCGCCGCGCGTCTTGGGTTTGGCGGCCCCGGTCGCACGTCTAGCCTTAGTCCGGCTCCTCCGCGCCGCTTCGCAGAACCGCCCGCAAGGGGGTCAGTTCGGCCTCGTAACGGCGCCAGCGGCCGATCGACCGCGCGTAAATGGGCTCACGCACCTGCGCCAGACTCGCCGTCCGCACGGATCGCTCGGTTCGGTAGAAATCGAGGCAACGCGGGTCCCAATCGAGTCCGCAGTAGGCGATCAGGCGACGCGCCTCACGCTCGCGGTCCGCCACGATGTCCTCGTAGACGACCTCGAGCATCGCGCCGGGCGGCAGAGCCGCCCGCCAGTGCGCCATCAGCCGTTCGTAAGCCTTGTAGTACCGGCCCAGTTCCCCGAGATCGTAGACGTAAGGCAGGCGATTGTCGACGAACAGCTGTTCGTAACAGGAGAGGCACACATCCATCGGGTCCCGCCGCACGTGGATCAGACGCGCATTCGGCAGTGCGAGATGAATGAGGCCGGCATAGCGGAAATTCCCGACCTCTTTGTTGACGATTCGCTGCTTTTCCGGCGCGGCCCGACGGATGCGCTCGACATAGCGTTCGCCGATGCGGCGGATCCCATCGGGCGACAACAGCGGGACGCACTCCGGGAATGGCGCTCCGGTCGGCGCGGCGACCTCGACGAGCGTTTCGGCGAAATCGCCGATCTCGCCGGCCCCGAAGACCTCGGGATGACTGGCCAGAACCTGTTCGACGAGCGTCGTCCCCGAACGCGGCATGCCGAAAACGAACACCGGGACGGAGGACGGCTCGCCAACTCCCGCTCTCTGCCCGATGAATTCTCGGGTCATGACGGTGCGCGCGCGGTCCAGCGCCCCCAACATCCACGGCTCGTCGTAAACGACCTGGCGCCGCTTCGACGCATTGCCTCGCCGCAAGCGCCGGAAGGCCGCTTCGTGGTCGCCGTTGTCCGAATAAACCTTCGCCAAGGCGAAATGCAGCATGATCTCACCGGAGGCGTCGAGCGATCCGACGTCCTGCGCCAGGTCCTCCATGGCGCGCACGATCGGGTCGGCGCGGTCGAGCCGGGTCGATCGCGTGTACAAGTAATACAAACGCGGATTCCTCGGATCGAGCGAAATCGCCGCGCCGAGCGCTTCGCGGGCCTCCTCGAAGCGCCCCAATTCCATCAGCAGCATGCCTTTGTTGCCGAGAGCGCTCGAGAGGTTGGGCTCGAGCTTCAGCGCATCTTCGCATCCGGCCAACGCCTCCTCGTAGCGACCGAGCTCTCTCCGCGCATTGGCGCGATTGCTGCGGTAGTCCGCGACGTCGGGTTGCAGCGCGATCGCCCTGTCATAGCTCGCCGCCGCCTCCTCGAAGCGCCGCAACACGCTCCAGGCGTCGCCGCGAATCGCGTGGGCTTCGGCGCGACCGGGGTGCAAGGCGATGGCCTTGTCACAACTGGCGATCGCCTCCTCCGGGCGCCGCATCGTGACGAGCGCGAGACCGCGATCGCGCCAGGCCTCGAAATCGTCGGGCTGCAACTTCAGCGCCCGATCGTAGCTGGCGACCGCTTCCTCGTATCGCTGCAGCCCGACGAGGACCTTCCCGCGCTCGGCGAGCGCGACGGCGTAGTCCGGCTTTTGGGCGATCGCCTCGTCGCAACTCGCCAGCGCCGCGGCGTAAAGCCGTTGGTCCGCGAGCAGACACCCGCGATTGTAATGGGCCTCCGGGTACTTCGGCTGCAGCGCGATCGCCTTGTCGAAATCGGCCATGGCGGCGTCGAGTCGCCCGAGCCGCCTCGAGAGCCGCCCGCGATTGTTGTAGGCGAACGCATAGCTCGGATCGAGCGCAATCGCCTCGCCGTAGCTCGCGAGCGCGTCGTCCGCGCGTTGCAGTTCGTCCAGCACGATGCCGCGGTTGTTGAGGACGATGGGCCAGTTCGGCCGTCGGGCGGAGGCTGCGTCGTAACCCGACAGCGCCTCTTCGAAGCGACGCATTTTCGTCAGCACGTTGCCGAGATCGTTATGCGCGACCGCCGAGTCCGGCGCGAGCTCGATCGCTCGGACGAAGTCCGTTCGCGCCTCTTCGTAGCGGCGGAGTTCGGTCAGCGCCCGGCCGCGGGCGACGTAGGCGTCGACATAGTCCGCCTTCAGCGCAATCGCCCTGTTGTAGTTCTCGATCGCCTCGCGGCGCCGTCCGAGGCTCGCCAACACCCTGCCGAGGTCGAGATGAAGCGGCGGGAATTCCCGGTCGAGCGCTACCGCTGTCTCGAACGCCCGGACGCCGAGTTGCGCGCGCCCGGTTTGCGCGGCGATGACCCCGAAGAGGTGCAGCGCTCCGACATGACCGGGCGCGGTGCGAAGGATCTCGACCAGCGCGCGCTCCGCGTCCTGCAGGCGGCCTTGCTTGCGCAGGTCCGCCGCGCGCCCGAACTCCATCGCCAGCGACAGAGGATCGGCTCGCGTCGAGGTCAACGGGGGGGTCCGCTTGCTGCCCATGAGTCCTTAACCGACGCCTCGAGTTCGAGCGATGTCGGCGGGGCGGGCGCCGGTCGGCGCGTCCGGATCGATGCCGATCACTTCGCACAGCGGCCCCAAGTGCTTGGCGTAATGGCGCCAGCGGCCGACCGAGCGGTCATAGAGCGGTTGGCGCACTTGCCACAGGCTCTCGGTCCGCACCACCCGTTTGGTCTTGTAGAACTCGAGGCAGGCAGGCTCCCAGGCCAAGCCGAGAAACTCGATCAGCTTCGGCGCCTCGGTCTCGAAATCGTCGATCAAGGTCTCGTACCGGACATGATGTATCGGCAATGGCAGGCATCGAGTCCAGTAGGCGGCCATCCGTTCCGACTCGCGCCAGCGGCGGCCGGCGTCGATGAGATCGGTCGCGAAGTCCACGTGTTCGCCGAATTGGCGCATGAACACCGACAGCGCCGCGTCGCGTCCGTCCCGATGGGTGAAGATCACGCGGGCGCGTGGGAACATCACGGCGATCAGGCCGAGATGAAAGATGTTGTCCAACATCTTGTCGACGGCTCGCCGCTTGCCGGGCGCCGCTGCGGCAAGACCTTCCAGATTACGATCGGCCAGATCTCGGAACAAGCCCGCAGTCCAGCGATCTGGACGCCGCTCGATGCGATGGATCTCCGCCGCGATCCGCAAGATCTCCTTCGACTCTCCCAGCGCATGGACCTCGGAATGGCTCGCTGCGATCTGCTCGATGAGCGTAGAGCCCGTGCGAAAGTGTCCGACGATGAACACCGGCAATTCGGAAGGATTGCCCCAGTCGCGCGTCCTGGCAAAAAATTCCAGCGTGAATACGCGGATCAGCGCGTCGACGCCGGCGCGGAACGCTTCTTGGTCGTAGCGGATGTTCTTGGCTTGCCGGCAAGCCCGCTCGGCCGCGACGAACTCTCGCGCTTCGCAGTGGCCCCGGACCCGTTCGAATCGCGCGTTCAGCGCCGCACGCGTCGGTTCGGATCCCGCCCCTTCCGCGACGACCGAGCCGTGTTCGTTTCTTTCGCCGCCGCTCATCGGTTTTGGCCGCGCTCGAGAATGCGCTGGTTGCACATTATGCACGAGAAGGCCGCGTCGACCAGCGCCGCGCGGGCGGCTCCAGGCGCGATACCGTTGCCGAGGCGCGACAAACGTGTTGCTGGACGCCATCGCACCGGGTGCGGCGGCAACGTCGACGTCCGCCGATGTTTCGCGGAAAGTCGTGAGATCGCCAAATGCGCAACGCAGGGTATTGAAACGCCATGAGAAGGAACTCCGGCTCGAACTCGTTACGCAATCCTTGCTTGTGCCGCGGCGGGCGATGTTGGGCCCGCAACCCGCTGGAAACCATCGCGGTCCCGTTTTGGTGGGCATAGAATTTATGACGTTGACAACCGCTTCACGAAGTCGTTACGTTCGGGCTTGTCGTAAAGGTGGCCTACAGGGGGGAGGGCCGCTATTTCGCGTCCTCCCCTGAAAAGCTGGGGCTTACGCAATTCAGGGGGTCGCGTTATGGTTACTAGCCGTCGGACTTTGCTTCTTTGCACCGCCGGAGTGAGTGCGCTATTGCTAGCGATGGGCGCCGCGGCGGCGCAAACGGCGCCAGTGACAGTCAGGCCCGGAGTAACGTTGCCGGCGGGTTCCGAAGTGCTGAATCCCGGCGCAGCATTGATGATCGTCAGGCCGCCTTCGGACCTCATTACGGCGCCCGGCCAGGCTCATACCAACATGGAGGTGCTGGTTCCCAAAGGGGGATATCCCAGCGGGGTCCAGCCGGCCGGTTTACCGCCCGAAGCCGGGTATTTGTGGCAGACCCCGGGGTCGATCGCCTGCGATTATGGGATCACGGCTACGACGGGTTGCAATCCCAATACCGTGACGACGGTCCCGACCGGAGGGTCGAAAGCGATCGCGATCGTAGACGCCTTCGACCTGAGGACGGCGACAGCCGATCTGGCGGCGTTCGACACCCAGTTCGGCTTGCCCGCGGGCACTTTCACCAAGATTTACGGGACCGGAAGCCCAGCCAGTGGTTGCGCGAACGGCTCGGCGCCGCCCAACGCCAACGGCACGGGCTGGGACGTCGAAGAGGATTTGGACATCGAGTACTCGCACGCGATGGCGCCGCACGCCCATCTCTACCTGGTCGAAGCCGCTTCGAGCTCGTACGCCGACCTGACAAACGCCGAACAGGTGGCGGCGGCGTGCGTAAAAGCGGCGAACGGCGGTGAGGTCTCGAACAGCTGGGGGTCGGAAGAGTTCAGCACCGAGACGAGTTACGACGCGGATTTCGTCAGTACTAACGTTGTGTTTTTCGCCTCGTCCGGCGATGGAACGTATCCGCTTTATCCCGCGACGTCTATCAACGTTGTCGCCGTCGGCGGCACGACGTTGAGCAATAGCCCGGCTACGGGCGCCTTCGAGGGGCAACAGTCGTGGGCGCCCAACCCGGATCTGTACGGCTACTTCGCGGACTTGATCGGCGAGGGCGCCGGGACCAGCGCTTACGAGCCAAGACCTTCCTACCAGAGCGGAGTCTCGGCTGTCGTCGGCTCGCACCGCGGCATTCCCGATGTTTCGGCGGACGCCGATCCCTTTACGGGCGTATGGATCTACAATACCGACAGCTACGGCGGATGGGTCGTTATCGGCGGCACCAGCGTGGCGTCCCCGCTCATGGCCGGCATGTCGAATGCAGCCAAGAACTTCTACGGCGCCACCCGTGGCTACCTGACCCAACTCTACACTGTTGGAATGGCGGGTAATCTCTCCGGCTACTTCAACAAAATGGACAGCGGCAACTGCGGAGTTCCCACGGCTCCGGGCTATAGTCCGCCGTTCGAGGCAAAGTACGCCACTTTTGGCGGGGGTATCGACTCCCAGTATCAGGAGGCGCAGGTCGGCGCGGACTGGAACCAGTGCGGCGGTTGGGGCTCGCCGTCGTCGACGAACTCGCTCAGCTCAGCAGCGACGACGGCAGCAGAGTAAACGGTCCGCCGTTGGCCAAGCAAAGGCGAGCCTGAAGGCCCGCGCGGCGCGCGTCCCCGGTTACGAGACCGGGAACGCAGCGCCCACGGCGACAGTGCGGGCGCGGTGCGGAGACGGCCGCGCCGGGCGCCAGGGCTTTCCGGGCTTTTATAGCAGGTCTCGCTGAGCGCGAGTTGTCGCGCTCAGTTTCTGCCCAACGGCGCGGGCGTGCTCCGGTGACGGCGATGATCGTTTCCGATCATCGAGTCTTGGTATAAGCGCTGACATATGGGGTTTCGCGGCCCGTCCGCCCGCGGGCTCGACGGGAACCGCCGCCTTTGGCCGCTGTTCGGCAGTTGGAAATCCAAACAAGATCGGCAACCGGGGCAAATTGCCGGGCGCCCTTGCAGGCGAGGTCGCTGATCTCGCTGACTCCGCTTGGAAGACTCGTGCAAGATGAGGCGCTTACACGCCGACCGAGGTCGTCCTTCGACAGGCTCAGGATGAAGGCCCTCGGCTGCAGTATCGCGTCGCCGGCGAATTTGCTCCGGCTACCAAAATCGGGCCCAAGCTTTTGAGAGCCCCCAAAACCGCCAAAGAAAACAAAGAAAGAATTCAGCAAAACAACATGCGGGTCGCATCGTCATGCCGCATATTGCACTTCCGCGCTACCCACGACTTCGTCGCGAAAGTATCGGCTCAGATCCTCCGCAGTGCGCAAGTCGGCTTTGCGCCCCTGCAGGAGCGAGCCGAGCTCGAGTTCGATCGCCGACATCTGCATGAGACCGGGCTTGGCGCCCGGCTCGAACTCGACCAGCAGGTCGACGTCGCTGTCGGCGCGCACGACCGCTCGCCGTCGAACCGAACAGCGACAGTTTCCGAATGCGATGCCGGCGACACAACGTCGCCAGCGCCTGCAAATCCGGAAACACGGTCTGCGGCATCGGTCCGATGCGCCTCCTCAGTGCTGCAACGCCTTGACGATCGAATCCGTCATCTTCTTGGCGTCGCCGAACAGCATCAGCGTGTTGTCGCGGAAGAACAGTTCGTTTTCGACGCCGGCGTAGCCGGAGGCCATGCTGCGCTTGACGAACAGCACGGTCTTGGCCTTCTCGACGTCGAGCACCGGCATGCCGAAGATCGGCGACTTCGGGTCGGTCTTCGCCGCCGGGTTGGTCACGTCGTTGGCGCCGATCACGTAAGCGACGTCCGTCTGCGCGAACTCGTTGTTGATGTCCTCGAGCTCGAACACTTCGTCATAGGGCACGTTGGCCTCGGCGAGCAGCACGTTCATGTGACCGGGCATGCGGCCGGCGACCGGATGAATGGCGTATTTGATCTCGACGCCCTCTTTTTTCAGGATGTCGCACATCTCGCGCAAGCTATGCTGCGCCTGCGCCACCGCCATGCCGTAGCCGGGCACGATGATGATCTTCGACGAGTTCTTCATCATGAAGGCGGCGTCGTCGGCCGAGCCCTGCTTGACCGGCCGAGTCTCCTTCTTGCCCGCCGCCGCGACCGCGCCGCCGAAGCCGCCGAGGATGACGGAGATGAACGAGCGGTTCATCCCCTTGCACATGATGTAGGAAAGGATCGCGCCCGAGGAGCCGACGAGGGCGCCGGTAATGATCAGCGCGAGGTTGCCGAGCGTGAAGCCGATGCCCGCCGCCGCCCAGCCGGAATAGGAGTTGAGCATCGAGATCACGACCGGCATGTCGGCGCCGCCGATCGGGACGATCATGGTGACGCCGAGCACCAGCGAAATGAGGGCGATCAACCAGAAGAACGCCGGCGACTGGGTCGCGAAGAACAACGCGATGAGCAACACCAGCGCGACGCCGAGGCCGATGTTGATGGCGTGGCGCTGCGGCAGCAGGATCGGCGCGCCCGACATGCGGCCGTCGAGCTTGAGGAAGGCGATGATCGAGCCGGTGAAAGTGACGGCGCCGATGGCGAGGCCGAGCGACATCTCGATGATGCTCGCCGGGTGGATTCCCGCGCCCTCCGCGATGCCGAAAGCCGCGGGCGCATAAAGCGCGCCGGCGGCGACCAGCACCGCGGCCAGACCCACCAGCGAGTGGAACATCGCGACGAGCTGCGGCATCGCCGTCATGGCGATGGTGCGCGCGCGCCATACCCCGATGCTGCCGCCGATCGCAAAGCCGAGGACCACCGGCACCCAGGCGAAAAAGCTCGACGGCGGCCCGACCGCCAGCGTGGTCAGCACGGCGATCGCCATGCCGGCCATGCCGAAGCGGTTGCCCTGGCGCGAGGAGGCGGGCGACGAAAGGCCGCGCAGCGCCAGAATGAACAGGATGCCGGCGACGAGATAGAGCAGGGCGGCCAGATTGGCGTTCACGGTCTCAGCCCTTCTTCTTGTACATGGCGAGCATGCGTTCGGTGACCAGGAAGCCGCCGAAAATGTTCACGGACGCCAGGCACAGCGCGATGAAGCCGACGACGCGGGCGAACACCGAGCCGCTGTTGACCGCCGCGACGCCGACCGAGAGCAGCGCGCCGACCACGATCACCGACGAGATCGCGTTGGTCTCCGACATCAGCGGCGTGTGCAGCGCCGGCGTCACCGACCACACGACGTAGTAGCCGACGAACACGGCGAGCACGAAGATCGCGAACCGGAACAGGAAGGGGTCGATCGCTCCGCCCGTGGCCGCATGCGCCGTCGCGGCAAGCTGGTCGGCATAGGTATGGGCCGCGTTCGCCGCGTCGTTCGCGGCGTCGGCGGCGGCGCGCAATTTCGCGATGGTGGCTTCGAGGTTGTTGTCCATGAGGTCCTCTCATTCGGCATTCGGCATTCGGCAGTCGGCATTCGGAGGGTGGGCGCGGGACCCGACTGCCGACTGCCGATTGCCGACTGAAGTTCGCCTCATCCCTTCGGCTGAAAACTCGGATGCACGACCGCGCCGTCGCGGGTGAGGCAGGTCGCCTTGACGAGTTCGTCGTCCCAGTTGACCGCGAGCGCCTTCTCCTTCTTGTCGATCAGCGTCTCGACGAAGGCGTAGAGGTTGCGGGCATAGAGCGACGAGGCGGTCGAGGCGAGCCGCGTCACGTGCGAGTCGCCGACGATGCTCACGCCGTTGTCGCTGGTGACGACTTCGTCGAACCTGGTCAGCTCGCAGTTGCCGCCGCGCTCGGCGGCGAGATCGACGATGACCGAGCCCGGGCGCATGGAGGCGACCATCGCGGCGCTGACGAGTTTTGGCGCCGGCCGTCCAGGAATTAGAGCCGTGGTGATGACGATGTCCTGCTTGGCGATGTGGGAGGCGATGAACGCCGCCTGCTTGGCCTTGTAGGCGTCGGACATCTCCTTGGCATAGCCGCCCGCGGTCTCCGCCTGTTTGAACTCCTCGTCCTCGACCGCGACGAATTTTGCGCCGAGCGATTCCACTTGCTCCTTGGTGGCGGGGCGCACGTCGGTCGCGGTGACGATCGCGCCGAGACGGCGCGCGGTGGCGATCGCCTGCAGGCCGGCGACGCCGACGCCCATGATGAAGGTCTTCGCGGCCGGCACGGTGCCCGCCGGCGTCATCATCATCGGCAGCACCCGGCCGTAGAGCTCGGCCGCGTCGATCACGGCGCGGTAGCCGGCGAGATTGGCCTGGGATGAGAGAACGTCCATCACCTGGGCGCGGGTGATGCGCGGCATCAATTCCATCGCGAAGGCGGTGACGCCGGCGCCGGCCATCGCCTCGATCTCCGCCTGGCGGCCGTAGGGGTCCATGATGGCGATGACCAGCGCGCCGGACTTGATCTTCGCGAGCTCTTCGGCCGAGGGGCGGCGCACCTTGAGTACGACGTCCGCGGCGAACGCAGCGGCCGCGTCGCCGATGCGCGCTCCCGCCGCCTGGTACTCGCCGTCGAGAAAGCCGGCGTTGCGGCCGGCGCCGCTCTCGACCACCAGTTCGGCGCCGAGGCCGACCAACTTCTTCACCGTTTCCGCACTTGCCGCGACGCGGGTCTCCCGCGGATCGGTTTCCGCGGCGATGCCAATCAACATGAGCTCATCCCCCGGACGAAGGTCGAAGCGCCTCGAGGGCGCGTTGAAATCTGATGTCAGCGTCGCAAAACGCCGGCGGCCCGCGCGAGGCCCGTCCTCGGTGTGGCCGACGACGCTGCGTAGAAGTCGACGCGCCGCGGGAAACCCTCAACCTCGGCGCCCCGATGGCCCCCCATTCGTCCGCCCCCCGTCCCGCCAGCGATCTGGCGCCCCATCTACTCGATCGGCGGCGCGCTCGCAATGCGCCCGAGGTAGCAATTCGTCGTTTGGGCGGGCAAAATCGCCTGGGCGCGCCGACCTCGCGAAGTCGGCGCGCGGCTCTGAGATGTTTCTGACGTCACAGACGCGTGGCGGCCTCGGAGACCAGGTCGAGGTGTTTCTCGCGGCCCTCGATCGACTCGTATTTCTGCAATTCGGCCGCGGCGTCGTCGAGCGCCGATTTGGCTTCGCCGAGCTGGGTCCCCAGTTCGGCGATCGAGCGCTTCAGATTGTCGCGGCGCTGCGCCGCCGCGCGGGCGTAGGTCGGATAGGCGAAGTGGTGGGGATCGCTGATGCCGGCGCGCTTTTCCTCGGTGGCGATCTCCCGCTCGAGGTCGGCGATCATGCGCGAGAATTCGGCCGTCATCGTCTCGATCTGGCGGACCCTGCGGCGCTTCTCTTCGACCTGGAACTTCTTGAGGCGAATGAGCGTGTCCCGCGACTTCATTTCGACGCACTCCCCAACACACGAACGCCTGCGGCCACAACGACCCACCTTGGCCAAACCGAGCGAGACCGCGCCACGGTGCTTCAGGAAGGTTGCTAAATCCTTACCCGAACTGGAGAAATGCGGCCCACTGCGAGCTCGACGAATAAAATTTTCGGCTTCGGCGCCGATTCGCTTCGAGCTGGCGCGACGCCGTTAGGGCTTCATTTACCCGCATCGTTAACACTCCGGCTCCGGAGCGGGTTCGATGTCGCGCGCGAGGTCGGCCCGGGTTCCGCGGCGTCGGGGACGAGCAGGGAGACCTGAATCTGCTGAATCGGTTAGGCGAGATTCTCGATCTGGAACGTCAACAACGCATGGAGGCAATCTCACTTGCAGATCAGCGGATTGACAAATCTTCGGATGCGGACGCGCAAGGCGCTTGCCTCGGCGATTCAGTGTTTGTTAACCATTAGGGGCCACTTGATGCTTCGATTCGCCGGCCACAGCTCGTATCGATCGCCTCGGCTCGCAGGAGCCGATGCGCAGGAGCGCGCCGTCGAGTTCTCGCGGTCGGGGGCTAGGGCGGGGATCTAACATGCGAGTGCTGCTGATTGAGGACGACGCCGCCACGGCGCAGAGCATAGAGTTGATGCTGAAGTCGGAGAACTTCAACGTCTATGTGACCGACCTCGGCGAGGAGGGCATCGATCTCGGCAAGCTCTACGATTACGACATCATTCTGCTCGATCTCAATCTGCCGGATATGTCGGGCTACGAAGTGCTGCGGGCGCTGCGCGTCACCAAGATCAAGACGCCGATCCTCATCCTCTCCGGCATGGGCGGCATCGAGGACAAGGTCAAAGGCCTCATCCACGGCGCCGACGACTATCTGACGAAGCCCTTCCACAAGGACGAACTGGTCGCCCGCATCCACGCCATCGTGCGCCGCTCGAAGGGCCATGCGCAGTCGGTCATCGTCACCGGCGACCTCGTCGTCAATCTCGACCAGAAGACCGTCGAGGTCGACGGCGCCCGCGTGCATCTGACCGGCAAGGAATACCAGATGCTCGAGCTGCTCTCGCTGCGCAAGGGCACGACGCTGACCAAGGAAATGTTCCTCAACCATCTCTACGGCGGCATGGACGAGCCGGAGCTCAAGATCATCGACGTATTCATCTGCAAGCTGCGCAAGAAGCTGGCCATGGCCTCCAACGGCCGCAACTACATCGAGACGGTGTGGGGCCGCGGTTACGTGCTGCGGGAGCCGCCGCCGGGAGACGAGCGGATCCCCGCTTGAAAGGATGGCCCGATGCGGTTGCCGATGAAGACGGAGTCGCATTCGCGAGCCGATATCGAGCCTCGGTGACGGGGCGCTTCGCGTCAGCCCTTGCCGCCGATCCCGGGAAGCTACACGGTCATCTTTCCAGATCCCCCCGCCGCGATCCGGCGGGCTTTTCGTTTGCGTGAACGACTGTTGCGCCTCGCAGCAGGGCGCCGCGATCTCCAGCGGCCC
This sequence comes from Roseiarcus sp., assembly GCA_052147395.1. Lineage (GTDB taxonomy): Bacteria > Pseudomonadota > Alphaproteobacteria > Rhizobiales > Beijerinckiaceae > Roseiarcus. Next base: position 13,908 of record JBKQKS010000046.1, read on the forward strand.
GGACTGCATGCCCAGACCGCGCTCGTCGTTCCCACGAGCGGCCCCGTGACAGCGCGGCGGCGCAATGGCCATGCGGCCAATTGGCGCCTGAGTTATGGCGAACGATAGTACGGTTGATGTAGTATGCGCCATGTGCTACTCATGATATTATGATCAAGTCCTGGGCGAACGGCGCGACCCGGCGGTTCGCCGAGGAGGGCAAGAGCAAGTTTTCGGGACTCGATATCGACGCCGCCGAAGAGTTGCTCGCCTCGCTGAATGCGGCCACGGCGCTCGGCGACCTGAGCCCGTTGAGGTCCGTTGGCCTGCACAAGCTTTCCGGCGATCGGAAAGGACTCTGGGCGATGACCGTCAACGGGCCGTGGCGCATCTGTTTTCGTTTCGACGATGGCCACGCCTACGACGTCGAAATCGTCGACTATCATTGAAGGCGCAAACGATGAAACCAATCCATCCCGGACGTGTCTTGCGGCGAGAGATGCTGGCGCGCGGACTTTCCGCCAATGCTCTCGCGCTGGCGTTGCGCACGTCTTCCGGACGCATCGTCGACATCCTCAACGAGAAGCGCGGCGTCTCGCCGGAGACGGCGTTGCGGCTGGCGCGCTATTTCGGCAACAGCGCGATGTTCTGGCTCAATCTGCAGACGGCCTACGAACTCGCCGTCGTCGAAGCGGAGCATGGCGCTCGCATCGCGGCCGAAGTCGCGCCAGCCGCGTGACGGCGCTCCGCCGTTGGGAGGGATAGGGAGAAAAGGGGATTGGACCGCATCGCTCGCAGCGCCGCGCTTCCCCCTTTGGCCGGCGTCGAAGGCTTCGCGTTCGAGACTTTTGGCCGCTGCTAGGCCAAACCGAGCGCGAGCGGGGAGCAAACCATGAGCGGCGACTACGTACACGGCTATGGCGAGCGCGAGGGCGAGCGGCTCGAGGATCAGGGCTCTGCGCTCGCGGACCTGCTGCACGGCGGCGTGAGTTTTGCGCCCGGGGCGCGCGTTCTCGAGCCGGGATGCGGCGTCGGCGCGCAGACGCTCGAGCTCGCGCGCCGCAGCCCTCACGCGCATTTCGTCGCCGTTGACGTCTCGGAGGCCTCGCTCGCGCGTGCAAGAACGGCGACGCGCGCGGCCGGGCTCGACAACGTCGAGTTCCTGCGCGCCGATCTGTTCACGGCGCCGTTCGCCGCGGAGTCCTTTGACGCGGCGTTCGTCTGCTTCGTGCTCGAGCACCTCGCCGATCCTGACGCCGCTCTGCGCGCCCTCGCGCGCCTGCTGAAGCCCGGCGGAAGGCTCGTCGTTATCGAGGGCGACCACGGCTCGACGCTGTTTCATCCCGAGAGCGTTTATGCGAAACGCGCGATCCAGGCGCAGGTCGATCTGCAAGCCGCGGCCGGCGGCGACGCCAACATCGGGCGCCGGCTCTATCCGCTGCTCGTCGGCGCCGGCTATCGCGATGTCCGTGTCGAGCCGCGCTACGTCTATGTCGACGGCTCGCGCCCCGACCTCGCCGACGCGTTCACGTTGAAGACCTACACGGCGATGATCTCCGGAGTGCGCGAGCGCGCGCTTGCCGCAGGTCTGATGTCGGCCGAGGATTTCGACCGCGGCGTCGCAGATCTCGCGCGCTGCGCAGCGCCCGATGGCGTGTTCGCCTATACGTTCTTCCGCGCGACGGCCCTGCGACGCAAAGGGTGAGCCAAATTATGTTGACAATGTCCCCACAAAACTCGATAATGGCGCTATGCCCAGGGACGCCGCCGCCGAGACTAATATCCATTTGCGCGCCCACGCGCGGGATCGGGATCTGATCGATCAGGCCGCCGAGCTCGTCGGCGCCAATCGCTCGCAGTTCATGCTCGGTTCGGCGATCGAGAAAGCCAAGTCCATCCTGCTCGACCAGACGACCCTGCATCTCGACGCCGAAGCGTTCCAGCGGGTGATGGATTGGATGGACTCCGAGCCGGACCCCGAAGCGGGCGCGCGCGCGCAACGGCTGATGGCGACCAAGGCGCCCTGGGCTGAGTGAGTGGATCGGCTTGCGATCGTCCAGTTCTCCTGACGGTCGGGCACGACGTCTCGGGCTTCGACAGCGGCGAGGCCGTCCTCGACGACTGGCTGCGCCGCCGGGCGTTGCAAAACCTGACGTTGGCGGCGAGCCGAACCTATGTCGTCTGTGCCAAGCAGTCGACTTCGGCCGTCGCCTTCTATTCGCTCTCCATGGCGCAACTGCTCGGCGCGGAGGCGACAGGCGCCATGAGGCGCAACATGCCCAAACACATCCCCGCCGTGCTGCTCGGTCGGTTCGCTGTCGATCGGCGTTGGCAGGGGCAGGGGCTCGGGCGCGGCCTGCTCGTCGACGCCGTCAGCCGATCTCTGCGCGCGTCGCGGGAGGTATCGGCGCGGTTGATGATCGTGCACGCCATCTCGCCTGCGGCCGAGGCGTTCTATCTCGCGCACGGTTTCATGCGATTGCCCGTTTCGACGCCCACGCTGGCTCTCGACTTGGCGCGGCTCGGCGAGCGGGAAAAGGGCTAGCGCAGGAAAATAATCGATCCGAGCCGATGACCAACGGCGCTTCTGCTTCGTGTGGCGAGACAACGGTCCGGGCGATGTCCAAATCGTCGACTATCCCCTGATCCCGATTGGCTGCCGAATCCGACTCCTGGCGAGATCCTCGCGAAGGAATTCTTGCAGCCGCTGGGGTTGAGCCAGACGGCATTGGCGCGCGCGCTGCGTGTGCTGCCGCGTCGCATCAACGAGATCGTGCTCGGCAAGCGAACCGTCACGGCCGATACCGACCTGCGTTTGACCCGCTATTTTGGCTTGTCCCCGGGATTTTTCCTCGGCCTGCAAGCGGATCACGACCTCATGGCGCGACGTCGCGACCTGGGCGACGAACTCGAATCCATCAAACCGCGGGCAGCGTGAGCAACCGCCATCACGACCTCGTCGGAATCGACTTGGAGCGGTTCCCGATCAAACCGGCGCTCCGTCACTTTCGACGGCGGCGATTCACACGAATCTGGAACTGCTCTGGGGCGATCTCGAACTTGCGTCTCGGATCGAATGCGCTACATGCAACGCAGTCGTCAGGGGGTTCTTTCAATGCCGACAACGGCGATGTCCCGCGTTCGAAAGCGCCGCGAGGCGTTGCGGCGCGCTGGGTTGCGCCCGGTGCAGATTTGGGTTCCCGACACGCGACGTCCGGGGTTCGCGGAGGAATGTCGGCGGCAGTCGGCGATGGTGTCGGCGGCCGAAGCGGGCGATTCCGAACTTTCCGCGTTCATGGAAGCGGCGCTGGGCGAGATCGAAGGTTGGACCGATTGAAATGGCTCGCCGGGGCGAGCTCGTCACCGTCGCGCTGCAGGGCGATTTCGGCAAGCCGAGGCCCGCTCTCGTGTTGCAATCGGACCTGTTCGCGGATCATGCGAACGTGACGCTGCTTCCGATCACGAGCACGATCGTAGACGCGCCCCTGTTGCGCGTCACGGTCGGGCCATCGGAAAGCAACGGACTGCGGCGCGTCTCCCAGGTCATGATCGACAATGCGTCGACAGTACGCCGCGACAGGCTCGGCGCGGCGTTCGGAACCATCGAGCCCCTCGTGCTGCTCGAGGTCGAGAGGCGGCTCGCGGTGTTTCTCGGGATTGCGAGATAAGACCGATCTCAGCTCATTCGAGACGCGTCAGGCAACAGCTCCAGCACTCCTCTGAGAGTTGGTCGATCGCGCATATACGCCAGTCCTGGATGTCGGCTCACAGTCGGCGAGATCGACCGCAGCGTTCCAAACGCCGCAAACTGGCTGCCGTATACAAAATATCGAAGCTCGCCGATCAACTCGTTCAGCCGAGCCGGACGGCGTGTTCGCCTACACGTTCTTCCGCGCCACGGGGCGGGCGCCCGGTCCGCAGGACGAGACGCGCGCGTCTCGTCCTCAGTCGTGGGGTTGATCGACGTTGACCCGAATAACGTCATGCGTTACGTCCTTCTGTGATCTTGAGTTTTGCGGACGCTGAGACGGCCCTGATCTGGTCGGGGCGCAGAAGCCGTAAGTTTCCGTCCGACATCCAGGCGGTCGCTTTGCGGAAGCTGCGCCTGCTCAATCAGGCTCGAACCCTTTCGGACTTGCGCGTCCCGCCGGGCAATCGGCTGGAAATTCTGAAAGGAGACCGCACAGGTCAATGCTCGATCCGAGTCAATGACCAATGGCGCATCTGCTTCGTGTGGCGAGAGAACGGTCCGAGCGATGTCCAAATCGTCGACTATCACTGATCCCGATTGGCTGCCGAATCCGACCCCTGGCGAGATCCTCTCGAAGGAATTCTTGGAGCCGCTGGGGCTGAGCCAGACGGCATTGGCGCGCGCGCTGCGCGTGCCGCCGCGTCGCATCAACGAGATCGTGCTCGGCAAGCGGGCCGTCACGGCGGATACCGACCTGCGTTTGGCGCGCTATTTTGGCTTGTCCCCGGGATTTTTTCTCGGCCTGCAAGCGGATCACGACCTCATGGCGCGACGTCGCGACCTGGGCGACGAACTCGAATCGATCAAACCGCGGGCAGCGTAAACGCGCGGCTCTTTATCCGCGCGCCTCAGACCGTCTCCGCAACCATGTCGATGGCGCCGCACGGGCATTCCGCGGCGCACAGGCCGCAGCCTTTGCAATAATCGTAGTCGAACTTGAACCGCTTGCCGGGGCCGAGCTTGATGACGGAGTTGTCGGGGCAGACGCCATAGCAATTGTCGCATTCGAAGCAATTTCCGCAGGAGAGACAGCGGCGCGCCTCGTAGAGCGCGTTGGTCTCGTCGAGCCCCTTCACCACCTCGTCGAACGAATGCACCCGCCGCGCCGCCTCGAGCGTCGGCCTCACGGTGGCCGGCGCGTCTTCGTAGTACCAGGTGTTGAGCCGATCGAAACTCGCGAGCCCGTGCTTCTGGGCAGGATGGTAGGTCTCGCCTCTGAGATAGGCGTCGACGCAGCGCGCCGCCTTTTTGCCGTGGCCGATGGCGACGGTGACGGTGCGCTCCGAGGGCGCCATGTCGCCGCCGGCGAAGACGCCCTTGCGCCCGGTCATCATGTCGGGCCCGACCTTGACGACGCCGTTCTCGATGGCGATGCCCGGCGCGTTGTTCAACAGCGAGAGATCGACGTCCTGGCCGAGCGCGAGCACCAGCGAATCGGCCTCCAGCGTCTCGAATTCGCCGGTCGGCTGCGGGAAGCCCTTGTCGTCGAGC
>JBKQKS010000047.1:0-9350 GCA_052147395.1 Roseiarcus sp.
CTTTGTCGTCTCTTACCAGCCGCTTATACTTAACGAGACCGGGGGCCCGCGACGGCGCTGTTTCACCGGGATCCAGGACAATCTCGCCGACAAAGCTCGCAAGCTCGGCATCCCAGTCGGGATTATCCGGCACAACGTGACGCGATGCAGCCCGACGCTGTTGCGCTCGGTCTGCCGTCGGCAGAACGGGATTTCTTGGCCGGGAGGCCAAGTCGACGAGCGCGCCGGCGCGGACCTGTCGGAGGGCGGCAATGCCGACTGCCGAACGTGGCGCGCTCGGGGGTCTATCGCCCTCGACCTGGGGCAACCGAGTCTCGATCACCCGATCTTGAAGTTCGTGGCGCTGAGGGCGCTCGCGCCAACGCCGGCGAGGTCGATCGAGCCAGCGGCGCCGAGCGAAAGAAGGCTGCCGCCGTGGCCGTCGCTGCTCAGCGCCGCATAGGCCGACGCGGCGCTGGCGTAGCCGCCGACCCCGTTGAGAAGGTCGATCACGCCGTTCGAGTCGCTCGCGAAGCCGGATACGTACAGCAGTCCGACCGATCCGGTGACCCGGATCGTCGCGTCGTGCCCGGAATCGGAGATCCCGTCCTCGGCGCCCGCAATTACGATATCGTTCGAGCCGGTCAACCACAGGCCGTCGTCGGAGCCCAAAATGATCGTGTCGCCCGACCCGGAGACGCCGAGGTTCGAGCGGGCGCCGGCCGTGACCACGTCGTCGTCGCCGGTCAGATTCATGCGCGAATCGGCTCGCAGGTAAACGCCCACGCTCGATCCGCTGACGTGGTCGGAGGCGCCCGCCGCGCCGTTGCCGCCGAGCCACAGGCCGTCGCCGGAGGAGAGGATGATCGTATCGTCCGAACCGGAGACGCCTAGGTTCGAGCCGGCGCCGGCTATGACCACGTCGTCCGAACCGGTCAGATCCATTCGTGAATTGGCGGAGAGGTTCACGACCACGCCCGACCCGTCGATGATGTCGGAGGCGCCCGCCGCGCCGTTGCCGCCCAGCCACAGGCCGTCGCCGGCGCCCAAAGTGATCTGGTCGGCCGAACCGATGACGCCTAGGTTCGAGCTGGCCCCGGCTATGACCACGTCGTCGTCGCCGGTCAGATCCATTCGCGAATTGGCGGAGAGGTTCACGACCACGCCCGATCCGCTGACGTGGTCGGAGGCGCCCGCAGCGCCGTTGCCGCCGAGCCACAAGCCGTCGGCGGCGCCCAAAGTGATCTGGTCGGCCGAACCGACGACGCCTAGGTTCGAGTTGGCCCCGGCTATGACCACGTCGTCGTCGCCGGTCAGATCCATTCGCGAATTGGCGGAGAGGTTCACGCCGACGCCCGACCCGATGACAAGGTCGGAGGCGCCCGCCGCGCCGTTGCCGCCGAGCCACAAGCCGTCGCCGGCGCCCAAAGTGATCCTGTCGCCCGATCCGGAGACGCCGAGGTTCGAGCCGGCGCCTGATGTGACCACGTCGTCCGAGCCGGTCAGATCCATGCGGGAATTGGCTTGCAACGTCACGCTGACGCTCGAGCCGGTGATCTGGTCGGACAATCCCGCCGCGCCATTGCCGCCGAGCGACACGCTGGCGCCGGAGGCGGCCGTGATCGTATCCTGCGCGCCCGTAATGGTTGCTTCGGCGCCGCTGCCGAGCTTGAACGCGGCTTGCGAGTCGGTCACGGTGATCGACCCGCCCGCCGCAACGTAATAGGTGTGCGCCCCTGCGACATTGACCTCATAAGCGCTGTTGGCGATCTCGCCGAGCGCGAGGGTGTCGTTTGAGGCCTGCGCTGTGGTGAGGTGCAGGACAGGCAGGCCGCTATCGGTCAACGTGATGGATGAAACGTGAGCATCCCCGTTCAGCGCGTCGAATGCGGCGGTGACATCGGCGGCCGTGTCGGAAATGTCGAGGCCGTTGGGAAGCGCATCGAGGGATAACGGATTGGCCAAAAAGGTCGCGACCGAGATTGTCAGAGGTCCCGTGTTCGTCGGCGACACCTGAACCGAGACGGCCGGTTGCGTCGGATCGAGGACCACGCTGACCAAATTCCCAACTTGAAGCCCGGTCAATTGCGCGATGGTGACCCAGCTGGCGCCATTGGCGGCGCCGTCGGGGTCGATTTGCAGGAGTGCGAATGTCCCGCTCCCGTCCTCGACGGCGCGGACCAAGGACGACGCCGGCTGTCCCATCCCTTGCGCATACTCCCCTGAGAGCAGAGCCGAGAGGTCGATCTGGTCGCCTTCGGCGGCATTGAACGCGCCGCTATTGCCCTGGTCGCAATCGGTGATCGTGTCGTAAACGGGCGTGGTCGCCTCGGCGGAAGCGAGACTCGCTGCGTCAAAGCCGAACGTGTCCGAGCCTGGACCGCCGGTGAGCGTGTCCTTGCCGCCGCCGCCAAAGAGCGTGTCATTCCCGCCTTGCGCGCCCATGCTCGACAAAGGCGCCGTCACGACCTCTATGTTGTCATTGCCGTAACTCCAATTCACATTGCCGACGTTTTCACCGCCGAAGAGCTCGATTTCGCTGTTGCCAACAATGACATCGTTGGGCGTGAAATCAGCCGGCACGTTCAACGCCCCCTGGACGCTGAAGGTCGTTCCATCGGTCGAGGTCGCGTAATGGTCGCCGCCGCTCGAATCCCGCACGACAGCGAAGACTTCGTTGACGCCGCCGAGAATCGTGGTTGTCGCGGCCAAAATGTTGTCACCGCTCGGAAGTCCTACCACCGCCGCGTCATCGGCGAAGGTTTGTCCGTCCGCAGAAACGGCATAATCGACAACAAAGCCGGAGGGGCTGAGATTTTGGTAATAGGCTATGTATTCTCCGCCGAATTTGACGACCTCATCGAGATTGACGGCGGTCCCGTCCGGGTTGTTCAATTCCCAGCGGATCGGGTTGCTGGCAATAGTCCAGTTGACGCCGTCGGTCGACGTCGCATAGCCGAAGCCGCTCCCAAAGCCCGGGTCGCTGGTGAGGTTGCTGTTGTCGCCGTTGAACCATAGTTCGTAGGTTCCGTTCTCATACATCAACGTTACGGGGATTTCGCGGAACGAGGCCCAGGACGGGCTGCCCGAGTTCGAGATCACCGGGTTGGATGACGACTTCGTCCAGGTCGAGCCGTCGGACGAGGTGGCCAAGCCGATCTGCATGTTGTTCGCGAATGGCAGGCCCGCATAGAGGAGGACATAATCATTGCCCGTCGCCGCGACGGTCGCACTCGTGACCCTGGTCGCGTCGAAACCTGAACCGCTGAATTGCAGGATCGTCGATGGCGTCCCAGCGGTGATGTCGCCTGAAGCGGTCGAAGTCGTCGTCGGATCGCCGACCAAAACGTCGTCGCCTGCGCCGCCGTAAAGCTTGTCGGCGCCGGTTCCGCCGACCAGTGTGTCGTTTCCGGCCAACCCGTAAAGCTGCCCGCTGCGTGCGCCCGCGAACACAGTATCGTCACCGGGGCCGGCATACTCGGTGATGCTGGTTAGAGTATCCGATCCGGGCGACTGCACGGCATACGAACTAGTCCGATCTCCAACGATTACGACCCAAACGCCGCCATATTCTCCGATGCCAATCGTGTTGTATTGAGTGGGATCGATGACAGTGCTTCCGCCGGTCTGATTCTCTATCTCGGAAAGAATGTCCGAAGCGCTCGTCGTCGGCGACGCCGCGACGAACATCTTGTATTGGCTGTCTGTGTTCGCTGAGCCGAAGACTTCGGCGAATGCGCCGTTGAACTGCTGGGACAGAGCGTTGCCGTTGGACCATGTCGCGGCCCATCCGCTGTCCGTCTTGCCTTGTGCAATATCTACGGCGCTCGCTGCAAAATTGGCGACGAGATCGATTGCCTTGCGCGATGCGATCGCCGAAAGGGTGCTGTCCAAAGCTAAGACGCCGCTGCCGCGCGCGCCGTTGATCGCGTCCACGACACTTTGTTCCGCCGTCGAGACTCCGTCGCCGGCGTAGCTGCCCAGCGGCTGCGTGAGGAGCGCGGAATTACCAAGCGCCGCCGGATCGTTGTTGAGAATGCCATAGGGCAGGTCTGCTCGCGTCAGGTGTTGGGACGGATTTGGTTGCTCCCCTCTATCGATGCCGACGGTGAGAAAGTATGAATAAGCGCTACCTGCGGTGCCATTTGCGACCGCGGCGGCGGCATCAGCGTAGGTGGAAAGATACCATTGGTCATCGAATCTGACGATAGAAGCCTCATCCGGCGGTGTGACGTAAGGCAACGTCGTTGCTGAGCTGGAAAGGGTTGATTGGTTTGCAATTTGGACCTCGGCAGCAACCGAACTGCGAATCGATGAGGAACTCGCGGTCTGCGCCACAAAATCGAATGCCGCACCGGCCTCCTGGACCATCCAATCATGCACATGGGTAGTGTATAAGGCCCCCGCGAATGATCCGGCTATTTCTCCACCCACCGCGACGCCAAATAACCCGCCTGCAATTGTCCCCGCACCAGGCAGTCCTAGAGTGCCAAGGATGCCCATCAGTGCGCCACCGCCGGTTGCGCCAGCCGAACCTGCAAGTCCAGTAACAATTGCGTTGGCGCACCCGTCGACAAAACCAATATATGCAGCGCGCGCCTTTTGAGGTTTTGATGCCGCATTCACTTGGTCTAAAATATCCAACCCAACAGATAACACTGAAAATATCGGATTATCGCTAAACTCCTTCGCAAACGCCGCGGCATCAGTGTCACCTAATCTAAACATAATTCCGGCGAATGTCACAAGAACATTATCGTCTGTCAATAGATCACGAATTACTGCAGTCCCAAGATCTACTAACATGTATTTGGCATATGCGATGGCATCAGCCAGCGCGTCAGAGGTTTGTGATGGCGGTGATGGGTCGGGGTTCGAATAGCCTCTATCAGCTACGCTTAATATGTACCCGCCCATCTCGTCGCCTGCGGCACCAGAGCTTACTGTTACATATTGAGTTCCATTCTGTGTGGCCGAGAAGCTCAATGTAGTCTGAGAACCATTCCCCAACCGTGCGAGTATAGAGTTGAAATTACTCCCATCTCTTATGGTCAGGTAGGTATTCCCTAGTGCGGTGCTCGAACCTGGGACATTCTCACCCGACACCGACAGCTGGTATGTATCCCCCGCAACCACGGAGATTGCGAAAACGTCCTGATCGCCGACCGTTCCGATGACGCCGGTCTGCGATCCCCCGCTTGGAATCGTGACAATGCCATTGATCGCATTCGCGTCGCCGGGATAATCAGGATAATCGTCTGTCGGGGTTGGCGGCGTCGACGGGGTGATATCGGCCACCGACAACGTGTAGCCGCCCTGATCCGTCGCGGCGCCGCCGGTGCCAACGCGGATAAAGTACGCCCCGTCAGCGCCAGGGGTGAACACCACACTGGAGTCGGAAGAGATGGCGCTGGTCTTCAGCACGTCGGCAAAATCACTGGGGTCTCGCACCGTGAAGACGCCGAGCGGCAGCGCCAGTCCGCCGATCGCGGTGCTCTTCAATTCGATGTCGTAAGTGTGGCCCTGCAGAAGGGAAACCTGGAAGAGGTCCTTGTCGCCGTAGGTATCGTTTGAATCGGCTGGGCCTATAAATCCAGTGATCGATTCGCCGACCGACGCCTGGCCGATTGGAGCGCTGGTATCGGTCGGATCGTCGGCATAGTCGTCCGACGTTGAAGCGCCCTCATCAGAAACACTGATCTGGTAGTTGCCTGTCTTGTCGGCATAGCCCGCGCCGCCCGCTCGCACCGCAAAATAGTAAGTTCCGCTTGTCGAAGGCGTGCAATCCAACGAATTGCTGAAGTCGACGAGGTTGCTGATCGGATTGCCGCTGGAGTCAAAGAGCTGGACTGCGGTGTAGTCGAGCGTTCCGGTCGTCCCGCTGTCTGTGAAATGGTAGGTGTGACCTGCCGTGAGGGAAATCCGATACCAGTCGCTGTCCACAGCGTCGCCGCTGAGATCAGTTTGATCGATGGTCCCTGTGGCAGTCTGGCCGGCGGAGAGCGTGGCGGTTGTGCTTGTGTTCTCGGGGATGGTGTCGACGGTGTTCGTCGGCGCTGGGGCGTTGTCCGTAGCGTTGATCTGGTAGGAGCCTGTTAAAGCCGCAGGGTTTGATCCGCCGGCGCTGATCGCGAGAAAATAGGCGCCGGAGGTCGATGGAGTGAAAATGAAGCTCGGCGAGCCATTCGGGCCTCCATCGACGACATTCTCGCTGTTGACAATCTCGCCGCTCGCGTCCCTCAGGTCGATGGCGACGTCGTTCAGCGTCCCCGACGTTCCGGTCGCCGAAAACGTATAGCTGTGCCCGGCCACCAAGTGGGCACTGAACCAGTCGTGGTCGAACGACATGTTCGCGCTGCCACTTTCTGGAACGGCGTCGATCGCGTTGGTGATCGTGCCGTTCATCGTCAGGCTTGCGTTCGTCGACGCCGTGTCGAGAACCGCGTCGACAGTCGGCGCAGGCGTCGCGTCGTGGATCGTGGCGCTGCCGGTGAGCGTCGAGCCGAGCTGCGCGCCGGTCGAGACTCCCGTAAGCTGCAAAGTGACCGACTCATCGCCTTCGACGAGATTGTCAGTGTTGGCGTAAATGCTGATCGCGGCGGAGTAGGACCCCGCTGGAATGACGATCGAATTGGTGATGACCTGCCACCCGGATTTTACGACATAATCGGAGCTGCTCGCCGTTCCGCCGAGTTGAAAATAGACCGTGACGTCCTGGGAAACGCTGCGGTCGAGGTTGACGAAGAATATGATGGGGTTGCCGCTGCCTTCTGTCGTCTCGGCTACCGAGGTCGAGGCAGTGACATTCGCCGGCGGCGCGGTCACGGTGACCTCTTGGTACCCACTCCAGTTGTTTCCTTCGTTGCTTTCGGCGACGCCGTTTGTCGGGTCCGCTTTGACCGCGACATACCATGGTCCCGAACCGATCGAACTGGGCAGAATGAAAGTCTGACTTTGCGAGACCGACTGTCCCGCGCCAAGAGAGCCGAATGACGGCCATGACACCGGACTGAGGGCGATGTCATTGCCATCTCCGAAATTCGGATCGGGGGAAATGTAGACGTTGCTGTATGTGCTGCCGGCCGTAGCTTGGCCCTGGTTTTTCACGGTGTAATTAACGGTCAGAGTGCCGCCAGTGCTCAACGAGGTCGAACTGACGGAATTGAGCGTCGCCGTCAGGTCGGGCATGGCGGTTTGCGTCACCGTTACCGCGAAGCTGTCCTTAGCCGACAGCCCGCTGGTGTCAGTCGCGGTTACCTGAATTGAGAGGGTCGTCGCTGCGTTCGGAGCTGTTCCAGTGAACGTCCGGGTCGCACCGTTGAAGCTGAGCCATGGCGGCAATGCGGCCCCGCCGGTCAGCGTCGCCGTGTAGGTAAGACTTTCGCTTTGCGGGTCGCTGAAAGTGTTCGCGGCGAGCATGAAGTTGAAGTTTTGACCTCCTGTCCATGTCTGTGCGGCGGTCTGCACAGTGAGCGTAGGAGTGTCCAAATAACTAAGTTCGGCTTGGACGGCCGATATTGTCTGCGGCCCGTAGTCGCCCGGACCAGTATTCATTTGAGATTGAGTCAGATAACCGGTAGCGACCAGGGCCTGTTGTAAGGTGTCGACCGCTGCGGTCGTTTTAGAACCATAGTAACCAGGACCACTATTCATATCGGCTTGGCTTAGAAACCCGTTTTTTACGAGCCAGTTCTGTAGGTTTATCACCGGTTGTCCTTGATAGGACGACGATGGATACAGCGGACTGCTCGGATAACCGGCTAGTCCGCTAATTGTGAACGCCATTTCTGACCTCCATGTGAGCGCTGGGGCTCACAAATGTTTACGTGGACAACTTCTTATTTCCGCAATTATTGGGATTACGGTGACAGCTTACCATTATCCCCTATTACTGCCCGTTATGTCGCTCAAGCCCTGCCCGCCGTCCTCGTCACCGCCCGCCGGGCTCGGCGGCCCCACACCTGTCATCAATCCTCGTGAGACGCAGGTCGCAAGAAAAACCGAATGGGCCTCCGTCAGTTTCCGCAAGACAAGCGAATTATTGACCCTGCGTCAATGCGTCCGCGTGCCACAGGCCGCGCGCCCTTCGCCGAAGGCGCATACCCCATCGGGTCGCCGTATCCGCCGGCGCATATCGACATCGTCTTACAGGGATACGATACCGATTACACTCATATCGCATTACGGCGTCACGACCGTCTTTGCCACATACGAATTCGCGCGACCTTCGCTCCCTTACCCGCGGCGTCATTCCGCGCGAGGGAAGAGATTCAGAAAATCAGAAAATTGTTTTCGAATATGTCGACTCCACGTTATTGTCGTTGTGAATGACCGAAAAGAGGCTCGGGCCTGGCGCCGATCGGCGGGGCGAGGCGCTCGAGCGCCAAAATCCAGTAACTCCCAAGCCGGGGCCCAAAGCCGGCGGTTTCCGTCATGGCCGCCCCCGGGCTTGACCCGGGGGTCGTCCCGGCCATCCACGCGGTTCAGCTGCACGAATGTTTATCGTTTTCGCGACCGTCGGTCTCGCGCCAATCGGGAAACGCCGTGTTGCGGATCGGCGTGGATGGCCGGGACGAGCCCGGCCATGACGGCATTGGGGCGATTCGGTCAGATCCGACGGCCCCGGCTCGAGCGCCAGAATCCAAATAAACGATCCGTAAGCGCTTGAAACTCCGCGAAATGGCCAAAGAAAGTCTTGGAAAAGCTTGACAAAAATAATAGGAATCTTTGCAGAAACTTGACAGCCGCAAGGGTTTTCTTTGGACCCCTCGAGGCCCGCCCCGTTGCCCCACCCGCGCGGATCGCACTATGGTGCGGCATGATTGGGTTCGCGCTCAAACGTCTGGCGATACTGGTCGCGACGCTGGCCTTTGCCTCCGTGGTCGTGTTCGGCGTGCTCGAAGTGCTGCCGGGGGACGCGGCTGAGACCATGCTCGGAACGAGCGCGACGCCGGAAGCGGTCGCGGCGCTTTCCCACAAGCTCGGGCTCGATAAGCCGGTCGCCGAGCGCTATCTCGACTGGGTGGGAGGCGCGCTGCACGGCGATCTCGGCCAGTCCTACGCCTATGACTCGCCGATCGCGCCGTTGATCCTCGAGCGGCTCGAGGTGAGCGGGCCGCTGGCGCTGCTGTCGATGGCGATCGCGACGGCGGTGGCGCTGGCGGCCGGCCTCTACGCGGCGGAGCGGCGGGGCAAGACCGGCGACGCGGCCGTGATGGCGGCGAGCCAGCTCGGGCTCGCGATCCCCAACTTCTGGTTCGGCATCGTGCTGGTGCTGGTCTTTGCCGTGCATTTGCGCCTCGCGCCCGCGGGCGGCTTTCCCGGCTGGTCGGACCCGGGGCGGGCGCTCGTGGCGCTGATCTTGCCGGCGG
>JBKQKS010000048.1:0-2542 GCA_052147395.1 Roseiarcus sp.
TGAATTATAAAGGGTTTGCGCCGAGATTTGCTAATGCGGAGCAGTTGGCCCCAACTGAACAATTTCAAGGAGTTACGCGTCAACTGCCGTTTCTAGGTTCACACCTCTTCAAGGCCGCGCGTCTCCAGCTCAGCAGGGGAAGGTGGCGCAACCCCCGGCCTGAGATCCGGGGCCGGGTGGGGTGTGGCCCGCCGCGGCCCACGAGGACGCCTGGCGCCAACGCCACTGCGAAGCGCAATCGTCGCAGCTCTGCTCTCCGCATCCCGTCCGGCCTCTTCGGGCCACCGTCCCCGCTTCGCGCAGGGCTGTCCGGGGAAAATTCACGCATAGCATAGGCTCAACTGATCGGGCGAGCGTTTGTCTTGTTTCCAACTGGGATTGACGGGTGGGGGCTTTTCGATGGCGGCGAGATCGCGTCGTTCGAACAGGAATTTGCGCACGAGGTCGGTGAACCGCAGGATGGGATGGGCGACCTTGTGGCTTCTGGCGGCGAGCCTGAGGAGGGCGTAGGCGATCACGGCGGCGTAGATCTGCAGCTTGATCGCATTCTCGTTGTGGCCGAGGAACTTGCGGAATTTTAGGTGCTGTTTGATCCAGCGGAACAAAAGCTCGATCTGCCAGCGAGCCTTGTAGAGAGCGGCGATTGCGCCGGCCGAGCGCGTCATGTCGTTGGTGAGGAGAGAGAGCGTCTTTCCGTTGTCGCGTTGGACGCGGACGCGGCGCAGCGGGATCGGCAGCTTGGAATCGCCCTTGCTGGCGAGGGCGACCTCTTCGTCGGCGAGGACGGTGAACCCGTCGCCGCGAACCATTTGGAGATCGCGCGCCTTCACCACCCGTAAGCCCATGTTGCCCTTGGGGCGCGTGACGAAGAAGGACCCGGCCTGATGAATGGCGGTCCACCACTTGTAATGGACGTAACCCTTGTCGAAGACATAGGTCGCGCCGCTGACGATGCCGATCGTGCGGCCGATTTGCGTGTCGTTGACGTTGGCGTGGCTGATGTCGAGGATGCGCGGCAGATCGTGATGGGGATCATAGACGACATGGACCTTCATGCCGCGGATGCGACCGTTGGACTTGGCCCAATCGCACAGTTTTCCCAACGGGATGGGGGTGGAATCGATCAGCCTGACGAAGTCGCGGCCGTCGCTTCGGCATTGACGGTCGAGAAGCTTGGCGACCTCTTCGAACGCATTGGCGAAGACGGCGACCGGCCGACGCTTGTTGGCGTCGCTGAGGGTCGAATGCGAAAGCGCGCCGCTGGCGAGGTGATAATGATGCTGGGAACTGGCGTTCCAGCCGGCTTGCAGCGCCCGAAGACTGTCGAGGTCGCTCAGCTGCGCGAAGATCAGCGTCACCAGATGATCCCAGCTGAAGAACGACTTGCCGTAGGCGTCCCCGTCGTGCCGTGCGACGATCGCCGCGAACCGCCTCCGGTCGATCGGTTCCAGGAGTTTGGCGAAAATGGTAGGAGTGAAGCGCATGTCCCGCCCTCGACTTTCTGAGTCTCGACAACCAGAAAGTACCAAGGAATCCCTCAGAAATCCTTGGGTTTGCGGGACATGCGCCGCGACCTTTTGAATTACCCCCTGAAACTTCCCCGGACAGCCCTGCAGCAAGGTGGGGCAGGGTCCGCGCGGCGATTTGAGATGTGCGAATACTGTAGACCCGAGGGACTGGGAGTGACAACGACGCCGTGTTGAGCAATTGTCGGTTCACTGTTGGGGACGGCGCGGGAGGAGAGGATGAGCGCAGCGGCCGCTTTTCGCGTGCTGATCGCGGATGACCATCCGCTGGTCGTCGGCGGGTTACGCCAAGCCGTACTCGGAGCGGCGCCAGAGGCTGAGATTGCGGTCGCGCACGATTTCGACAGCATGGTCGCGGCGCTCGAAGCTTCGCCCGACACCGATCTCGTGCTGCTCGACCTGACCATGCCGGGCGTTCGTGGGTTTTCCGGGCTCTTGTTCCTGCGTTCCGAGCGTCCCTCGACCCCGGTGGTCGTCGTTTCGGGCAATGAAGACCGTGCGGTGATCCGGCACTGCCTCGAGTTCGGCGCGGCCGGCTTTATCCCGAAGTCCAATTCGCTCGACACGATGCGAGACGCCATCGCGCAGGTGCTGGACGGCGGCCGCTGGACGCCTCCCGACTTCGATCCTAACGCTCAGCTCAACCGCGATTCGAGCGTAATGGCGCGCCGGCTCGCTTCGCTTACCCCCCAGCAAATTCGAGTGCTGATGATGCTGTCTCAGGGCCTGCTCAATAAGCAGATCGCCTATGAGCTCAGCGTCTCGGAGGCGACCGTCAAGGCGCATGTGTCCGCGATTTTGCAAAAGCTCGGGGTTGAGAGCCGAACCCAGGCCGTCATTCTCGCGACTAAAATTGAGTCAGCCCAAGAATTGCTCATCGCAACCAAATAACCCACCGCCGTCACCCTCCTCCAGCTCAGGGCTATCAAAGCCGCAAGAGACGCGCGCCTCGCATTGCAGCTTGGGCCGCGGGAAGTCGAAACATTGGCGCTTGTCGCGTTAGCGGTTGGTCGCAG